>NZ_NEVM01000002.1:956034-1274712 GCF_002261225.1 Bordetella genomosp. 10
TGTTGCAGCAACTGGCCATGGCGCGCCACCTGGGCCTGGACGGCGTGGCGCCCGATTCCACCGAGTTCGTGCACCGCATCGCCGAGGCCGCCAAGCTCGCCTTCGCCGACCGCCTGGCGTGGTACGGCGATCCCGACGCGGTCGACGTGCCGCTGGCGGGCCTGCTGTCGGACGAATACGCCCGCGCGCGCGCCGCGCGCATCACGGAACAGGCCGGCAAGGCGCTGGACCCCGGGCAGCCGCAGGGGCGCGCGCCGCGCCTGCCTGACCTGGAGGCCGCCGCGCGCACGCTGGCCAGATCCGATACCCGCTTCGGCGTCGGCGAGCCGACCTTCGCCCAGTTGCCGCCCGTGCAGGAGTGGGCGGCGCGCGAGATCTTCGTCGGCGACACCTGCCACATCGATGTCATCGACCGCGACGGCAACATGGTGGCGGCGACGCCGTCGGGCGGCTGGCTGTCGTCCAGCCCGGCGGTGCCGGAACTGGGCTTTTCCCTGACCACGCGCCTGCAGATGACCTGGCTGGACGAAGGGCTGCCCGGTTCGCTGCGTCCGGGCATGCGGCCCAACACCACGCTGTCGCCGGGCATGGCCCTGCGCGACGGCGAGCCCTACCTGGCCTTCGGCACGCCCGGCGGCGACCAGCAGGACCAGTGGACGGCGCCTTTCTTCCTGCGCCACGCGCTGCACGGGATGAACCTGCAGGAGGCCATCGAAGCGCCGTCCTGGCATGTCGATCATTTCCCGAGTTCGTTCTGGCCGCGCTCGACCACGCTCAACCGCATCACGGTGGAAGGCCGCATGCCGGCGGCCACGCTGGAAGGACTGCGCGCCGCGGGGCACGAGGTCAAGGTCGGCGCGGACTGGTCCGAAGGCCGCATCAGCGCCTGCGCGCGCGAACCGGCGGCCGGCGGCGGCTTGCTGCTGCGCGCGGGCGCCAATCCGCGCGGCATGCAGGGCTACGCGGTCGGCCGCTGATGGCGCGGCCGCGCCGCCCGCGGCCCGAGAAAAATGGTCCGGCTTCGCGCGATGCGCGCGGCGCCAGGGTTTCCGCCGGCATACGCACCGGCTCTTTGCGATAAGGGGATTTTCATGCCTTCCTTCCGACGTTTCTTCCGCGGCGCGCTGGCCGCATTGGCCATCATGCCGGCGCTGGCCGCGGCCGCCTATCCCGACAAGCCCATCACCCTGGTGGTGCCCTGGGCCGCGGGCGGCTCCACCGACATCCTGGCGCGCCTGTTGTCGCAGCACCTGACGACCTCGCTGGGCCAGTCGGTGATCGTCGAGAACCGCTCCGGCGCCTCGGGCAACATCGGCTCGTCCTACGTGGCGCGTTCCAAGCCGGACGGCTACACGCTGCTGATCGGCTCGATGAGCACGCACACCATGAACCAGGCGCTGTACGCCACGATGCCGTTCGACGGCGTCAAGGACTTCACGCCCATCGCCGAGCTGGCGTTGGTCACCAACACCATGGTGGTCAATCCCGCGCTGCCGGTGAAGAACGTCGCGGAGTTCATCGACTACGCCAAGACGCACACGCTGGCCTACGCATCGGCCGGCGCGGGCTCGACCAATCATCTGAGCGCGGCCATGTTCGAGAAGGCCACGGGCATCAAGATGACCCACGTGCCTTATCGCGGCGGCGCGCCCGCGGTGCTGGACACCGTCGCCGACCGCACCCAGTTGCTGTTCAGCGCGGGCACGCAGACGCTGCCCCACGTCAACTCCGGCAAGCTCAGGCTGCTGGCCGTGACGGAGGACAAGCGTTCGCCGCTGCTGCCCGACGTGCCCACCGTCGGCGAAACCGTGCCGGGCTACGAATTGGCCGTATGGTATGGCGCGTTCGGGCCGGCGGGCATGGATCCCGCCGTGGTCGACAAGCTGAACAAGGAAATCAACCGCATCCTGGCCCTGCCGGACGTGCGGAAACAGATGGGCGACATCGGCGTGCAGGTGTTGCAGACCACGCCCGCGCAGTTCGCCGAAGTGTTGCGGCGCGACGCCGACAAGTACGGCAAGCTGGTGCGCGAACTGGGCATCCGCGCCGAGGATTGAATATGACCCCGACCCTGGATCTGTCGGCCGCCGCGCCGCTGCTCGATGTCGACGCGCTCGCGTCGGCCTGCGCCGGCCGGGATCCGGTGGCGCTGTTCGGCGCCATCGACCGTTACCTGCGCCCCTTGCTGGGCCATACGCTGTGCACGGTCAACCGTTTCGAGGCCGAGCGCGTCGCCGTGCGGCGCCTCTACAGCTCCGACCCCCGGTCCTATCCGCCGGGCGGCTCCAAGGACAAGGCGGGCATGCCGTGGGGACGGCACGTGCTGCTGGAGCGGCGCGTGTACGTGGGCGAGGGCGAGGCGGCGATCCGCGAGTCGTTCGACGACCATGCCGCCATCGCGTCGCTCGGCCTGAAATCGGTGATCAACGTGCCGGTGGTGATGGGCGACGTCTGCCTGGGCACGTTGAACCTGCTGATGCCGGCCGAGCGCGTGACGCCGGCCATGGTGGCCGGCGCCCGGCTGGGCGCCATGCTGGCGGTGCCGGGATTCCTCGGCCTGCGGGCGGGCTGAGGCGGCGCGCCGGTCCTGCCGGCCGGTCTTCCCGGCCGGCCCTCCTGCCTGGTCTTCCGCGCCGGTCCTCCTATTGTCCCGGCGGTTTCCAGTTGGCCATCATTTCCTTCATCTCCTTGTCCATCTGCTCCGGCGTCATGTCGCGCGTGTGCGTCGCCATGGACCAGCGGTGCCCGTAGGGATCTTCCAGGACGCCGTAGCGGTCGCCCCAGAACATGTCGGCGGGCGGCATGATGGCCTTGCCGCCGGCTTCGATGGCGCGGGCGTAGGCGGCGTCGACGTCGGCGACGTACAGGTGCAGCGTGATGGGCGTGCCCTTCAGCGCGACGGGGCTGAACGACCCGCAGCTCGGCATTTCGTCGGCCAGCATCACCTTGGAATCGCCGATGCGCAGCATGGCGTGCATCAGCTTGCCGTCCGGGCCGGGCAGGCGCGTCAGTTCGGCGGCGTCGAAGGCTTTCTTGTAGAAGTCGATGGCGCCGGCCGCGTCGCGGCAGACGAGATGCGGCGTCACCGTGTGCGTGTCCGGGGGAATCGGTTTGACGGTCGTGTTCATGGCGGGGTCTCCTGGGGTGTCGGACCGCCCGGCGGGCGGCTTCGCTTCATTGCGACGACGAATGACGATCCGCGGGATCGACATGGCGGGGATTGGCCTGTTTGATTCCTACTTTCTCGCAGTTGTCATACGAGGGATAGGACTTCCGCGCGTGAGAAACCTATTGTTTCTATTAATATGCTGGGATATAAGTTCTATTCACAATCGTAGAACACTCGTAGAACACAGCTTGCGCACGGCTGGCTGCGCCGGACCCTGGATCCGGAAAAGTCGAGACAAGGCATAGGGGGGCAGATGGCCGCAGGAGGGAAAACCGGGCACGAGGGCGCGGAGGACGGCGATCTCTTCACGTTCGCGGCCGAACCGGAAGGAGGCGCGGCGCGGACGCCGGGCAGCGACGACGGCGCGCAGGCCGCCGCGACGGGTTTTACCGTTCTTTCGGTCGACGACGATGGCGAATTCCAGCGCTCGCTGCGCCTGGCATTGGCCAATTTCACCTTCCTGGGCGAGCCGGTCCGCATTCTTTCCGTCAATTCCGCCGCCGCCGCGGCGCGCCTGCTTGCCGAGGGCGAGGAGATCGCGCTGATCCTGCTGGACGTCGTCATGGAGACCGACGATGCCGGCCTGAGGCTGGTGCGCAGCGTGCGCGAAGTGCTGGGCAACGCCGAGGTGCGCGTGGTGCTGCTGACCGGGCAGCCCGGCATGGCGCCGATGAAGCAGTCCCTGTCGCAACTGGACATCAGCGACTACTGGCTCAAGACGGACCTCACGGTGGAACGCCTGCACGGCATCCTCATGAGCAACCTGCGCACCTGGGAGCAGATTCGCGCCCTGGGCCGCGCCCGCAAGGGCCTGCAGGTGATCGTGGAGGCCGGCAACTGCCTGACCCGTTCCCGCAGCCTGGCGGATTTTTCGCAACGCGTGGTGCTGGAGCTGGCGCGCCTGCTGGGCGTGGCGCCGGAAGGCCTGGTGTGCGTGGCCGAGGACGGCGGCGCGCAGCACGACCCCTTGCAGGCGCGCATCGTGGGCGCCGCGGGCCGATTGGCGGACGCCATCGACATGGCCCTGGGGGACCTGCGCCAGGGAGAGATCCGCGATGCCCTGGTGCGGGCGCTGACCTTGCGCGCCAACGTCGACGGCGGCGCCAGCCAGGTGCTGTTTTTCCCCGGAGCGGAGGACGGCCCGCACGCGGCCACCTATATCGCCACGGGCCGCGTGCTGGACCCCACCGAGCATGAATTGCTGCGGGTCTTCGCCGCGCACATCAACTCCGGCCTGATCAACGTCGCCTTGAACAGCCGGCTGGACCGCGTGGCCTACGAGGACACGCTGCTGTCCCTGCCCAACGCCAACGCCATGCTGCGGGCCCTGGCGCCGGTGCTGGAGCAGCCGGCGCCGCGCGACCGCGCGATATTGTTCGTCGAGCTGGACCAGTACACGGCCAGTTGCCTGGCGCTGGGCGTGGAGCAGGGCAACCTGATGCTGCAGAAGATGGCGGCGCGGCTGCTCGCGGTCTTTCCGCCGCCCAGCCTGGTGGCGCGCCTGCACGACGACACCTTCGCCATCCTCGGGCAAGCCGAGCGGCTGGGGCACGACCAGGTCGATCAACTGGAATTCATGGATGGCGGCGACGACCAGGTCTTCATCAGCGTGCGCGCGGCGCGGCTGGACCTGGACGCCTACGAGGGCTCCGCCGCCTCGGCGATGGCGCTGGGTTCGCTGCTGCTGCGGCGTTCTCCCATCAAGAACGGCGTGGGCCTGGCGGAGTACGAGGCGCGCGAGGAGCAGATGCTGAACCAGCGCTTCCTCCGCTCGCGCGAGCTGTCCCGCGCCGTGCGCTGCGACCAGATCGGCATCGAATTGCAGCCCCAGGTGGATATCGTCACCGGCCGGGTGATCGCCGCCGAGGCGCTGGCGCGCTGGACCCGCGAGGACGGGGTGCGCGTGCCGCCCGCCGAGTTCATCCCCATGGCCGAGGCGAACGGCTTGATCATTCCGCTGGGCAACCGCGTGCTGCGGCTGGCGTGCGAGGCGCTGGCGCGGCTGGGCAGGGCGGGCCACGAGGACGTCAAGGTGGCGGTCAACGTCTCGGCCGTGCAGTTCGCGCGGCGCGGCTTCATGCAGGAATTGATCGCCCTGGCCGCCGAATACGGCGTCGATCCGCGGCGCCTGGAGCTGGAAATCACCGAGAGCGTCGCCATGCACGATCATGAAAGCAACGGCGTGCTGCTGCGCGGTTTGCGCGAGGCGGGCTTTCCCATCGCCATCGACGACTTCGGCACCGGCTATTCGTCCCTGGCCTATCTGCGCGACATGCCCGTCACCACGCTGAAGGTGGACCGTCATTTCATCCAGGCCATCGACCAGGAGGCGGGCGATCACGTCATCGCGGAGATGATCCTCAAGCTGGGCCGGCGCCTGAACATGCAGCTCGTGGCCGAGGGCGTGGAGACGGCCGGCCAGGCGGCATGGTTGCTGGCGCACGGCTGTCCGTACGCGCAGGGCTTCCTGTACGCCCGCCCCGAGCCCATCGACGACTTCCTGGACCGATTGGGGCGGCAGGCGCAGGCCTTGGGAGGGTGATGAGCGCGCCGGGCCGCCCCAAGCGCGAATCCTCCCTTGGGGAGGCAGTCGCGAAGCGACAGGAGGGCATCCCATGAGCGTAATGCCGTCTGCCGCCGCGCCTGCGCGGACTTCCTTGCTGCGCGCCTTTCTCGCCTTGCCGCGGCCGGTGCGGCGCCGCTTCGCCGTCATGCTGCTGCCCTGGCTGGTCGTTTTCGCGACGGGCTTTCCGTGGTTGTGGGCCAAGTTCGACGCCCTGGCGCAGGAGCCGCTCTGGCGCGAAAGGGAAGGCTTGCTGGACGAGTCGATGGAAATCCTGCGGCGCACGCTGGACAGCGTGGAGCACGACGTGCTCTTTCTCAGCGACATGTCCGCGCAACTGCCGCGCGACAACGTCGCCGACGGCTCGCCGATGGCGCGCCTGTACATGACGTTCTCGCGCACGGCCGGGGTCTACGACCAGGTGCGCTGGCTGGGACAGGACGGCCGCGAGCGGCTGCGCGTGAACTGGCGCGTGGGCAGCCCCGTGCTGGCGTCGCCGTCCGAATTGCAGGACAAGGTCACGGGACCTTATTTCGAGGAGACGCGCGGCACGCCGCCGGGCTCGGTGTATTTCTCGCAGATCAACCTCAATGAGGAGCACGGCGGCGTCGAGCGCCCGCTGGTGCCGACGCTGCGCGTGGCCACGCCGCTTTACGAGCACGACGTCGCCCAGGGTGTCGTGGTGCTCAATTACCGGGTATCGCGCCTGCTGAGCCGCTTGAACGACCTGGCCCGGCGCCAGGGCCTGACGGTGCTGCTGCTCAACGACAGCGGCTACTGGCTGCAGGGACCCGAGCCCGACGACGACTGGGCTTGGCAACTGGGCGCGCCGCAACGCCGCGTCTCCGATACCGACCCGGCCTTGTGGCGGGCGCTGGGCCGCGAGAACAACGGCCGCTACCGCGGGCGCGACGGCGACTATGCCTTTCGCCGGCTGCGCATAGGCACGGATACGTTCACCGACATGGAGAGCGCGGGGCCCGTGATCACCAAGGTCGGCGTGATCGTGCTGGTGAGCGGCGACCGGGGGCAGGCGGCGGGCTGGGCCGATAGCTGGAAGATGATGCTCGCGCCCCTCATGGCCCTCGCGCTGCTGGTCACGCTGCGCTACGGCTGGATGACGATGCGCGGCATGGTCGACGACGAGGCGCGCGCGGAGGAATTGCGCCGCGCCAACCAGGCCTTGCGCGAGGCCTACGGCAATCTGACCAATGTGCGCGCGGACCTGTCGCGCGCGGAGCGCCTGTCCTCGCTGGGCCTGATGGTGGCCGGGGTGGCGCACGAACTGAATACGCCGCTGGGCGGCGCCAGCCTGGCGATCAACACGTTGGCGCAATCCGTCGACACCTTGCGCGGCCGGCTGGAGGCGGGCCTGCGCAAGTCGGAGCTGCAAGGCTTCCTGTCCGAGGCGGACGAGGCTACCCGGCTGGCCGATGCCGCGGTGCGGCGGGCATCGGCCATCGTGCGCCGTTTCAAGCAGGTGGCGGTGGACCGCACTAGCATGGAACGGCGCTCCTTCGTCCTGGACGAAGTCGTGCTGGACGCCGATCCGCGCCTGCGCAAATGGCCTTACCCAGGGCAGATCGAGCTGCGCCTGGAACTGGAGCCGGGGCTGTTCATGGACAGCTATCCCGGCCCGCTGGAACAGGTGATCGGCAATCTTCTGAACAATGCCCTGGCGCACGCCTTCGACAACGCGCAGGGCGCCGGCACGCTGCGCATCCAGGCCCACGGCGAAGCGCGCGACGACGTGGTCGTGCGCGTCATCGACGACGGCGCGGGCATCGACGCGGCGGACCTGCCGCATATCTTCGATCCCTTCTACACCACCAACCGGCGGCACGGCGGCACCGGCCTGGGCCTGCACATCGTCGCGCAGATGGTCAACGAGGTGCTGGGCGGCCGCATCGACGTGCAGAGCCGGCGCGGGGGCGAACGCCATGGCACGACCTTCACGCTGGTGCTGCCGCGGCAGGCGCCGGCGGGGCGGGCTTAGGGCCTACCCGCGTTCCGCGGGGAAGGGCGCTTTCCCGCGCGCCGGGGCCCTAGTGTATGTCCTAGGTAGGCACGGGCCGACCGCGTCGGCAAAATCCCTTGGGGTTTTTGAATGCAATTTTGAATGCAATTTAGCCAAGGGGATAGGAAATGGGCGGCAAGCGATTCTTGCTGGGCGTGGCGGCGGCCGCGGTCCTGACGGCGGGCGGCGGTTCCGCGTGGGCGGGCAAGGCGGACGATACCCTGGTATGGGCCACCGCCTCCGAGATGAATACGCCGGACATCTACTACGGCAACCAGCGCGAAGCCTTGATCGTGACCTACGCGATGTGCGATTCCCTGGTGCACCGCGATCCCATCACCAACGAGTACAAGCCGCTGCTGGCCACGAGCTGGGCGTGGACCGACGACCGCACGCTGGACGTCAAGCTGCGCAAGGGCGTCAAGTTCCACAACGGCAAGGAGATGACCGCCGAGGACGTGGCCTATACCTTCAACACCCTGGCGCCCGAGAGCAGCGGCATGGCGTTCCGCGCCCTGGTCGACTGGATACAGAACGTCGAGGTGGTGTCGCCCTATGAAGTGATCTTCCATGCGAAGCATCCCGCGCCCGCCGCGTTGGAATACCTGACGGGCACGTCGCCCATCTTCCCCAAGGGACACTACGACAACGCGCCCACGGTGCCCACCGCCGACGGCAAGACCCGGCGCGATTACGGCGCGGTGCTGCCGATGTGCACGGGGCCGTACAAGCTTCAGGAATACAAGCCGGGCCAGTCCCTGACCCTGGTCAAGAACGACCAATATTGGGAAGGCAGTCCCAAGGGCAAGCCCCATATCGGCAAGATCGTGCTGCGCACCATCCCGGATGTCGATACGCAGGTCTCGGAGCTGATGACGGGCGGCATCGACTGGATGTGGGGCGTGCCGCCGGAGAACGCCAAGCTGCTGGCCGAGCAGGACAACATCACGGTGAAGTCGGCCCCGACGATGCGCATGTCCTTCCTGTCGCTGGATGCCTCGGGCCGTTCCGGCGACAACCCGATGAAGGATATCCGCGTGCGGCGCGCCGTGTTCTACGCCATCGACCGCGCGGCCCTGGTGAAGAACCTGATCGGCCCCGGCTCGGTGGTGCAGAAGTCCATGTGCACCATGAACCAGTTCGGCTGCACGGACAAGGTGCCCGATTATCCCTACGATCCGGCCAAGGCCAAGGCGCTGCTGGCCGAGGCGGGCTACCCGAACGGCTTCGACATCACCTTCTACGCCTACCGTGACCGCCAGTACACGGAGGCGGTGGCGAATTACCTGCGCGCGGTCGGCATCCGCACCAACATCCAGTTCCTGCAATGGGGCGCGCTGCGGCCCATCGTGGTCGGCGGCAAGGCGCAACTGGCGCACCTGACGCTGGGGTCCAACGGCATGCTGGACGCGTCGGCGTCGACCAGCTACTACTTCAAGTTCACGGGCGACGACTACGCCCGCGATCCCCAGGTGCGCGACTGGCTGGAGACCGCCGATACGTCGACCGATCCCGAAAAACGCAAGGAGTACTACGCCAAGGCCTTGTCGCGCATCCAGGACCAGGCGTATTTCGTGCCGCTGTACACCTACGGACGCACCTATGCCTTCAACAAGGACCTGGACTATCCCTTGACGCCCGACGAAATGGCGCATTTCTACCTGGCCCGCTGGAAGTGATCCTCCAGGGTTGAACAACCGGGCGGCGCCGGCGGGCGCGCCCCAGCCGGTCTTTTCCCATGCTGTCCTATGCAGTCAAGCGTTTGCTGGTTACGTTGGCGGTGGTCGCGGTGGTCTCCGTCGTGGCGTTTTCGCTGGTGCACCTGTCGGGCGACCCCGCCGTCGCCATGGCCGGCGAGAACGCCACGCAGCAGGATGTCGAGAACATCCGCAAGGTGTACGGCTTCGATCGTCCGCTGGCCGAGCAATATTTCAACTGGGTGGGCCGGGTGCTGCATGGCGACTTCGGCCGTTCCTTCTATCTGCGCACGCCCGTCCAGCCGGTGTTGGCCGAGTACGCGCCGGTGACCGTGCGGCTGGGCCTGATGGCGCTGGCGTTCACGCTGCTGCTGTCGATCCCGCTCGGCGTGCTGGCGGCGCTGCGGCCCAACACGCTGGTCGACCGTTTCGCGCTGTGGCTGGCGGTGGCGGGGCAGGCCGTGCCGTCCTTCGTCTTCGCCATGCTGCTGATCTTCGTCTTCGCGGTGACCTTGCGCTGGCTGCCCGTGTCGGGCGGCTCGACCTGGCTGCATTTCGTGCTGCCGGCGGTGGCGCTGGGCTATAACGCGGCGCCCGCCATCATGCGCCTGACCCGATCCGGCATGATCGAGGCCTTGCAGTCGGACCACGTGCGCACGGCGCGCGCCTACGGCCTGTCGCGCTGGCGCGTGGTGCTGCGCCACGCCTTGCGGCACGCCATCATCCCGGTGGTGTCGCTGGCGGCCGTGCAACTGGGCTACATGCTGGGCGGCTCCATCGTCATCGAAACGGTGTTCTCGCTCAAGGGCCTGGGCTATCTGGCCTGGCAGTCCATCCAGCGCTCCGACATCGAGGTGGTGCAGGCCATCCTGCTGGCGATCGCGGTGGTGTACGCGCTGCTGACCTTGCTGGCGGACCTGCTGAACGCGGCGCTGGACCCGCGCATCCGGATTTCCTGAGATGAATATGCAAGCATCCACGCCGGCGATCGCGCCGCCGCCGACCGCGGCGGCGGCCGCGACGCGCCTCCTGTCGCCGCGCCAGGCCGCCGTGCGCCGCGCGTTGCGGCACGGCGGGTTCTGGTTCGGCGGAGGCATCCTGCTGATCATCGTTTTCTGCGCCGTCTGCGCACCGCTGCTGACCTCGGCCGATCCCGCCTTGCAGGATCTGAGCCAGCGCCTGATTCCGCCGGTGTGGTCGCCCAAGGGTAGCTGGGCGCACCTGCTGGGCACCGATGCGTTGGGCCGCGACTATTTCGCCCGGCTGCTGTACGGCGCGCGCATTTCCCTGGTGGTCGGCGTCCTGACCGTGCTCGTCTCGGGCGCGGTGGGCACGGCGCTGGGCGTGGCCGCCGGCTATTGGGGCGGGCGGATCGACCTGGCGGTGAACTTCATCCTCACCATCCGCCTGACCTTGCCGGTGGTGCTGGTGGCCCTGGTGGTTGTGGCGGTGGTGGGCAACTCGCTGCCCCTGCTGATCCTGGTCATCGGGCTGCTGCTGTGGGACCGCTTCGCCGTCGTCACGCGCAGCGCCACCCAACTGCTCGCCGGCCGCGAGTTCGTCGGCGCCGCGCGCGCCATCGGCAGTTCGACGCCGCGCATCCTGTTCAAGGAAATCCTGCCCAACCTGACGGGGCCGCTGGTGGTCGTCGCGTCCATCGAAATGGCGCACGCCATCCTGCTGGAGGCGACGCTGTCCTTCCTGGGGCTGGGCGTGCAGCCGCCGCTGTTCACCTGGGGGCTGATGATCGCCGAGGCCAAGAACCAGTTGATGTTCCGCCCCTACCTGATCGCCGTGCCGGGCGCCGCGCTGGTGCTGCTGGTGCTGGCCATCAACATGCTGGGCGACGCGCTGCGCGACGCCACGGCGCCGGAGGGCAGGGCATGAGCCGGGCGGCGCATCCCGAGCGCGCATCTTCCCCGGGAGAGGCGGGCGAGCCCGTGTTGGACGTGCGCGGCCTGGCGGTGGAAATTGCGACGGCCGACGGCCTGTTGCGGCCGGTGCGCGGGGTGGACCTGCGCGTGGCGGCCGGCGAAACCCTGGCCATCGTGGGCGAATCGGGCTGCGGCAAGAGCCTGACGTCGCTGGCCATCATGGGCCTGCTGCCGCGCCAGGCGCGCATCACCGCGCAGCGCATCGCCTTGAAGGGTGCGTCGCTGCAAGGACTGTCCGAGCGCGACTGGCGCCAGGTGCGCGGCAACCGCATCGCCATGATCTTCCAGGATCCGATGACCGCGCTGGACCCCTGTTACCGCGTCGGCGACCAGATGACGGAGGTGTTGCGCCAGCACCGCGCGGTCAGCCGCGCGGACGCCATCGCGCGGTGCGTGGAGCTGCTGCGACAGGTCGGCGTCTCCTCGCCGGAACAGCGCCTGGCGCAATATCCGCACCAGTTGTCCGGCGGCTTGCGCCAGCGCATCATGATCGCCATGGCCTTGCTGTGCGAGCCCGAACTGATCATCGCCGACGAGCCGACCACGGCGCTGGACGTCACCATCCAGGCGCAGATCCTGCACTTGCTGGCGCGCATCCAGCGCGAGACCGGCATCGGGCTGGTGCTGATCACGCACGACCTGGGCGTGGTGGCCGGCATCGCCGACCGGGTGGCCGTGATGTACGGCGGCCAGGTGGTGGAAACCGGCGCCTGCGCCAGCGTGCTGGCGCGGCCGCTGCATCCCTACACGGAAGGCCTGCTGCGTTCCATCCCGGTGCCCGGGGCGACGCGGCGGGGCGAGATGCTGGGTTATATCCCGGGCGTGGTGCCGCGCCAGGCGGGCGCGTTGACGCGCTGCGGTTTCCTGGAGCGCTGTCCCTACGCCGGCGCGGCCTGTGCGGCCGGGCCGGTGCCCTTGCGCGAGGACGACGATACCGGCCATGCGGTGCGTTGCGTGCTGCCGGTCGATGGCGGCGGCCGGCCTGCCGATGCGTGGCAACGCTTCACGCGCGCCGCCGTCGCCGGTGCGGGCGAAGACATACCGGCAAGGAGCGCGGCATGAATCTTGATGCCATCGATTCGGCGGGCGCGCGCAAGGCGGCGCCATCCGATGCGCCGGCGGAGCGCGGCGCCGTATCCGTCACGACGTCCGGCGCGATGACCGATGCAAGGCCTGGCATGAGGCCGGGCGCGCCGCTGCTGCGCGCCAACGCGGTGACCCGCGACTACAAGGTCGGCGGCGGCATCCTGCAGGCCGTGCGGGGCGTGGATCTCGACGTGTACAAGGGGCAGACCCTGGGCCTGGTGGGCGAGTCCGGCTGCGGCAAGAGCACCCTGGCCAAGCTGCTCCTGGGCATGGAAGCGCCGACTTCCGGCACGGTGCTCGTGGACGGCCGGCCCGTGTCCGCCTATGGCCGGCTGGAGCGCGCGCGCCTGATCCAGCCCGTGTTCCAGGACCCGTATTCCTCGCTCAACCCGCGCATGACGGCGGCCGCCATCATCGGCGCGACGCTGGAAGTCCGCGGCGAGCGCGCCGGCGCGCGGGCCCGCAAGGTCGCCGACATCGCCCATGCCGTGGGCCTGCCGCCGCATCTGCTCAACGCCTATCCCAGCCAGTTGTCGGGCGGCCAGCGCCAGCGCGTGGCCATCGCCCGCGCGCTGATCGGCGAGCCGGAAATCCTGGTCTGCGACGAACCGACCTCCGCCCTGGACGTGTCGGTGCAATCGCAGATCCTCAACCTGCTCAGCGGCTTGCAGCGGGACTTCAACCTGACCATGGTGCTGATCAGCCACAACCTGGCGGTCGTCCACCATCTCGTCGACCGGGTGGCCGTGATGTACCTCGGCGCGGTGGTGGAGGAGGGCGCGACCGCCGACGTCTTCAACGCGCCGCGCCATCCCTATACCGCGGCGCTGCTGGGTTCGGTGCTGGCGCCGACGCCGGGCGCGGGCCTGCCCGCCATCCCCTTGTCCGGCGAGTTTCCCAGCCCGCTGCATCCGCCGCCGGGCTGTGCGTTTCATCCGCGCTGTCCGCGCGCCCGGGAAACCTGCGCGCGCGAGACGCCGCGCATGACCGGCGCCGCGCATCGGCATGCTTGCCATTTTCCCCTGGAGGAACCTCATCATGACTCGTAGCGCAGCCATCCAACGCGCACAGGAATACTTCGACGACGGCACGCTCTTCGCTGACGTGGCGCGCCGCGTGGCGCGGCCGACCGAGAGCCAGAATCCCGAGCGCGCCGCCGAGCTGCGGGCCTACCTGGACAAGGAGATGCGGCCGACGCTGGAGGCCCTGGGCTTCGACTGCCAGGTGCTGGAGCATCCGCGCGCCAAGGGCCCCTTCCTGTTCGCGCAGCGCATCGAGGATCCCGCGCTGACCACGGTGTTTTCCTACGGCCACGGCGACGTGGTGCCGGGCATGGAAGGCCGTTGGCGCGACGCGCTGGATCCCTGGACGCTGACGCCCAGGGACGACCGCTGGTACGGGCGCGGCGTGGCCGACAACAAGGGGCAGCATTCGATCAACCTGGCCGCGCTCAAGTGCGTGCTGGAAACCCGCGGCAAACTGGGCTTCAACGTCAAGTACCTGATCGAGATGGGCGAGGAAATGGGTTCGCCCGGCCTGCTCGACGTGTGCGCCGCGCATCGCGACCTGCTGCGCGGCGACGTGCTGATCGCCTCCGACGGCCCGCGCCTGCTGGCAGAACGGCCGACCCTGTTCATGGGTTCGCGCGCCATCGTCAACGTCGACCTGGAGATCGACGCGCGCGAAGGCGGCCATCACTCCGGCAACTGGGGCGGGCTGCTGTCCAACCCCGGCATCCAGTTGGCCAACGCGATCGCCACCATCGTGGGTCCCACCGGCAAGATCCTGGTGCCGGAGTGGATGCCGCCGGAGCTGCCCGGCTCCGTGCGGCGCGCGCTGGCCGACTGCGTGCTGGACACGGCTGACGGGCCCGCCATCGATCCCGGCTGGGGCGAGCCGGGCTTCACCGCGGCGGAGAAAGTGTACGGCTGGAGTTCGGCCGAGGTCCTGGCCTTCGTGTGCGGCAATCCGGACAAGCCGGTGCATGCCATTCCGCCGCGCGCCTGGGCGCGCATGCAACTGCGCTACGTCGTCGGGGTCGATCCCGAAGCGGTGGTGCCGGCCTTGCGGCGCCACCTGGACCGGCTGGGCTACACCATGATCGAACTGTCCAGTCCGCGCCAGGAAATGGCGCCGGCCACGCGCCTGGACCCCGACCATCCGTGGGTGCAATGGGCGGCCGCGTCGATCGCCGAGACCACGGGCAAGAAACCGGCCATCCTGCCCAACCTGGGCGGCACCTTGCCCAATCACGTCTTCAGCGACACCCTGGGCATGCCCACGCTGTGGGTGCCGCATTCCTATGCGGGATGCTCGCAGCACGCGCCCAACGAGCACCTGCCGGTGGCCATTGCCCGCGAGGGCATGGCCATCATGGCGGGCTTGTACTGGGACCTGGGGGAGAAGGCGCCGGCCTGAGGCTTATCGCCGGCAGGACCAGTACGGGCAGCCGGATTCCTCCACCACGGCCGTCGCCAGCGGGCCGGCGCCGCGCAGGAGTTCGCGGATGGCCTTGGACGATTCCTCGTCCGTGCCCCGGCCGTCGCCGATTTCCACCCCGGTCCCGTCGAGCAGGTTCTCCACGTCCTGGCGGGCGCGGTAGGCGGCCTTCAGGTCGAGGTCCGCCGGTGCGGGGGCGAAGACGGCGGCCTGGACCCGCGGCTGCGTCGTGCAATAGCGGTCGATGATGGCGAGGCCGCGCAGGGTCGCCTGCCGGGTCACCCTGTCGCGCAGGTCGGCGGCTTGCGCGCGGCAATGGGCGAATTCCGCCGGCAGGAAGCGCGCGAGCACCTCGGCCCGGTCGTCGTTACGGTTGCACTGGCGCAGGTCTTCCACCCGCGTTTCGCCGGGCTTGCGGTCGGGCATGGGATTGCCGTCGGGCGCGTCGCCCATCATTACTCTCATGATGCAGGCATCCAGCGTCTGGACGCCGTCCAGCGCGGTGGCGTAGCCGTCGAATCCCAGATGTTGCAGCGTGCGGTTCAGCCGCGCGGCCGCCAGCTTGTCGCTCAGATCCTGGTCGTGATTGGCCGAGGCCACGGCGACGAGCGCCGCGGCGACCGCCAGGCCGGCGACGGAAAGCGTCGCGCCGGCGGCCGCCGGCCGCAGCTTCTCGCTGTACAGCGCGACCAGGGCCAGCAGGAAGCCGCAGACCAGTCCGCCGGCGTGCGCCGCGTTATCGATGGAGAAGACGGTGCCGGCGCCGAAGGTCAGCACCAGGCTCAGCATCAGGTTGCGCACGGGGAAATGCAGGCGGCCGGTCCTGCGGTCGCGCAGGGCGTAGGCCAGCGCCGCGCCGAACAGGCCGAGAATAGCGCCGGACGCGCCGCAACTGACCATGAGCTCGCCCCGGTTCCACAACGCCGTGGTCAGGCTGCCGCACAGCCCGGACAGCAGGTAGATGCCGAGAAAGACCGGCCAGCGCATGCGCGGCTCCAGCACCAGGCCCAGCGACCACAGGGCCAGCATGTTCATGGCCAGGTGGGCGAAGCCGACGTGCAGGAACATGCTGGTGAACAGGCGCCAGTACTCGCCGGACAGCGTCAGCGGCGGGACGTTGGCGCCCCAGTCGATCAGGAAGGAGCCCTGGCTCAGCGTCTCGAACGCGCGCGTGTCGACGAATCCCAGGCCGGCGTAGACGGCGACGTTGGCGATGACCAGCAGCAGGGTGATCTTGCTGGCCCGGAGGGCGGGAAGCAGGGACGGTCGGCCTGGGGAGGGCATGGGGAAAAGGCTCCTCGGATAAGGGGCGACGGCCGGGGCGAGGCCGCCGAACGATGATAAGGAAACGGGGCGGATTGCAAGGATAGCTGATCCGCGTGGCATCGCCGTCGCGCCGGGAGCGCACGGAGCGGAAAGTCGCCAGGGCCGTCAAGCGCGCGGCCGGCGCGCCGGCGGGGCGCTGGACGCCCGTAGAACGAATTCCGTCGGTACGTCGATACGCGTGGCAGGCGGAATGGCCTCGCCGTTCATGCGGCGCAACAGCAGCAGCGCCGCCTCGCGGCCCAGCGCGTAGGCGTCGTAGCGGATCACGTCCACGGGCGGCGTGACCAACTGGGCCAGCGGGCTGTCGTTGGACGCGACCAGCGAAACGTCCTCGGGGATGCGGCGGCCCTTCATGCGTATGCCTTGCAGGACGCCTTGCAGTAGGTGCATACCGGCGGCGACGATGGCAGTGGGCGGCGCATCCAGCTCCAGCAGCAACTGGACTTCACGCAAGCCGTAGTCAGACGCGAAACTATCCAGGCGCAGCAGCGCGGGATCCAGCGGCACGCCGGCCGCTTCATGCGCCTGCACCAGGCCGGCCAGGCGGTCGCGGCCGACGCGGTTGTTGCGGCCGCCGCTGATCAGCGCGATGCGGCGATGCCCGAGGGACAGCAGGTGCGCGGTGGCATGGCGCGTCCCGCTCAGGTGGTCGGCCCCGACCGTCCCCAATGCCGTCGCCATCTCACGCTCCAGCAATACGATGGGATAGCCGCTATCGGCCACGCAGCGCAGCACGTCCGCATTGGACTCCTGCTCCACGGCGAACAGCATGCCGTCGGCGCGGCGGCGCGTGAATAGCTGCATCAGCGCGATTTCTCGCGTCGGCTGGCCGTCGCTGCTGGCGACCACCAGCATGTAGCCGTGTTCGCTGAGGACATCCTCCGCGCCCTTGATCATGGACGAATAGAGCGGGTTGCGTATATCGGAAAAGATGAAGCCGACCATGCGGGTCGGCGCGCCGCGCATGGCCTGGGCCGCGGCGCTGGGCGCCCAGCCCAGTTCGCTGATGGCGTGCTCGACGCGTTGACGCACATCCGGGGTGACGCTGGGCGCGCCGTTGACGACGCGGGAGACGGTGCCGATGGCGACGCCGGCGGCGCGCGCCACGTCATGGACAGTGACGCGGGCAGCGCCGGGGACAGGCTCGGAGCGGGGAGGTTTCGGAGGCATGAGCGGCATTGTATCGGGCCGCGCCGGGACCTGATCAATACGTCAATACATCAATACGCCTGCGCGAACAGCGTGCGGAAGTCCGCCGTGCTGGTCTGGCGCGGATTCCAGCGGTTGTAGTTGGCCTGCGTGCAAAGCTCGGCGATTTCGTCGAACTTGTCTTCGGTGGCGCCGACGTCTCGCAGGCGCGCGGGAATACCCAGGTCGCGGCACAGCGTGTCGATGGCGTCGACGGCTGCCCGCGCCGCATCGATTTCCGGCAGGCCCCGCACCGGCCTGTCCATGGCGGCGGCAATGCGCGCGAACTTGCGCGGGTTGGCCGGCAGGTTGAAGCGCGCCACGTGGGGCAGACACACCGCGTTGGACAGGCCATGCGACAGATGCCAATACGCGCCGACGAAACGCGCCATGCAATGCACATTGCCCAGGCCGGTCTGGCCGAAGGTGATGCCGGCCAGCGCCGAGCCGACCAGCATGTTCAAGCCGGCTTCCAGGTTGTCGCGGTTGGCCACGAAAGGCCGGATGTTGGCCGCCAGCAATTCGATGGCTTCGATGTTGATGGCGTCCGTCACCAGGTTGGCCTGACGCGAAATATAGGACTCGAAGGCATGCACGAAGGCGTCCATGCCGGAGTGGGCCGCCACATGCGCCGGCACCGTGCGCAAGGCCAGTGGATCCAGGATGGCCGCGCGCGCCGGGTTCAGCGCGGCATGGCGGATCGACATCTTCAACTGCTTCTCGGTGTCGGTGATGACGCAGGAACCCGATACTTCCGAGCCGGTCCCGGCCGTGGTGGGAATGGCGATCAGCGGCAGCGGCGGCATGCTGAATTTCTCGATGCCTTCGTAGTCGTGGATGCGTCCGCCATTCGTGGCCAGGATGCCGACGGCCTTGGCGACGTCCATGGTGCTGCCGCCTCCAATGGCCAACAGCAGGGTGGCGCCATGCGCCTGGCAAGCCTGGAAGGCACGCTCGACCGTGATGGCGCTGGGATCGGGCTCGATGTCGGAATAGGCGGCCGCCGCCACGCCTTCGTCTTTCAGAATACGCTGGATGCCGGCGTAGAACTCGCCTTCGAGCAGGGCGCCGTCGATGGCGATGAAGACGCGTTCGCAGTCGTGCGCGCGCAGGATCTCGCCCAGCTTGCGGTGCGAACCGATGCCCGTGTACAGGCGGGTAGGGCAGAAGAAAGTGCTGATGTCGGTGGCAGCCATGATGAACCTATGTAAAGACGACCGGCGCATTTGCAGGGGGCAGCGCACCGGTCTGGATGAGAATGCGGCCGGGACGCGGGTGTCTGGACGCGACACCCGCCGTCGCATCGGCCATCAGTTCGCGCTGTCCCAGCCGCGTGCCAGCTCCGTCCAGCGCAGCGTTTCCTGATGCACGAAGGCCTGGAACTTGGCCGGCTCCATGCCGCCCGGATCCGCTGCCATGCTGTCCAGCGCTTTACGCATATTGGGATCGTCCATGGCGGCGCGCACCGCGCGATAGATGCGGTCCGTGACGGCCGGCGGCAGGTCCTTGGGGCCGGCCAGGCTGTACCAGGTGGTCATCTGGTAGCCCGGTACGCCCGACTCGTCCAGGGTCGGCACGTCGGGCAGGAAGCGGGTGCGCGTCAGGCTGGTGACGGCCAGCGGCTTGACGCCGCCGCCATTGATCTGCGCGGCGGCGGAAGCGGCCGAATCGAGGGCGAAGGTGATGCGGCCGCCGATCAGGTCGGTCATCATGGGCGCGGCGCCCTTGAACGGCACGTGCAGGGCTGTCATGCCGGTCTGCTTCTTCAGCAATTCGGCGGACAGGTGCTGCGTGGTGCCGATGCCGGCCGAGCCGTAGTTGACGTCGTTGGGATGCGCCTTGGCATAGGCCAGCAGCTCGCGCACATTGTTCGCGGGGAAGTTCTTCGCCACCACCAGCACGTTGGGCACATTGGCCACGGTGGTGATCTGCGTCATGTCGCGCTCGAAATCGTAGGGCAGGTTCTTGTACAGCACGCCCGCGGCGGCATGGCCGACGTTGGCGAGCAGCAAGGTGTAGCCGTCCGGTTTGGCGCGCGCGACGTAGCCGGCGCCCAGGGTGCCGCCCGCGCCGGGCTTGTTCTCGACGATCACCGTCTGTCCCAATTGCTGTTGCAACTGCACGGCGATGGCGCGGGCCACGATGTCGGTGGTGCCGCCGGGCGTGAAGGGCGCCACCAGGGTGATGGGGCGATCGGGCCAATCCGCCGCCTGCGCGGACGGGGCCAGCAAGCCGGCACAGCCGGCCAGGGCCAGAACGAGTACGCCGCGACGGGTGGTGAGGGTGGTCATGGTGCTTGTCTCCGAAGTGCTGATGCGGGCTGTGAGCGTTGGAGCCTGGCCGCTTGTTGTGGGTGTTGGGGTGCTGCTGACAGGGAATGCGGCTGGCGCCTTGCCGTTCAGGGGTTGAAGACCACCAGGCGTTCTTCCGTCATTTCGCGGATGGCATGGGCCGGGCCTTCCTTGCCGAAGCCGCTGTCCTTGACGCCGCCAAAAGGCATGACGTCGGAGCGCGCGCTGGAGCTTTCGTTGATCTGCACCGTGCCGAAGCGCAGCGTGGCGGCGGCGCGCAGGGCGCGATCGATGTCCTGCGTGAAGATCCCGGCGGACAGGCCGAAGGGCGTGGAATTGGCGTCGCGGATTGCTTCCTCGAAATCCTCGAAGGGACGCAAAGCCAACAAGGGCGCGAAGGCTTCCTGGCACCACACCCGGCCGTCGTCAGGGGCATGGGTGACCACGGCCGGCGTGATGACCGAACGCCGGCGTTGGCCGCCGCACAGCAGACGGGCGCCGCCTTGCTCGGCCTCGCGCAGCCAGCTTTCGGCGCGGATGGCGGACGCCTCGCTGATCAGCGGACCCACCTTGGTGGCGGGGTCGCGCGGGTCACCCGCTTGCAGGGTCTGGGCGAAGGCGGCCAGGCGTTGGCCCACTTCCTCGGCGATCGAGCGATGGACATACAGGCGCTGCACCGACGTGCACACCTGGCCGGCCTTGCGCAAGCCGGCATTGGCGATCTTGGGAATGGCGCGATCCAGGTCCGCGTCGGCGCAGACGATGGTGCTGGCGATGCTGCCCAGTTCCATCTGCGTGCGGCGCAAGCCCGCTGCCTGCTGGATGATGCGGCCCACGCGCGTGCTTCCGGTGAAGGTGTAGAAGGCGATGTCCTGTTCTTCCAGCAGCCAGGCGCCGACGCTGTCGCCTTCGCCCTGGAGCACGGCCAGGAAGGCCGGCGGCATGCCGGCTTCCAGCAGCAACTGGGCCAGCAGGGCGCTCGTCAGGGGCGTGAAGGCCGAGGGTTTCAGGACCACCGCGTTGCCGGCGGCATAGGCCGGCGCCACCTTGTGCAGGACCGTGTTCAGGGGCGAGTTGAAAGGCGTGATGGCACAGACCACGCCCACCGGAAAGCGCTGCGTGAAACCGATGCGGCGATGAGCGCCGGGGCTGGCGCCGAAGGGGACCACGTCGCCGACCAGGCGCAGCGCTTCATCGGCCGACAAGCTGAGGGTCACCATGGCGCGATCGACCTCGTTGCCGGCGTCGACCAGCGTGAATCCCGCTTCCGCCACCATCACGTCGACCAGGCGCAGGCGATAGCTCCCCATCAGGGCCGCGGCGCGGCGCAGTACCTGGGCGCGGTCATGCGGGGGCGGAGCGCCGGCATCGGCGGCGGCGCGCGTCACCCGTACGGCCTCGCTGACCTGGGCGCGGGTCGCGGCGGCGACTTCGGCAACGGGACGGCCGCTGAATTTGTCATCGACGGTGAAGCGCGGCCCGTCGTCGACCCAGCGTCCGTCGATCAAGGCGCCGGTGGGAGGCAGGCCGGCGATATGGAGAGGAGTGCTAGTCATATGAGGTTGTCTTGAATAGTGAAAGGGGGCGCTGCGCATGCGCTTGCATTCATGTCGTCCCGGATGATGAATTTTGGGGACGATAGATTTTGAATGAAACGTTATCTATAGGAAGGAATGCAACCGGCAGTGCCTATCATCTCGGTTTTATTGAAATATGAGGTTATCGATCAAAACTTGCTCAGAATCGATAATCGTCGTTAATGAAACGTTATTTTGACGTGAATTATAGGCATCCATCCGTCCGCCGTAACCCTGATTCGCTGAAGAGGCCTTCAACATATGTGAAAACAGAGAGTGGGAAATCTCCCATTGCATGCAAAAATGGGGTTTTCATAAATAGTGAAGACAGCCATGGAACTGCGCCAACTGCGTTCATTCGCCAGGGTCGTGGAGCTGGGCAGCATGGGACGGGCGGCGGCCGAGCTGGGCATCGTCACCTCGGCCCTGAGCCAGCAGATCAGCCGCCTGGAGAGCGAGCTCGCCACCCGGCTGTTGCAACGCACGTCCACCGGCGTGGTGCCGACCGACGCCGGCAGGGCCTTCCTGCGCCAGGCGCAACTGGCCATCCGCCACGCGGACGCGGCGGCCATGGCGGCGCGCGAGGCGCGGCTGACGGGGCAGGTCAGCGTCGGCCTGGCGTCCACCACCGGCACGGTGCTGGCGCCGCGCTTCATCCAGGCCATGCAGCAGCGCTATCCCGACGTGCGCCTGCGCATGACGGAAAGCCTGTCGGGTCACCTCGCGTCCATGCTCAACGCCCGGCAACTGGACCTGGCCATCGTCTTCCATACCGATCCGGCGCAGCGCTGGACCGTGCAGCCCCTGCTGGACGAACGCCTGTTGCTGATGGGCCAGCCCAGCACGCCGGCCTGGCCGACCAGCGAACACATCTCCCTGGCCGGTCTGCACGAGGTGCCGCTGGTGCTGCCCAGTCCGGCCCACGGCCTGCGCCAGTTGATCGACGCCGCCTGCGCCCGCGTCGGCCGCACGCTGAACATCGTCGCCGAGGTCGACGGGCTGGCCATGCTGATGGCGATGGTGCGGGTCGGGCACGTCGCCACCATCCAGCCCGGGGCGGCCTTGCCGGTCGATCCCTCCCTGTCGCGCCTGCAACTGAGCGACGACAACCTGCAGCGGCGCAACCTGCTGGTCAGCCTGCCGGAGGACGAGCTGTCGCCCGCCGCCCTGGCCGCGCGCGTCGTGCTGAGCGACGTGGCGCGCACGCTGGTGCGCGAAGGCGGCTGGCCGGGCGCGACCCTGCACGCGGGTCTTCAAGATAAGTGAAGACCCCTTGCGCGGCGGGTTCTGGCGCGCGCATGACGGTCTGGTTACAGTGCCACCCTGTTCAAGGAGGACACACTCGCCATGGTGGACGTATTGGTGATAGGGGGCGGCAACGCGGCCCTGTGCGCGGCGCTGATGGCGCGCGAAGCCGGCGCCAGCGTGCTGCTGCTGGAGTCCGCGCCCAAGGAGTGGCGCGGCGGCAATTCGCAGCACACGCGCAATCTGCGCTGCATGCACGACGCGCCGCAGGACGTGCTCGTCGAGGCCTATCCGGAAGAAGAGTTCTGGCAGGACCTGCTCAAGGTGACGGGCGGGATTACCAACGAGCACTTGGCGCGCCTGGTGATCCGCGCTTCCTCGTCCTGTCGGGACTGGATGCGCAAGCACGGCGTGAATTTCCAGCCGCCGCTGTCGGGCGCGCTGCACGTGGCCCGCACCAATGCGTTTTTCATGGGCGGCGGCAAGGCCCTGGTCAACGCCTATTTCCGCAGCGCCGAGTCGCTGGGCGTGCAGATCCGATACAACGCGCCGGTCGACCGCCTGGATCTGAAGGACGGCCGCTTCGTCGCCGCCTACGTCAAGGGCGAACGCATCGAAGCCAAGGCCTGCGTGCTGGCCGCCGGCGGCTTCGAATCGAACATCGAGTGGCTGCGCGAGGCCTGGGGCCAGAACGAGCGCGGCGAATGGCCGGCCGACAATTTCCTGATCCGCGGCACGCGTTTCAACAAAGGCGTATTGCTGAAGTTCATGATGGACGCCGGCGCCGACATCATCGGCGATCCCTCGCAATCGCACTGCGTGGCCATCGACGCGCGCGCGCCGCTGTACGACGGCGGCATCTGCACGCGCATCGACTGCGTTTCGCTGGGCGTGGTGGTCAACCGCGACGCCAAGCGGTTCTATGACGAAGGCGAGGACTTCTGGCCCAAGCGCTACGCCATCTGGGGCCGCCTGGTGGCCAACCAGCCCGGCCAGATCGGCTACTCCATCATCGACAGCAAGGCCATCGGCCGCTTCATGCCGCCGGTCTTTCCGGGCACCACGGCCAACACGCTGGAGGAGCTGGCGGACAAGCTGCGCCTGGACCGCGCCACCTTCATGCAGACGCTGAACGAGTACAACGCCGCCTGCCGCGTCGGCAAGTTCGACCACACCGCGCTGGACGATTGCCATACGGAAGGCATCGCGCCGGCCAAGACGCACTGGGCGCGGCCCATCGACCGCGCGCCGTTCTACGGCTATCCGCTGCGGCCGGGCATCACCTTCACCTACCTGGGCCTGAAGGTCAACGACAAGGCCGCCGTGCATTTCAACGGCATGCCCAGCGACAACCTCTACGTCGCCGGCGAAATGATGGCCGGCAACGTCCTGGGCAAGGGCTATACCGCGGGCGTGGGCATGTCCATCGGCACCGCATTCGGCCGCATCGCCGGCACGCAGGCCGCGCGCTTCGCGCTGGGCCTGGATAAAAACACTTCCATGGGAGCTTCCCTTGAAACAGCTTGAAGCCCTCGTGCGCCAGGCCAACGCCACGCTCAACCTGGACCAGCCCGCGCCGGCCGGCGGCATGAAGGAAACGCCGGTCAAGTTCGTGCGCAACGGCGAGGACCTGGCCCCGACCACCGCCGACGAAACCGAGGTCGCGCGCATCATGCAGATCTGCAATGCCTGCCGGTATTGCGAAGGCTTCTGTGCGGTGTTCCCGGCGATGACCCGGCGGCTGGAGTTCGGCAAGGCCGACATCAACTACCTGGCGAATCTGTGCCACAACTGCGGCGCCTGTCTGCACGCGTGCCAGTACGCGCCGCCGCACGAATTCGGCGTCAACGTGCCGCAGGCGATGGCCAAGGTGCGCAAGCAGACCTACACCGACTATGCGTGGCCGGCGGCCCTGGGTTCGCTATACCAGCGCAATGGCCTGACCTTGTCGCTGGCCACCGCCTTCGGCCTGGCGCTGTTCCTGGTCCTGGCCATCCTCTCCAGCGGCTCCCTGTTCCACGCGCCGCTGGCCGGCAATTTCTACGCCATCTTCCCGCACAACATGCTGGCGCTGATGTTCGGCGTGGTCTTCCTGTTCGCGATCTTCGCCCTGGGCGTGGGCGTGAGCCGGTTCTGGCGCCGGGTCTCGCCGGGATCGGCCAACGGACCGGCGGTGGCGGAGGCGACGCACGACGTGCTGCGGCTGCGCTACCTGGACGGCGGCCACGGCAAGGGCTGCAACGAGTCCAGCGACGCCTTCACGCTGGCCCGCCGCCGCTTTCACCACTTCACGTTCTACGGCTTCCTGCTGTGCTTCGCCGCGACCTGCGTGGCCACGTTCTATCACTACTTCCTGGATCTGCACGCGCCGTACGGCTATACGAGCCTGCCGGTGGTGTTGGGCACGCTGGGCGGGATAGGCCTGATCATCGGACCGGCGGGCCTGTTCTGGCTGAACGTGCACCGCAGCCCCCTGCATGGCGACGCCGCGCAGCGGCCGATGGATCGCGGCTTCATCGCCTTGCTGCTGCTGGTGTCGATCACGGGCCTGGCCTTGCTGATCGGGCGCGACACGAGCGCCATGGGCCTGTTGCTGGCCCTGCATCTGGGACCGGTGATGGCCTTGTTCCTGACGCTGCCCTACGGCAAGTTCGCGCACGGCATCTTCCGCAGCGCGGCGCTGTTGAAGTGGAATATCGAGAAGCGGCAGCCGAATCCCTTGCAACTGGGAGCGGACTGAGAGGGCCATTCGCGTCTTGCGTTATGCTTTGGGCATGACCCTAGACGAATACACGAGCGCGCTGGACGGCGTATTGCAGGCCCACGCCGGTCCGGCGCATGCCACTTTGGATGCCTTGATCGCCGCCTTGCCGCCCAGGGCGCGCGAAATCCACATCGCCGTTTTTCCCGACCAGGACGGCACCGGCACCTTCTCCATCGTGGCCAGCCTGGACGGGCCGGACATGTTCGTCCTGAACAAGGCGATCGAAGGCCATCGCTATCTGTTCGACGTCCGCTATACGGAGCGCGGCGTGGAGCCTGACGTGCCGTTGCTGGACGGCGGCGGTACCGGTTTCGACGTCCAGGACGCGGTAGTGGATACCGGCATGCGCTGGGTCGAGACCCTGGTGCGCGCGCGCGATCCGGCGCCCTTGCCGGTCCTGATCTATGGCGAGGAAGGGTACGGCACCTTGGCGCCGATCGTGATCGCGACGGAGCCATAGCGCGCATGCATGCCGTTTCTTTTTCGCCTTCCACGCAGGAAGGGCTCGCCTTGTGGCGCCCCCGGCTGATACGCCTCGCCACGGCGTCGGACGATAACGACGGCGCCCATGACCTGAATCATCTGGAACGCGTCTGGTCGAGCGCGCGCGGCATCCTGGCGTCCTTGCCGCGGGCCGACGCATTGGTCGTGATGGCGGCGTGCTACCTGCACGATCTCGTCAACCTGCCGAAGAATCATCCGGAGCGCAGCAGCGCTTCGCGCATGTCGGCGCAGGCGGCGGTGGCCCGGTTGTCCGCCCTGGACTTTCCGGCGGACCGCCTTGCCGCGGTGGCGCATGCCATCGAGGCCCACAGCTATTCGGCCGGCATCGCGCCCGAGACCGTGGAAGCGAAGATCGTCCAGGACGCCGACCGCATCGACGCGCTGGGCGCCGTGGGACTGGCCCGCATGTTCCATGTGGGCGGGCAATTGGGACGCGCGCTGGCCCATTCGGCCGATCCGCTGGCGTTGCGCCGCGACGCGGACGACGGGCGTTATACGCTGGACCACATCGCGTGCAAGCTGCTGCGCCTGCCGGCGACGATGCAGACGGAAGCCGGCCGGGCCCTGGCCGAGGAGCGCGCGCGCTGGGTGATGGCCTTTCGCGATCAGTTCGCCGCGGAGTGGGGCGGGGACGACAGGGCCCCGGACTGACCCGTTCAGCTTTTCAAGGCCTGCTGCGCCGCTTCGCGCGGCGCTTGCGCCTTGTTGCCCGCGCGGAAATAGCGTTCCAGCAGGGGCGACGCCGAGATGCCGTGCAGGAACACGGACGCCACGATGACCGCCAGCAGGACGGGCGCGATAGGGCGGATATTGTCGGGATCGGTGTGTTCCAGCGCCAGCAGCAGGTAGAAGAAGGTGCCGACGCCGCGTATGCCCAGCCACCCGGCCAGCAGGCGCTGCGTCCTGTCCGTGCCCGTCCCGATCAAGGACACCCAGACGGAGAGGGGCCGCGCCACCAGGAACAGGGCCAGCACGGCGACCAGGGACTGCCATTGCAGCAGGTCCCGCCAGCACGAGGACACGACGCTGCCTATCAACAGCAGCAGGCCCAGTTCCACCAGGTGTTCCAGCTCCACCGAGAAAGTCATCATGGATTCCGCCAGGTAGGCATGCGCCAGCTCGGGATGCTTGGCGGCCCGCTGCATGTCGCCATGCGCCACCTGCTCCAGCGCCTCGTTGGGCGTCTCCTCGCCGGTTTCGTGCATTTCCTTGCGGCGCAGGGCCACGCCGGCGGCGAATACGGCCAGGAAGGCATAGCTGTGGATCAGGAGCGCGACGCCGTAGCAGGCCGCCATCAGCCCCAGCGCGAGGAATCCCTCATAGCCCATGGCCTTGGCGTAGCGGATGCGCAGGCGCGCGACCAGGGCTTCCGTGGCCGTGCCCATGAGCCAGCCCACGATGACGGCGCCCACGACGCCCCAGACCAGCGACGCCGCCAGGGTGGCCGGCGATTGGGCGTCGGGATGTCCCAGATTGCATACCGCCAGTCCTATCAAGACGAAAGGGTAGGCCGCGCCGTCGTTGGCGCCGCCTTCGCCGGAGAGGGCGAAGCGCAAGGGTTCGTCGTCGCCCGCCTCGCGCGGGCGCAGTTCGTTGGCCAGGACCGGGTCGGTCGGCGCCAGCGCCGCCGCCGCCAGCAGCGCGGCGCCCAGCGTCCATCCCAACGCATAGAAACCGACCAGCGTCATCGCGCCTATGGTCAGCACCATCGCCGGCAGGGCCAGGCGCAGCACCAATCGCCATCGGCTGCTGCCCAGGGGCATGCGCAGGTGCATGCCGATGGAAAACAGCGAAATGAGCAGGCCGGCCTCGGCGAGGGTGCGCAGGACGTGCGCGTCGCGATAGATATCCAGGTTCAGCATGCCCAGGCCGGCCGGGCCGATGAGAAAGCCGAACGCCAGATAGACCATGGCGCCCGTCATGGGCAGGCCGGCGATGACGCTGCGGGCGAGTCCCATGAGTATCAGCAGCGCGCCGATCAGGAGAAACCAGACTGCTTCGAGCATGAGGATGAGGCCAGCCAGGGTGGGAAATTGGGAAACCGGGAAATGCCGCGCCGCAACGGCGGATCGCCTGCCGATGGGCGCTGCCGGATAGCACGCGCTGTGCCCGGCCGCGCGGCCATGTTGCGTCGCGCCAGGAATGGGACAGTCCGGCGAGGTATAGTCCCGCTATGAAAACGCTGGATATTCCCACGCTGGCGATCTTTGTCGCGGCGGTGGAAGAGAAAAGCCTCTCCAAGGCCGCCGAACGCGAGAACATCGTCACCTCGGCGGCCAGCAAGCGCGTCGCCGAACTGGAGCGCCACCTGGATCGCACGCTGCTGCACCGCCACGGCCGCGGCGTGGAGCCGACGCCGGCGGGCGCCTTGCTGTATCAGCGCGCCAAGGCCATCCTGCGCGGGGTGCAACTGACCGAGCAGGCCATCAGCGGCTATTCCGCGAATGGCCAGGCCAAGATCCGCCTGGCTTCCAATCCCTCCACCATCCTCCAGTTCCTGCCGCCGGTGATGAACCGCTTCCTGGCGGGACGCCAGGGCGTCAGCGTGGACCTGCTGGAAGCCCACAGTTTCGACATCCCGCGCATGGTCGCGGAGGGCGCCGTGGACATCGGCATCTATCATGCGGACCATCCCGTCCCGGGCGTGACCTCCATGCCGTTCCGGCGCGACCGGGTCGGCCTGGTGGTGCCCATCGGCCATCCGCTGGCCGACCTCGGCGAGCTCTACCTGGAGGACGCGCTGGACTACGACCTGCTGGGTTATTTCCCGCGCCACTCGCTGGAGCAGTTCCTGGCCTATGCCGGACAGACGCTGTCGCGCCCGCCCAATGTCAAGCTGCAGGTCTCGAATTTCGAGACGCGCTGCCGGATGATCCGGGAGGGGATAGGCATAGGCGTGGTGCCCGAAGCCATCGCGCGCAACTATCTGGGCGCGATGGGCCTGGTGCTGCTGCGCCTGCGCGATGCCTGGGCGGAGCGGCAATTCTACGTTTGCGTGCGCGACCCGGGCCAGATGACGGCGTCCGTCGCGGACCTGCTGCAGGTATTGGTGGCCCCGGAAGCGGGCTGAACCGGGCGTCCCGGATTTCAGGATTTGAGAAGCGCGAAGGACGTTTTCCCGAGGCGTTGTCCATCGGGATGAAAGCTCCCTTTCCTTTTCATCAACCCTGGGGGTGTCTTCGGCGTCTAAAGTGGGGTCGGAAGGTAGGGCCGGAAGCGCGCATCCGGCGCCCTGTCCCGGATCCTGGATCTTGGGACAGGCGCGGTCCGGCGCGCCGCACAAGACAACGCAGGAGACACGCATGTTGCTGGATACCATCGCCGACTATGGCGCCCGGGACAGTCAGGCCCGTTTGCCCGACGACATTCTTCATTACGCCAAGCGCGCTTTCCTGGACTGGCTTTCCGCGCTGTATCCGGGCACGCGCGTGGCCCCTTCGCCGCAGTTGCTGGCCGCGAATGCCGAAGAACTGGGCAGCGGCCATTCGAGCCTGCCGGGCAATGGGACGACCGCGTTCCCGGCCACCGCGGCCTGGATCAACGGCAGCGTGTCGCATGCGGTGGAGTTCGACGACATCTTCCGCGACGCCGTCTACCATCCCGGCTGCCCCACCATCGCGGCGGCGCTGGCCCTGGCCGAGGCCGGCGACGCCGATGGCCGCGCGCTGCTCAACGCCATCGTGGTCGGCTACGAGATTTCCACCCGCATCGGCGCCGCGGTGCAGCCCTCGCATTATCGTTTCTTCCACACCACCGGCACGGTGGGCTGCTTCGGCGGCGCCGCCGCCGCGGCCGCCCTGTGCAAGCCCGGCGACGCGGACGTGATGCGCCACGCGTTGGCCACCGCCGGGACGTTCGCCAGCGGCTTGCAGCAGGCATTCCGTTCCGACGCCATGACCAAGGCGCTGCACGCCGGCCATGCGGCTGCGGTCGGCGTGCGGGCGGGGCAGGGCGCCGCGCATGGCGTGACGGGCGTGCCCGACATCCTGGAGGGCGAGGTCGGCTTCGGCGCCGCGCTGGCGCGCGATCCGGATTGGCGCCGCGCGGTCGACGGCCTGGGAGAGCGCTACAACATCCGCGTCATCACGCAGAAGAACCACGGCTGCTGCGGCCACACCTTCGCCGCCATCGATGCCGCGATGGCGCTGCGCGATCGCGGCGTGCGGCCGGAGGATATCGCCTCGGTCCGCGTGGAGACCTACCAGCCGGCCCTGGACGTCGCGGGGATCCAGGACCCCGCCACGGCCTACGAGGCCAAGTTCAGCCTGCCTTACGTCGTGGCGCATGCCTTCGTGCACGGTTCGCCGCGCCTGGACGCCTTCACCCCCCAGCGCATGGCCGATGCCGAGGTGCGCGGCCTGATGGGACGGATATCGCTGAAGGCCGATCCCGAATTGACGGCTGGCTTTCCCAATATGCGGGCCGCCCGCGTCAGCCTGACCACGCATGCCGGCGACACATTGGAATACCACGCCCCGTATCGCAAGGGCGACCCCGAGGCGCCCCTGTCCGATGCGGATCTCAACGACAAGTTCGCGGAACTGGCGGGCCCCGTGCTGGGGGCGGAGCGCATGGCGGCGCTGCGCGACGCGGTATGGCGGCTGGAGACCCTGCCGGTGCGCGCCTTGCGCCTGGCGACCGACGGGCGCGCCTGATAGCCCGCCTGCAATATCCCGCCTGCCCATTGCCGCGCGTTCCCTGATTGCAGCTTCAACCACCCCTGAATCCGATATGTCCGAGACCTCTTTCGCCGACGCCTTGCTGGCGCCGCGTTCCGTCGCCCTGGTGGGCGCTTCCGGCGACGTCCGGAAGAACACCGCGCGTCCGCTGCGTTTCATGCGCAAGCATGGCTATACGGGCGCCATCTATCCGATCAACGCCGCCCGCGCCGAGATCCTGGGCGAGCGCGCCTATCCTTCCTTGAACGACCTGCCCGCGCCGGTGGATCACGTTTTCGTCATGATTCCGGGCGAGGGCGTGGATCCCTTGCTGGAGAGCTGCGCCCAGGCCGGCGCCCGCGTGGTGACGGTCTATTCCGATGGCTTCGGCGAGACCGGCGCGGCCGGCATGGCGCGCCAGGAGGCGCTGGTGGCGCGGGCGCGCGGCCTGGGCCTGCGCCTGCTGGGGCCCAACAGCATCGGCCTGGCCAACCTGCACAGCGGCGCGATCCTGTCGGTGAACGCCGCCTTCGAGACCGAGTCGCTGTTGCCGGGATCGCTTAGCATGGTGTCGCAGAGCGGTTCCATGATGGGATCCCTGCTGTCGCGCGCCGCCGCGCGCGGCTTCGGCTTCGCCAAATCGGTGTCGGTGGGCAACGAGAGCGACGTGACGGTCGGCGAGGTGGTCGACGCCCTGGTCGACGATCCGCACAGCAAGGTCATCCTGCTGTTTCTGGAAACCCTGCGCGACGCGCCGACGCTGGCGCGCGCGCTGGAGCGCGCCCGGGCGGCGGGCAAGCCCGTCGTCGCCTATAAATTGGGACGCTCGGAGCAGGGGGACGCGCTGGCGCAATCCCATACCGGCGCGCTCGCCGGCAACGATGCGGCCGTGGACGCCTTCCTCAGGGCGCATGGCGTGATGCGCGTGCGCCAACTGGAGACGCTGTTCGAGATCGCGCCCCTGGCGGAACGGTATGGCGCGCATGGCGGGCGCCCGGAAGCCGCGGCGGCCGATGCGCCGGCGCGCGTGGCCGTGATCACCACCACGGGCGGGGGCGCCGCCTCCGTGGTCGACAACCTGGGCCTGCACGGCATGGTGGCCGTGCCGCCGCCGCCGGCCTTCATCGCGGAAATGGCCGGCCTCGGCCTGAAACTGCGCGAAACGCCCATCATGGACTTGACGCTGGCGGCCACCAGCGTGCAATACAAAGGCCTGCTGGAAGCCTTGCTGCGCACGGAGTGGTGCGACGCCGTGCTCAGCGTGGTGGGTTCGTCGGCCCAATTCCATCCGGACCTGGCGGTGAAACCGCTGCTGGAGGCGGACAAGCCCGCAAACAAGCCGCTGGCGGTCTTCCTGGCCCCCGAGGCGCCCGAGTCGCTGTCCTTGCTGCGGGCGGGCGGTATCGCCGCCTTCCGCACGCCGGAGGCTTGCGCGGATGCCTTGTCCGTCTTCTTCCAGGGCACGGGCCGGCCGCCGGCCGAGGTCCCGCCCGTCGCCTGGCCGGCCGCCTTGCCGCGCCATGGCATGCTGAACGAGCGCGAGGCCGCCGGCCTGTTTGCCGAACTCGGCGTGCCGGCGGCGCGCAGGCGCCTGCTCGATCCCTCGCGCCTGGAACAGGACCTGGCGCGGTTGGAACAGGATCTGGCCCAGCCCGCCGCGGCGTCCGCTTCGGATGCGGCCGTGGACGCCGTCCCGGCGCGGTCCGGGCCAAGCCTGTCCTATCCCTTGGTCGCCAAGGTCTGCTCGCGCGACCTGGCCCACAAGACCGACGCGGGCGCGGTACGGATAGGCATCAAGAGCCTGTCCGAACTGCGCGAGGCCATTTCCGCCATGCTGGACAACGTCAAGCGGCACGCGCCGGCGGCGCGCATCGAAGGCATCCTGGTCCAGCCCATGGAGGACCGCCTGATCGAACTGATCCTGGGTTACCGGCGCGATCCCCTGGTCGGCCCGACCGTGCTGCTGGGCGCCGGCGGCATTACGGCGGAATTGACGCCCGACTACGCCTTGCGCCTGGCGCCGGTCGACGAGGACGAAGCCATGCGCATGATCGAAGCCGTGCGCCAGACCCGTTTGGTGCGCGGTTTCCGCGGCCTGCCGCGCGGCGATTGCGCCGCCCTGGCGCGCGCGATCGCCGCCTTCTCGCGCCTGGCGGCGCTGGACGGGGCCGTGGTGGAGGAGGCCGAGATCAATCCGCTGTTCGTGCGGGCCGACGGCGTGGTGGCGGTGGACGGCCTGGTCCGGCTGGCCTGATCCCCGGCCCGGCCGCCGTGCCGTCCCATGACGTCCTCCGCGTCCAGCGTTTTCAATATCTTCATTCAGTATTCAGTAAATAGAACAACATCATCACCAGGACACCCAAGATGGACTTCAAGCTGACCCCCGAACAACAGGACTTCCAGACCGCGGTGCGCCGCTTCGCCGAAGGCGAGCTGAAGGCCGGCGCGCGCGATCGCGCGCACGCCCAGTCCTATCCCTGGGACGTGGCCCGGAAAATGGCCGGGCAGGGCCTGCTGGGCATCACCATGAAGCCGGAGGACGGCGGCATCGGCGGCACGCTGATGGACGCGGTCGTCGCCATCGAGACCGTGGCTTCGGTATGCCCGCGCAGCGCGGACGTGGTGCAGGCGGGCAACTTCGGCGCCATCCGCGTCCTGGCCGAGTACGGCAGCGCCGAGCAGAAGGAGCGCTTCCTCAAGCCGCTGCTGGCCGGCGAGGCCTTGATCGCCGTCGGCATGACCGAGCCCGACGCCGGCTCCGCCGTCACGGAACTGAAGACCGCCGCCACGCGCGACGGCAAGGGCTGGCGCGTCAACGGCACCAAGATCTTCACCACCCACGGCCCGCATGCGACCGTCATCCTGGCCTACGTGCGCTTCGGCCCGGGTACGGGCGGCATCGGGTCGGTGCTGATCGACACCAAGGCCGAGGGCGTGCGCCTGGGCAAGCGGTCGGCCTTCATGTCGGACGAGGAATGGGTGGAAATCTTCTTCGACAACGTCTACGTGCCCGACGAAATGGTGGTGCTGGGCGAGGGCGGCTTCAAGAAGCAGATCGCCGGCTTCAACGTCGAGCGCATCGGCAACACGGCGCGTTCCCTGGCCCTGGGCCGCTACGCCTACGAAGAGGCGCGTGAGTGGGCCATGCAGCGCAAGCAGTTCGGCCGCCTGCTGTGCGAATTCCAGGGCTTGCAGTGGAAGTTCGCCGATATGCGCATCAAGCTGGATGCCGCGCAGTTGCTGCTGTATCGCGCCGCCACCAATGCCGATTCGGGCTTCCCGTCGGCGACCGAGACGGCCATCGCCAAGGCCTTTTGCAACCAGGTCGGCTTCGACGTGGCCAACGATGCGCTGCAGGTGCTGGGCGGCATGGGCTACAGCCGCGAGTCGCTGGTGGAGTACTGCGTGCGCCGTTGCCGCGGCTGGATGATCGCCGGCGGATCGATCGAAATCCTCAAGAACCGCATCGCCGAGGGCATCTTCGACCGCAGCTTCCCGCAGCGTCCGCCGCGCCAGTCTTCATCCGCGTAAACCCTGAGCGATTGCGGCCCCGCGCGGCGGTGTCTGTCCTACAATCCTTCTCCATCGCGACGTCTCCTGGCCGGCCCGGCCAGCACAAGGAAGGTAGCCCGATGGACCAGACCCTCATGCAGCAAGCCATACAGTTCGCCAACGAGTACGAGTCCCTGTGGGATCGCAGCGTCACGGGCAAGTTCGGCGTGCATCAGAACGATCCGCCGCCCTGGAATCGCGCGTATGGTCCGCTGCACGACCGAGGGCCGGTCTCGGGCGTCGTCGTGGTCGACGGCAAGACCGTGGCCGAGTGGGGCGAACCGGACCGCGCCGATCTCACCTTCAGCGTGGCCAAGATGTACCTGGCGCTGCTGGCCGGCGTTGCGCACGATCGCGGCTTGCTGCCGGACGTGGACGAACCCGTCGTCAAACGGCTCAAGGGCATCGGTTTCGACAGCGAGCACAACGCGCCCATCACCTGGCGCCACCTGCTGACGCAGACCAGCGAATGGGAGGGCGAACGCTTCGGCATCTCGGACCAGGCCGACCGCTATCGCGCGGTCAGCTTCGGCGCGCCGCCCAATGGCAAGAAAGGCGACGCGCGCCCCTTGCAGGCGCCGGGCACCTACTGGGAATACAACGACGTCCGCATCAACCAGTTGTCCTATGCCTTGCTGCACCTGTTCCGCCAGCCCTTGCCGGACGTCTTCCGCGAAGCCATCACGCGTCCCATCGGCGCCAGCGAGAACTGGCGCTGGGTGGGTTACGACAATGCCTGGGTGGAGATCGACGGCAAACGCATGCCGTCGGTGCCGGGCGGTTCGCACTGGGGCGGCGGCATGTCCATCGGCAGCCGCGACCAGGCGCTGATCGGACAGATGCTCTTGAACGGCGGCAAGGCCAACGATGGCCGCCAGGTCCTGTCCACGGCGTGGGTCGAGGCCATGCGGCAGCCGACCGGGCTGGCGCCTTATTACGGCTTCCTCATCTGGCTCAACGACCAGGGCAAGGTCTTCCCCAGCGTGCCGGCCTCGAGCTTCTTCGGCGTCGGCGCCGGCAGCTCCTTCACCTGGGTCGAGCCGGAGCGGCGCATGGTGGTCATCGTGCGCTGGCTGCAGTCCGAACACGCCGACGGCCTGTTCGGCCGCATCCTGAAGGCGGTCGACGCGGGGTGATCCGCCGCCGTCACGCGGCCGGGTTCTGCGTCGGCGTAATCCTCAGCCCTGGCGCTTGTCTCGCGTCACCGCCAGCGCCTGCCGCGCCGCGATCCATTCCTCGTTGGTCGGCTCCACGCCGACCAGCACGCGGCTGCCCGGGCCGGCGATGACGGGGTCGTTGCGTTCGTTGGCGGTCTCGTCCAGGGCCACGCCCAGGTAGGCGAGATCGCGGCACACCCGGCCGCGGATCGCCGCGCTGTGCTCGCCCACGCCGGCGGTGAAGACCAGCATGTCCAGCCCGCCCAGCACGGCGGCCAGCGCGCCGATCTCGCGCACGATGCGCCGCACGTAGAGCGCGAGGGCCGCGCGGATGCGGTCGCCCGTCTCGCCCGCTTCCTGTTCGCGCGCCAGCAGTTCGCGGCTGTCGCCGGAGACGCCCGATACGCCCAGCAGGCCCGACTCGTGATACAGCACGTGGCCGACCTGTTCCAGGCTCAGCTTCTCGATCTCCATCAGGTAGATCACGGCGCCCGGATCCAGCGCGCCGCAGCGCGTGCTCATCATCAATCCGTCCAGCGCCGAGAACCCCATCGTGGTGGCGACGCTGCGCAAGTCGTGCATCGCGCACAGGCTGGCGCCGCTGCCCAGGTGCGCCACCACGGTGCGGCCGCGCGCGCGCTCGCCATGGCGCTCGGCCAGCGCGACCGACATGTATTCGTACGAGAGCCCGTGAAAGCCATAGCGGCGCAGCCCTCGCTCATAGGCCGAATAAGGCAGGGGCAGCAGGCGCTCGACCAGCGGCAGCGTGTGATGGAAGCCTGTGTCGAAGCAGGCGACCTGCGGGCAGTCGGGCAGGCCCGCCAGCAAGACCTCCATGGCCTCCAGCGCGAAAGGCTGGTGCAGCGGCGCCAGCGGGATATAGCTTTTCAGGTCCGCCAGCACGGCGGCGTCGACCAGGACGGGCTCGCTGTACTTGCTGCCCCCGTGGACGACGCGATGGGCGACCGCGCCCAGGCGGCGGCCGGCGAGGCGCTGGCGCGTGTGGACGCGGATGTGTTCGAGCGCCGCGTGGTACGGCGTCTCGCCGCCTTGCAGCGGCACCGCTTCGGCGGCGGCGCCGTCTTCGGTGTAGGTCGGGTTCGGACCGCCGATGCCCGCCACCTGGCCGTGCCAGGCGGGGCGGCGCGGCGGCGGATATTCACGGCCGTCGAATAGCGCGAACTTGATGCTGGAGGAACCGCAGTTCAGGACCAGCAGGCATACGTCATCACCAGCGCGGACGGTGTCGTTCATGGCGCTCCCTATCGTCGGGGATCATGGAGGCGCCACGGAACCGTGGCGCGCGAGGTCGATGTCCATGATAGCGCGCGTTCGTGACGCCCGTGACGCCCGTCATGTCCGTGACGTTCGTGACGTTCGTGACGTTCGTGACCGTGGGCCAGCGGGGCCGGGCGCCGGCCGGCCCCGCGCTACTGCGCGGCCATCCTGTTCGACAGCGGCGTGACCGGCGGCGTCACCGCGTCATGCAGCGGCGCCAGCAGGATGTGCTTGCCGTTCGGATCCAGTTGCTTGAAATCCAGTTCCCGCAAGGTGGGATCCTCGTAGCTCTTGACGTAGTAGCGCCGGTTCTCCAGGTCCGCGACGACGCTCCACTGCGTGTATTCGATCGAGGCTTCCTGCAGTGCGGGATCTTGCGCCCAACCCTTGGGAATGTCGAAGTTGTTGAGAATGTGCTCGGCCAGCCGCACGCTGGGCAGGCCGGGGGCGGCCGGGACGGCGGCCTGGGAAAAGCCCAGGGCGCGGATGAAACGCGATGGCGGCGTCGTGTCGCCGGGAATGCCCAGCAGGCCCGAGCCTTCGCCCAGCGGCTTGATCGTCTGGCCGGCAATCACGCGCGGCGGGACCTGGGTCGGCGACAGCTTCACGTAGTTGCGCAGGTTCATCTCGTGCCACTTGAAGGGCGGCGAGTTGGTCAGCACGCCGTAGGGATTGTCATAGACCTTGAGCTGGCCGTCGATCGGCTCGATGACGATGGACGCGCCGCTGGCGTCATGCAGGGTGTAGTGCACGCCGGGCACGAAACCGAGATGCGGTTCCTTGACGCCCAGCACCACGATTTCGGATTTGGCCAACGCATCCTTGACCTCGGCGACGCTGGCGAAATTGGTCAACGCCCAGGTCAGCAGATCCCAGGGCGCCAGCACCGGGCGGTCGCCGATGTCTTTCGAGTCCTTGGTGTAGGCCGCGTAATCGGGGAAATACAGCAGGCCGCCGGCCAGGCCTTTTTCATTCATGCCGTCGCTCAGGCATTTCAGGCCGAAGGCATTCATGCCGATGACCGCGTATCTGGTGGTCCATTGCGCGCCGGGGTGCGCCTCGGTCCCGGTGGCGAAGATCAATTGTTGGCGGGGAATGAATATGCTTTGGGATTGCAGCGGGAAGCCGAATTCCATGGTGCGCGCATAGATGACGCCGTGGGTTCTGGTCCGGATGGTGAAGCTGGTGCAGGCAAGGGCGTCGAGGGGCGCCAGGACCATGGCCGCGACCAGGCACAGCGCCAGGGCGGCGCGCAGGCGGCGCGGCAGTTGCCGGACGAAGCGCCGGCAGCGCGGCCGCGCGCGTGCCGCGGCACGCCGCGCAAGCATGGCGAACGGGGACAGGAAGGCAGGCATGAAAATCTCCTCGACTAGGGTTCAGGGATGCGCCGCGCATCCCTTCATGATCGCCACGCGGGTGAACGCGGCACTGTGCGCCCCGCGGACGCGGGACTCCATCGGAAAATTCTTGCCGTGCCTGGCGCGGTTCGGATCAGAAGCGGACCGAGAGGCCGGCCACCGGTCCCTGGAGCGTGTTCGCCCATTTGGCGCGTCCGTAATCGGTGTGCTCGCGATAGTCCTGGTACAGCGCGCGGTAGCCGAGGCGCAGCATGGTGTCGTAGCCGAACAGCCGGACGCGGTAGCCCAGGTAGGCCTGGCCGTTGGCGCTGAGTCGCGAGCCCACGCCGAAACCGCCGATGTCGGCTTCGGCCGACAGGTTCCAGCGCTCGTCCAGGTCGGCCTGCACGCGCAGGCCGACGAAAGGGTCGGTCCAGTTCACGCGCGAGGAGGCGTCGCCGATGGGGCTGTCCAGGGCGCCGTGCATGGACGTCCAGCGCAGTCCCGCCGTGGGTTCGACGGCGAAGACGCGCGGCGTGCCGGCGAGCGTGTCGCCGCCCAGCGCCTGCTCGTAGACGCGCATGAAGGCGCCGGCGGTCAGCCAGTTGGCGCGCAGCCTGGCATGCGTGGACACGCCGTCGATGGCGTTGCGCTGTCCCAGGTTGGTGTAGACGTTGTCGAGGTAGAAGCCATAGCGGCCGTTGGTGGCCTCGACGTTGCCCATGAAGCTGAAATCGAGATCGTCGAAGATGGTGGAGAAGGGCAGGTGGAAGTCCGCGCGGCGGCCGGCCACGTCGGCATGTCCGCGCAGGGATGCCGCCCAGAGGTAGGGACTGGCGACGACATGCCAGCGATCGGGATCCGGCTCCGTGCCGGCCGCCTCCGCCATGCCGGCCATGGCGCACAGCATCGCCGCCAGCATCGTCCTGGCGCGGACCGCGGCGCGCGCCGTGAGCGGCCGCGCCGCTTCATGGCGCGCGCGGCCGCGGAGGTCCCGGTTGCCGGACCGAGGCGCGGAGAGGCGGGCGGAACGGGGCGTGAGCGAGGGGTTGCGGTATGGGCGAGGCATCTGCCGGTCTCCAGGCGGGTCGGTTCGCGTTGCAGCCTTGAGTCGTCCGGCTTGTTCCCCGGTTCCCGCGCGGGGCGCGTCGGCGCGAAACTCCCGGCACGCACACGCATGCGTCCTTTTCCTGGCGATATTGAGGCCGGCCGGCGCGGGGGAGTGAGTAACTTCGGGCCACCATTTGCGACAGCCGCCGCGCCGTTGCCGCCGTGGATTCGATGATCGCTTTATTAAGGTGAAAGTAAGCTTTTCAGGCCCGCGCCGCCCCGGTTCGCCGGCGCGCATACAATACGGCCCGCCCGAGCAACCGCGGGCGCGGCGACCCACAAGGATGCAGGCGCGGCGCGGACCTGGCCACTTTCCCACGCGGATCCGGCCATCTTCCCATAACCATTAGAAAGACCGCGCGGCCGCATTGCGCCATGCCGCGCGACCGTATCCAGGATTTCCAACGTGCTTGCCCCTATCACCCGATTGTTCCCCGTGTGGGCCGTGCTGGCTTCGCTGCTGGCCTATTTCTCGCCGTCCTCCGTGGCGGGTATCGCGCCGTACGTGACGACGCTGTTGACCATCATCATGCTGGCGATGGGCGTGACGCTGTCGCTGGGCGATTTCAAGCGCGTGTTCACGCGCCCCGCGCCGGTGGTGGCGGGTATCGTGCTGCACTACCTGGTCATGCCGCTGGCGGCCTGGCTGATCGCCAAGGCGCTGCGCATGCCGCCGGACCTGACGACCGGCATGGTGCTGGTGGGCAGCGTGGCCAGCGGCACGGCCTCCAACGTGATGATCTATCTGGCGCGCGGCGACGTGGCGCTGTCGGTGACGATCAGCGCGTTGTCGACGGTGGTGGGGATTTTCGCGACGCCGCTGCTCACGCGCCTGTATGTCGACGCCTCGATCGTGGTGGACGTGCACGGGATGTTGATCAGCATCGTGCAGATCGTGGCGCTGCCCATCATCGTCGGCCTGATCATCCATCATCTGTTCACCGGCTTCGTGCGCCGCATCGAGCCCATCCTGCCGCTGGTGTCGATGGTCTCGATCCTGCTGATCATCGCCGCCGTCGTGGGCGGCACGCAGCAAAGCATCGCCTCGGTGGGCCTGGTCGTCGCCGTCGGCGTGATCCTGCACAACGGGCTGGGCCTGCTGGGCGGCTACTGGGGCGGACGCCTGCTCGGTTTCGACGAGGCCATCTGCCGCACGCTGGCGATGGAAGTCGGCATGCAGAACTCCGGCCTGGCGGCGACGCTGGGCAAGCTGTACTTCACGCCCCTGGCCGCCTTGCCGGGCGCCTTGTTCTCGGTGTGGCACAACCTGTCGGGTTCTTTGCTGGCGGGATATTGGGCGGGCCGCAGCGCCAGAAAGAACGCCGCCGCCGGCGAAGGCGCGGCGGCGGAGTAAGGCAAGCCTCGAGGGGGCCCGCGAAGCGGTTACGGGGCGGGCTTTCTCGGGGTGGGCTTTCTCAATCCACGGTCGCGCCGGACATCTTCACGATATCGGCCCACCGCTTGATGTCGGCCTTGTGGATGCGCTCGAAGGCGGCGATGCTCGGATCGGCCGGGGGCTGGATGCCCTGCAGGTCGGTGAGCCATGCCTGGAACTCCGGCGTGCTGATGACTTTGATCACCGCTTCGCTCATGCGCTTCTGGATTTCCGGCGGCAGCTTGGCCGGACCGAACAGGCCGTACCAGGTGCTGCTTTCATAACCCTTGATGTTGCACGCCTCGGCGACCGTCGGCACGTCGGGCAAGGCCTTGATGCGTTGCGCCGTGGTGACGCCCAGCGCGACGACCTGGCCCGACTTCACGGCGGGCACGGACGGCGCGCTCTGGTTGAAGAAAAAGTCGACTTCGCCCGAGAGCAGGGCGGTCATCGCCGGACCCTGGCCACGATACGGGACGTGCGTGACCTTGATGTCGGCGCCGTGGGCGAACTGCGCGCCGGCCAGGTGGCCCGAGGCGCCGTTGCCGGTGGACGCATAATTCAGGACGCCCGGCTTGGATTTTGCCTGGGCGATCAGATCGCCGCAGGTCTTGATCTCGGGATGCTTTTTGGGATTGACCAGCAAAACGTTGGGAACATCCCCCAGCAGCGCGATGTGCGTGAAATCCTTTTCGACGTCGAAGGCGAGGCTCTTGTAGAGCGCCGCGTTGATGGCGTGCGTGCCGGCCGTGCCGAGCAGGAAGGTGTAGCCGTCGGCGGGGGCGCGCGCGACCACGTCGGACGCGACGTTGCCGCCGGCGCCGGTGCGGTTGTCGGCGATGATGGGAACGCCCAGTTCCTTGCTCAGGCCCTCGCCCAGCTTGCGGGCGTAGAGATCGGTGCCGGCGCCGCCGGGAAAGCCGCCGACGATGGTGATGGCGCGGGTCGGCCACTTGGCCGGGTCCTCGGCATGGGCGGCCGGCGCGAGAACGGCGGCGGCCACGGCCAGGGCGGTGGCGCTTGCAACGGTACTGACGGTGGCACTGACGGTGGCGCTTAAGGCGCGCAGCTTGAATGTCGAGCGCAGCATGAGTTTTCCCCTTCTATGTGTTGCGCTGGTGGAAAATGCGCGCCCCGCGGGCGCGCAGGATGGAAACTACAGGGCCGCCGTCACCATGATCTCGACGCGGATGTCGGGCGCGGCCAGTTCGACCGCGCCGCAGCAGCGGGCCGGCGCGTGGCCGGGGAAGATCCAGGCATCGTAGACCTCGTTCATGGCCTGGAAGTCCTTCATGGTCGACAGCCAGATGGTCACGTTCAGCGCCTTGGACTTGTCGGTGCCGGCGGCGGCCAGCATTTCGTCGATCTTGGCCAGCACCTGGCGGGTCTGGCCGGCCACGTCCTGGGCGCGGTCGTCGGCGGTGTGGCCGGCGAGGTAGACGGTGCCGTTGTGGATGACGGCGCGCGAGCGGCGCGCGTTCTGGTCGAGGCGCGTGATGGGTTGGCTCATTGCTGGGTTCCGATGCCGGATTCGCGGCGGGCGTGGTTGAGGGCGGCCTGGATCAGGTTGTCGCTGGCCTCCGGCGTGCGGAAGGCCGAGTGGGCCGACAGCGTCACGTTGTCGAGCTTGGTCAGCGGGTGGCCGGCGGGCATGGGCTCGGTGACGTAGACGTCCAGGCCCGCATGCAGCAGCTTGCCCGATTGCAGCGCTTCGATCATGGCTTCTTCGTCGACCAGCGCGCCGCGCGCGGTGTTGATCAGGATGGCGCCGTCGCGCATGCCGGCGATGCGTTCGCGCGAGATCATGCCGCGCGTTTCATCGGTCAGCAGCAGGTGCAGGGAGACGACGTGGCTCTGCGCCAGCAACTCTTCCAGCGACACGAAATCGACGCCGTCGGCGCTGCGCGGGGTGCGGTTCCAGGCGATGACCTTCATGCCGGCGCCGCGCGCCAGGCGAGCCATTTCCGCGGCGATGCCGCCATAGCCCACCAGGCCCAGCGTCTTGCCGGTCAACTGCACGCCGTCCGAGCGCAGCCAGTTGCCGGCGCGCATGCCGCGATCCATGCGGGCGAAGCCCTTGGCGGCCGTCCACATCAGGGCGAACGCGCACTCGGCCACGGCGGTATCGCCGTAGCCCTTGATGATGTGCACCTGGATGCCGATTTCCGCCAGCGCTTCCGGATCCATATACGAACGCGGGCCGGTGCCCAGGAAGACCACGTGCTTCAGCGCCTTGCACTGGCGCGCGATGTCGACGGGGAAATGGGTATGGTCGACGATCATGATCTCGGCGTCGCCGAGCACGCCGGGAACCTGATCGGGCGTGATGTCGGGCTGCCGGTTGATGGTCAGCGGCAGGTCGCCGGGCTGGTGCAGGCGTTCGGCGACCGCGGCGAGCGTCGGATTGGCGTCGATGAAGCAGGCTTTCATGGGACTCCGTGATAGAGAGGGTATGTTGATCGAAAGAGGCGTCAGGCTTGCAGCCGCGCCTCGGCGAAATCGGCGAGGGCGTTGCCCATGTAGATCTCCGCGTAGCCAGTGCGGGTCAGGGCGACGACATGGTCCTGGTACTGGACGATATGCGCGTTCATCAGCGCTTCGACGCGGGCGAGATCGCGGGCCTGCAGGGCGCGCACGATCTCGGGATGGTCGTTGCGGGTGTCCTGCCGGCGGGACTTCAGGTCCAGCCAGCGGGCGAAGCGGATGCGCTCGTTGATCGAGCGCACCGAGCGCAGGAATTCTTCGTTGCCGGCCAGCGCCGCCAGGCGTTCGTGGAAGGCTTCGTCGCGTTCCAGCAGATGCAGCGCCTGTTCGTCGGTTTCCGGCGTATCGCGGTCCTGTTCGGTGAAATCGGCCAGCTCGCGCAACTGCTCGTCGGTGGCCCGCCGGCAGACCAGGCGCACCACGCCCAGTTCGACGGTGGCGCGGTATTCGTACAGATCGAGGATCTGCCTCGCGTCCAGCGGCCGCGCGGAATAGCCGCGATTGGGCGTGGACACCAGGAAGCCTTCGGCGGCGATGCGGTTCAGCGCTTCGCGCACGGGCGTGCGGCTGACGCCCAGGCGCTTGGCCAGCTCGACCTCGTTGACGCGCTCCCCCGGCCGCAGGCGGAAGGTGGTCGCCATGGCCTTGATGCGGGCATAGACCTGGGCGGGCGTGTTGGCGGCGGCGTGCATGGCGTGGGCGGTTGGCGGATTCGGCGGACGGATAAGTGCGGATAGGTCTGTATACAGTTCCGTATTATCTATGCTCCCGCCGCGCTCGGGCAGTTTTTCTTGCTGGGGATTTCCCTAGTGCCTGGTCCCGGATATTCGCAATCCTGAAGTCGCGCCTTCGCATCCATTTTTTGCCGCCGGGCCGCCCCAAGGCAAAAACGCCCCCCTCGGGGGCAGCAAGCAGCGCAAGCTGCGCGGCGTGGGGGCCTTTTTTGGGACACGCCGGGGCCGCCTTATCCTCCAGCCGCCGCCGTTCCCTGGACTTGCCCGGGCAAATGCACCTTGAGGAAATCGACCAGGCAGCGCACCGCCGGCGGCACGGTCGCCGACCACGGCCGCAAGGCATGGATGGTCTGCCCGAAGAAGCCGATGACGCGCCAATCCGGCAGGATGGGCACCAGGTCGGCCGTATCGGCCAGCGCGCTGAAATCGGGCAACAGGCCGATGCCGAGCCCGCCGCGCACGGCGTCGCGCAGCACTTCGCTGTTGTTGGCGCGGAAGCGGCCGCGGATGGGGACGTCGATGCGCGTGGGCGCGCCCGCGCGTGGAACGAAGGACCAGACGTCCGCGGCGCCCGGCCGCAGGTAATGCAGGCAGACGTGGCCGCTCAACGCCGCCGGATGGGAAGGCACCCCGTGCCGGGCCACATAGTCCGGGCTGGCCAGCAGGCCGGCTTCCGTGCGCAGCAGGGGCCACGCGACATAGGATTCGGGCACGCTGTCGGCGTGGCGCACCGCCAGGTCGAAGCCCTCGTTTTCCAGGTTGACGAAACGGTCGGCCAGCTCCAACTCCAGCGTCACCTCGGGATAGGCCTGCAGGAAAGGCGTGACCAGCGGCGCCAGGTGCTGCCGCCCGAAGGCCACGGGCGCGCTGACGCGCACCAAGCCGCGCGGCTGGTCCATGGTCTGGCGGGCGGCATTGACGCTGTCATAGAGGGCGCCGAAGGCGTTCTGCGCGCCGCTCACCAGCAACTGGCCGGCTTCGGTCATGGAGACCGAGCGCGTGGTGCGGCGGACCAGGGGCAATCCCAGGCTGCGCTCCAGATCGTGGATGCGGCCGCTGACCGAGGCCTTGGAGATGCCCAGCCGCCGCGCGGCCTGGGTGAAGCTGCGGGTCTGGCTGACCACCGTCAGCAGGTAGATGTCCGCGACATGGGGGGCGATGGCGTCGGCGCTCATAGGGGCAAGGGCGAATCCAGATATTGTTCAAAATATCGAACACTAATATCACATTTTGCTGACTTATCAAGCCGCGCGTGCTTGCCTAGACTGCGGTGGTCACACATATTGAGCGGCGAATCCTGAATATTCGCCCCAGTGATCGCCCCACGCACAGCGCACCCGGCCAGCGGGCCGGCGCGGCGCACCGGATACGAACCAGGAGGATAAACATGGCTACCAACACCCAGACCCCCGTCGTCGGCCACTGGATCGACGGCAAGGCCGTCACCGGCGCCGGCGCGGGCCGTTCGCCCATCTACAACCCGGCCACCGGCGCCGTCAGCGCGCAAGCGGCCCTGGCCGCGCCGGCCGACGTCGACGCCGCCGTGGCGTCCGCGCGCGCCGCCTTCCCGGCCTGGGCCGACACCCCGCCGCTGCGCCGCGCGCGCATCATGTTCAAGTTCCTGCAACTGCTGCAGGAAAACCGCGAGCGCCTGGCCCATGCGATCACCGCCGAACACGGCAAGGTGTACGAAGACGCGCTGGGCGAAGTCGCGCGCGGCATCGACATCGTCGAATTCGCTTGCGGCATCCCGCAATTGCTCAAGGGCGACTACACCGAGCAGGTGGCCGGCGGCCTGGACAACTGGACCGTGCGGCAGCCGCTGGGCGTGGTGGCCGGCATCACGCCGTTCAACTTCCCGGTCATGGTGCCGATGTGGATGTTCCCCGTGGCGCTGGCCACCGGCAACACCTTCGTGCTCAAGCCCAGCCCCATCGACCCGTCGCCGTCGCTGCTGCTGGGCGAGCTGCTCAAGCAGGCCGGCCTGCCGGACGGCGTGTTCAACGTGGTGCAGGGCGACAAGGATGCCGTGAACGCGCTGCTGGAGCATCCCGACGTCAAGGCGGTGTCCTTCGTCGGCTCGACGCCGATCGCCAACTACATCTACGAGACCGGCGCGCGCCACGGCAAGCGCGTGCAGGCCTTGGGCGGCGCCAAGAACCACATGGTGGTGATGCCCGACGCCGACCTGGAACAGACCGCCGACGCGCTGATCGGCGCCGGTTTCGGCTCGGCCGGCGAGCGCTGCATGGCGGTGTCGGTGGCCATGCTGGTGGGCGACGTCGGCGAGCGGCTGATTCCCATGCTGGTCGAACGCGCCAAGACGCTGAAGGTGCGCAATGGCGAGGATCGCGCCGCCGAGATGGGCCCCATCGTCACGGCCGCCGCCCATGCCCGCATCACGGGCTACATCGAGCAGGGCCAGAAGGAGGGCGCGCAGTTGCTGGTCGATGGCCGCGGCTTCGACGCCAAGCAGGCCGGCGACGGCTGCGAGAACGGCTTCTGGATGGGCGCCACGCTGTTCGACAAGGTGACGCCGGAGATGCGCATCTACAAGGAAGAGATCTTCGGACCGGTGCTGAGCTGCGTCCACGTCAAGGATCTCGCCGAGGCGGTGGCCCTGATCAACGCCCACGAGTTCGGCAACGGCGTTGCCTGCTTCACGCGCGACGGCCAGGTGGCGCGCGAATTCGGCCGCCGCATCGAAGTCGGCATGGTCGGCATCAACGTGCCGATTCCGGTGCCCATGGCCTGGCAGGGCTTCGGCGGCTGGAAGCGGTCGCTGTTCGGCGACATGCATGCCTATGGCGAGGAAGGCGTGCGTTTCTACACGCGCCAGAAGAGCATCATGCAGCGCTGGCCGGACAGCATCGGCAAGGGCGCGGAGTTCACGATGCCGACGCCCGGGGGCGTCTGAGCGGCTCCGGCCCTGGAGCAACTTCCGGAGGGGCGCGCGGACGGCGACGGCGGTAATATGCCTGCCATCGCGCCGCGTGGCGCTCCGGGAGGCCTGCTCTACATGACCGCATCGAAAACGGCGCCGGCGGCAAAGCCGGTTGCCAAGAAAGCCTTGGCGGCAAAATCCGCCGTCAAGAAATCGGGGGCGACGGCGTCCGCCGCCAATAAGACCCCGGCGAAGAAGGCTCCGGCAGCCGCGCGTGCCGCGAAGCCCGCGCCCGCCGTCGTTTCCGATGGGACGGCGGCGTCCCGGCCGGCCGCCGATGCGCCGGCGGTGCATCGTTGCGCCTGGGCGGGCGAGGACGCCCGCATGCGCGCCTACCACGACGACGAATGGGGCGTGCCCGAGCACGACAGCCGGGCCCTATGGGAAAAGCTGATGCTGGACGGTTTCCAGGCCGGCTTGTCGTGGCGCACCATCCTCCACAAGCGGGACGCGCTGCGCAAGGCCTTCGCCGGCTTCGATCCGGCCAAGGTGGCGCGTTTCACCGGGAAGGACGTCGAGCGCCTGATGCAGGACGCGGGCATCGTGCGCTCGCGCGCCAAGATCGAGGCGACCATCCGCGGCGCCCAGGTCTACCTGGAGATGGCGAAAAACGGCGAGGACTTCGCCGAATTCTGCTGGTCCTTCACCGGCGGCAAGCCGGTGCGCACGGACGGCGGTCCCCGCGTGGCGAGCAGTCCGGTTTCCGAGCGGATTTCCAAGGAATTGAAGCGGCGCGGTTTCAAATTCGTCGGCCCGGTCATCGTCTACGCCTGGATGCAGGCCGTGGGCATCATCGACGATCACGACCGGGCCTGCTTCCGCCGCACCTCCGCGTAGGACGGCCGGCTATCGGCCGGTGTCCGGATAATTCGGGCCCGGATCGCTGAATCCGCCGTTGCTCCACGGGTTGACGGCGCCCGGATGCGGCGGCCCGGGATGGTCGAAGCGGCTGTCGGCGCAGCCGGCCAATAGCGCGGCCGCGACGGCCGCGGCCAGGCACCATGCGCCGGCGCGGCGCATGGCGGGCGGATGGACGGTGGGACGATTCTGCATGATGGGACTCCTCGTGCGTGCGCTGACGGCGGTAGGGTAACGCAACGGCCGTGCCCGCAGGCACATTTCATGCTGTTCCGGCGGTTTCATCACGCCTCGGAGCATCGTCATGGCTGGCACCGCATCGCGTACCCTCTGGAAGGGCGCCATCTCCTTCGGCCTGGTCCACATTCCGGTGGGCCTGCATACGGCCACCCGGGAATCCGGGGTGGATTTCGACTGGCTCGACAAGCGCACCATGGATCCGGTGGGCTACAAGCGCATCAACAAGCGCACCGGCCGGGAAATCGACCGCGAGAATATCGTCAAGGGCGTCGAATACGAGAACGGGCAGTACGTCATCATTTCGCCCGAGGAAATCGAGGAAGCCTATCCCCGCACCACGCAGACCATCGAGATCCTGCGCTTCGTCGAGGCCGGGGCCGTGCCTTTCGTCTACCTGGAACGCCCGTACTACGTCGCCCCGATCAACAAGGGGCAGAAGGTGTATGCGCTGCTGCGCGACACGCTCGCCAAGGCGGGGAAGATCGCCATCGCGAAGGTGGTGATCCAGACCAAACAGCATCTGGCCGCGCTCATCCCCTCCGGCGACGGCCTGGTGCTGGACCTGATGCGCTGGGGCGACGAGGTCAAGCCGATGGACGAGTTGGACCTGCCCAAGGCCGGCGCCAAGGGCATGTCGCCCAGCGCGGCCGAATTGAAGATGGCGCGCATGCTGGTCGACGACATGACCGGGGAATGGGATCCGGACGAGTTCAAGGACGAGTTCCGCGAGGCTATCATGGGCTTGGTGGAGAAACGCGCCAAGGCCGGCCAGACGGAGCAGGTGTTCGAGCCGGAGGAAGAAGCCCCGGCCCATGGCGACAATGTGATCGACCTGACGGCGCTGCTGCGGCAGAGCCTGGCGGGACGCAAGGGCGGCGCCGCCGGCAAGACGGCCTCGAAGGCGGTCGCGAAGAAGGCTGCAAAGAAGGCCCAGGCGGCGCCGAAAAAGGCGGGAAAAGCCGCCGGGACCACGCGCAAGCCGGCGGGTAAATCGGCAGAGAAATCGGCCGGCAAACCGGCGGGCAGGGCGGCCGCCGGCGCGGCAGGGAAACGCCCGGGCAAATCAACGGCGCGTGCGTCCACATCGGGGACGGCGCGCAAGGCGGCTTGATCCATGGACGATACGCTCAAGACCTATCGCGCCAAGCGCGACTTCAAGGCGACGACGGAGCCGGCCGACGGCGGCCAGGCGCATCCCGACGCGCCGGCCTTCGTCATCCAGAAACATTGGGCTTCGCGCCTGCACTACGACTTCCGGCTGGAGCTGGACGGCGCCATGAAAAGCTGGGCCGTGCCCAAGGGACCGTCGCTCGATCCCACGGTCAAGCGCATGGCGGTGCAGGTGGAGGATCATCCCATCGCGTACAACCAGTTCGAGGGCACGATTCCGGAGGGCCATTACGGAGCCGGAAAAGTCATCATTTGGGACGAGGGCACCTGGACGCCGCTGGGCGACGCGCGCAAGGGTTATCGCGAGGGACACCTGAAATTCGAGCTGCATGGCGTCAAGCTGCACGGCCGCTGGGCCCTGGTGCGGATGAAGGGCAAGTCCGAAAAGCAGCCGCCCTGGCTGTTGATCAAGGAAAAGGACGACGAGGCGCGCACGGATCGTGAATTCAGCGTGGTCGACCAGATGCCGGACAGTGTCGTGCCCCTGCGCGGCGATGGGGGCGGGAAGCCGCGACGCGCGCCGGCCGCGAAGGACGCGGCCGGCGCGGTATCCGCGCAAGGGGGAGGCTCCCCGCGGCAGGCGGAAGAAATCGAGCGCGCCTCCGCCGCGGTGCCGGCGTCGCCGGCGGATCCGCCCGGCGTGCCCGCCGCATTGCCGGAGACGCTCCAGCCGCAACTGGCGACGCTTTATACGGGCGCGCCGCCCACCGGCCAGGAATGGATCTACGAACTGAAATTCGACGGATACCGCATCCTCGCCCGCATCGACAACGGCGACGTGCGTCTCTATACGCGCAACGGCAACGATTGGACCGGACGCCTGCCGCACCTGGCGCGGGCCCTGGCCAAGCTGCCCATATCCGACGGCTGGCTGGATGGCGAGATCATCGTCCCGGACGACGAAGGCCGTCCCGATTTCCAGGCCTTGCAGAATGCCTTCGACAGCGACCGCACCAAGGGCATCGTGTACTACCTTTTCGATGCGCCTTACCTGAGCGGCCGCGACCTGCGCGGCGTGCCGCTGGAGGAAAGGCGCGGCTGGCTGGCGAAGGTGCTGGCGCGCGGTCCCGGCGACCCCTTGCGTTTCAGCGAGACCTTCGACGCGCCTCCGGCCGACCTGGCCGCCTCGGCCTGCCAGATGGGTTTCGAGGGACTGATCGGCAAGCGCCGCGAGGCGTCCTATGTTTCCCGCCGCTCGCCCGCGTGGATCAAGGTCAAGTGCGGCCAGCGCCAGGAGTTCGTCATCGTCGGCTACACCCCGCCGCAGGGCAGCCGGCGCGGGCTGGGCGCCTTGCTGCTGGCGGTCAACGAGAAGGACGGCGCCCTGCGCTACGCGGGCAAGGTCGGAACCGGCTTCGACGACGCCATGCTGGATCGCCTGTACAAACGCCTGTCGCCCATGGAGACGGACAAGCCGCCGGCGCGGCTGAGCGGCAGGCCCGCCGAGCGTTCGGTGCAATGGGTCAGGCCGGAGCAGGTCGCGGAGGTCGCCTTCGGCGCGTGGACCGACGGCGGCCATGTGCGTCACGCGGTGTTCAAGGGACTGCGCGAGGACAAGCCGGCAAGCGACATCACGCGCGAGCGCGCGGTCGGCGAGAAGGACCTGAAAGTGCCCGTGGCGAAGGCGGACGCGGAGGAGGACAAGACGGACAAGGCAGACAAAAAGGCCGGAACCGCGAGCGCGACCGGAACTGCACGCGCGGCCAAGGCCAAGGCGGAGAAGGCGAACGGCATGACGGGAAAATCGACAAGCCATGGCAGGCGCGGAAAGAACGCCGAGGACCAGGACTCGGGCAAAGGACTGCGGCTGACGCATCCCGACCGGATCATCGACGCCAGCACGGGCGCCACCAAGCTCGACCTGGCGAGGTTCTACGGCCTGGTGGCGCCCTTGCTCCTGAAGCACCTGGACAAGCGTCCCGTCTCGCTGGTGCGGGCGCCGCAAGGCATCGATCACGAACTGTTCTTCCAGAAGCATCTGGAAGCGCCGATGCCGGAGGTTCGAACGCTGCCCGAGGCGCTCTATCCGGGCCATCCGCCGCTGCTGGAAGTGCCGACGCCCACCGCCATCATGTCGGCCGTGCAGATGAACACCGTCGAATTCCATACCTGGAACGCGGTGTACACGGCCATCGGCACGCCCGATCGCATGCTGTTCGACCTGGACCCCGGCGAGGGCGTGCAGTGGGCGCAGGTGGTCCAGGCCGCCGAACTGGTGCATGCCATGCTTGACGAACTGGGCCTGAAGGCTTGGCTCAAGACCAGCGGCGGCAAGGGGCTGCACGTCGTCGTTCCGCTACGCAAGCAATACGGCTGGGACACGATCAAGGATTTTTCGGCCGAGGTGACGCGCCGCCTGGCGCGCACGCTGCCGGATCGCTTCGTCTCCAAGAGCGGCCCGAAAAACCGCGTCGGCCGCATTTTCGTCGACTATCTCCGCAACGGCTTCGGCGCGACCACCGTGGCCGCATGGTCGGCCCGTTCGCGGCCGGGACTGGGCGTGTCGGTTCCCATTACCTGGGACGAGTTGGGCAAGGTGAAAAGCTCGGGCCAATGGACGATAGGCAACATACAGGAAAGGCTGGATGTCGCCGACAGTCCATGGGACGACTATGCGCCGCAGGACGTGCGTCCCGCCATGCGGGTCCTGGGATTCAAACCGAACGAATAGGTCTTGGGAAAGGCGGGATGGCGGTCGCGGCTGGGGGCCATGCCCAGGCGCGCGGGTGCGGCGGGGAGGATCGCGGACATATCCATATCGCGAGACCGTCGTTCCCGTAAGCGATGCGCCGACATAGCATCCGGATGGTTTCCATCTGGGTGCCGTATCTTGAGTTCACGCAGACAATTCCTGGAGAAGGCCGCGGCGCTGGGCGTATCGGCGGCGGTTCCTTCCGCCGCCGGCGCGCAGGCGCCGGCAGCCGCGCTCCCGCAGCCCGGCGGCGCGCCGGACGTTCCCTTGCCCGTGCCGCCCTGGTCCAGGACGCCGGGCGCCCCGGTCGGCGGGCAGCCCTACGGCAAACCCTCCGCATTCGAAAAGCGCGTGGTGCGCGGCGTGCGGGCCACCGACAAGCAATATCTCTCGTCGTCCTCGCGCACGCCCATCGCCGAACTGGACGGCATCATCACGCCCAACGGCCTGTTCTATGAGCGGCATCACGGCGGCGTGCCGGATATCGATCCCGCGCAGCACCGCCTGCTCGTGCACGGCCTGGTGGAAAGAGAGCTGCTGTTTTCCGTCGAGGATCTGCGCCGTTTCCCCTCCGTGTCGCGCATCCATTTCCTGGAATGCTCCGGCAATCCGGGCTTCGACGTGCACGGCAAGACGGCAGCCGAGGCCAATGGCCTGATCAGTTGCGCGGAGTGGACGGGCGTGCCGCTGCGCACGGTGCTGGAGGAAGCCGGCCTGCGGCCCGAAGCGCGGTGGGCGGTCGCCGAGGGCGCGGACGCGGCGGCCATGACGCGCAGCGTGCCCATCGAGAAATGCCTGGACGACGCCTTGCTGGTGTACAGCCAGAATGGCGAACGGCTGCGGCCGGAACAAGGCTATCCCTTGCGGCTGCTGCTGCCGGGCTTCGAAGGCAATATGAGCGTGAAGTGGCTGCGGCGCCTGCACCTGACCGCGCAGCCGGTCTACTCGCGCGAGGAAACCGCCAAGTACACCGACCTGATGCCTGACGGCACCGCGCGCCAGTTCACCTTCCACATGGAAGCCAAGTCCATCATCACCGCGCCCTCGGGCGGACAGCGCCTGTCCGGTCCCGGCTTTCATGAGATCCGCGGCATCGCCTGGAGCGGCCGCGGCAGGATCCGGCGCGTGGAAGTCTCGGTCGACGAAGGCCGGACGTGGCGGGACGCGCGCCTGCAGGAACCGGTGCTGAGCAAGGCGGTGACGCGCTTCAATTTCCCGTGGCGCTGGGACGGCGCGCCGGCGGTCATCCAGAGCCGCGCCATCGACGAGACCGGCTACGTGCAACCCGCGCTGGAAGACCTGGTGAACGTGCGCGGCCTGAATTCGGGCTATCACAACAATGCCATTACGCCCTGGCGCGTGGCGGCCAGCGGGGAGGTGAGCAATGCGCGCCTGTAGGAAATCCGTGCCCCGGCGCCCGAGGCGTGTCGTCGCCTTGCCCTTGCTGGCGGCGTTTTTCGCGGCCGCGACAGTGCACGCGGCGGGCGGGCCTCCCCATGGTCCCTACGGCTTGGGCACACTCGCCACGCCGCGCCAGATATCGGGCTGGAACATAGACGTCGCGCCCGACGGCAAGAACCTGCCGCCCGGCAGCGGCACGCTGGACCAGGGCCAGCGCGTGTATGCCGCGCAATGCGCGGCCTGCCATGGCGCCAAGGGCGAGGGCGGCATCGGCGATCGCCTGGCCGGCGGCTTCGGCACGCTCAAGGACAGGAAACCGATACGCACCGTCGGCAGCTATTGGCCCTATGCCACGACGCTCTTCGACTACATCCGCCGGGCCATGCCGCTGACCGCCCCGCAAAGCCTGAGCGACGAGGACGTGTACGCGGTCACTGCCTACGTGCTCGCGCTCAACGGCCTGTGGCCGGAGAACCAGCCGGCCAATGCGCGGACGTTGTTGAAGATCCGCATGCCGAACGTCAACGGCTTCGTGCCGGACCCCAGGCCGGACGTGCCTTGATGCAACGTCCGTTCCCCAGTGGCGGCACTACTCGGGCTTGATGCCTCCCTTCCGGATCACCGCCGTCCATTTGGCCACTTCCGTCCGTATCCGCTGTTCGAATTCGGCCGGAGTGCTGCCGACCGGATCGAAGCCCAGGCCGGTCAGCTTCTCATGCAATTCCCCTTGCCGCACCGATTGCCCCAGCGTGGAGGACAGTCGGTCGACGATGCCGTCCGGCGTCCCCGCGGGCGCCACCAGGCCGAACAAGGGCGTCGTGTCCACGCCGGGAAGACCGGCTTCGCGGAAGGTCGGCACGTCGGGCAACTGCCGCAGCCGTTCGGGCGTGGTCACCGCCAGCGCGCGCAGGCGGCCGGCCTTGATGTATTCGAGCAGGGTGGGAACGGTGGCGAAGGCGAATTGCACCTGGCCGCCCAGCAGGTCCGTGAAGACCGTGCCGCCGCCGCGATAGGGCACGTGCAGCACCCGCACGCCGGCTTCCTGCTTGAGCTGTTCGCCCGCCAGGTGAGGCGCGCTGCCGACCCCGGCCGATCCGAAGGACAATGAACCGGGTTGCGCCTTGGCCAGCGCCAGGAAGGACGCCAGGTCGTGGGCCGGCACGGAAGGGTTGACCACCATGACGAAGGGCGCGGTCGCCATCAGCGAGATGGGCGCGAAGTCCTTCAGCGTGTCATAGGGCAGCTTCGATCCCAGCAGGCCGGGATTGATGGTGAAGGCCGAGTCGACCATGCCGATCGAATAACCGTCCGGCGCCGCCGTCGCGACCGCGCGCGTGCCGATGGTCGTGCCGCCGCCGCCGCGATTCTCGATCACGAAGGTCTGGCCGAATTGCTGGCCGTACACCTGCGCGGCCATGCGGCCCAGCGTGTCGGTGGCGGCGCCGGGTGGATAGGGCACGTAGAACCGCACCGGTTTGTCGGGATAGGCGGCGGCGCGGGCGGGGGCGGCCCAGGGCAGCGCGGCGGCCATGCCGAGGCCGGCGGCGCGCGAGAAGAATTGACGGCGTTGCGGATTCATATCGTCTCCAGGCTCCAGACTCCAGGCGCCGGGATGCGGCGCCTGCGCAGGGGCGTTTTAGTGGCTAGTGGCTGTATTGGCCGGCCGCCAACGCGGCCTCCGGGTCGGCGCCCAGGCCCGGTCCGTCCGGCACCCGCACCCAGCCTTTTTCTATGGGTACGCTCAGCCCGTAAGGCACGTGGGCCAATTCGACATAAAGGCGCTCCAGCGCCACTTCCTTTTGCTGCGCCGCGATCAGATGCAGGCTGGCGAGGTAGCCCGGGCCGAAAAAAGCCACCTGCGGCGCGCAGGCGACCGGCCCGTCGCCGCAGCGTTGGGCGATGCGCCAGGCGGCGCTCAGTCCCAGCTTGATGACGCTGGGCTGCACGTACTGCACGACGGCATCCTCGGCCATGCGTTCCAGGGCCAGGGCATTGGCGGCATTTTCGCCCACGGCCAGCGCGATGCCGCAGGTCTCCTTCAAGCGCGCCAGCGCGCGGTCGTCCTCGGGCGTCCAGAGCGGTTCCTCGATCCAGAACGGATCGTGGGGCGCCATGGCGGCGATGGCGGCGGGCGCTTCGTCCGGCAGCCAGGCGCAGTTGGTGTCCACCATGATGGGAACGCCGGGACCGGCGGCGCGCCGCGCGGCGGCCAGGGCGTCGGCGGTGCGCTCGTGCAGCTTGATCTCCGTATAGCCCTCGTTCAGCGCGCGGGTGGTCACCGCATCGAGCTTGCCGGCATCGCCGTAATACTGCAGCAGCGAGGCATAGACGCGCACGCGGTCGCGCCGCTTGCCGCCCAGCAATTCATGAAGCGGGACGCCGGCGCGCTTGGCGCGCAGGTCCCATAAAGCGATATCGAGTCCGGCCAGCGCATGGACCACCGGTCCGGACCGTCCCAGATTGTGCAGCGCACGCTGCATGGTCGGGAGCAGGGTGGCGTCGTCGCCGTCCTTGCCGCGCGCCAGCGGTTCGATCAGCGTTTCGAATATCGCCGTCAATGCGCGTGGTTCCACGCAATAGGATTCGCCCCAGGCCACGGCGCCGTCCTCGGTACGCACACGCACCAGGGCGCTGTCCAGCTTGTCGCGCGGCCGGCCGGCGAACAGGGGCGGCGGGCTCCAGTGATGGAAAGGCAGGCGCATGGGAATGCACTCAACGGAGACGATGGCGTTGGCGGGCATGGAGGAGGGACGGCCTTTCGTTGGTATGGGATTGATAGGGGTTGGGATAGGTCGATATGGCCGGCATTCTTGCGGCGTCCCACCATATGGTCAAATAGATAATCTGACTATTTCCATATGGTTTTCATATGATCAGCCGCCGTGAGCTCACCTTGCTGCGCGCGATGTACCTGCATGGCACGGTGACGGCGGCCGCGGCCGCCTCGGGCATGACGCAGCCCGCCGCCAGCGCCTTGCTGCGCGACATGGAAGTGCGCCTGGGTTTCGCCCTGTTCAGCCGCGAACACCGGCGCCTGCGCCTCACCAGCCAGGGCCGCGCCTTGATTCCCGAGGCGCTCAATGCCCTGGCGGGCCTGGAGGCGGTGGACCGGATGGCCGGCGACATTCGGCAGGGGGCGCAGGCGCGGCTGGCCGTGGGCGCCGTGGCCATCGCGGCGTCCAGCCTGCTGCCGGCGGCGTTGGCCGGAATGCGGCGCGCGCATCCCGCCGTGGCGGTCACCGTGCGCGCCGGCACGGCGCTGGACATCATCGAAATGGCGGTCGACCATCGCATCGACCTGGGCATCCTCATCGGCTCGCCCGAGACCGACCAGCGCGTCGCCAGCCAGCCCTTGGGACCCTTGGGCTTGTATGCGGTCTTGCGGCGCGATCATCCGTGGGCGCGGCGCAAGACGCTTGCGCTGGAGGAGGTAGCGGAGGCGGGACCTATCGTGCTCGCCACGGCCTTGCCGGCGGGCCGGGCGACCCGGCAGGCGCTGGACGCGCGCGGATTGCCTTACCGGCCCATCATCGAAGTCGTGCAATCGTCGGCGGCCTGCGCGCTGGCCGCGGAAGGGCTGGGCGTCGCCATCGTCGAGAGCCTGGGCGCGCACTATGCGCGGCGCCAGGGGTTGGCGGCGCGCCACCTGCTGGACGTGGAGGAGCCGGCGCTGGCCCTGGTGTGGCCGCGCGACCGCGCGATGAGCGCGGCGGCGCAGAGCCTGCGGGACGGCTTGCTTGCGCAGGCGCGGCTGCGCCTGCGCGCTTGAGGATCAGTAACGGTAGGAAGGCGGCGGAGGCGGCGGCGGGGCGTCGTGGTCATGATGCCAATCGCGGTCGCGCCGGTCGTAGTCGTGATGGTCGCGTTCGACGACGCAGCCCGTCAGCAGGAAGACGGGCAGGAGCAGAGAGGCGATAAGGATACGAGTCATAGGGGCGCTCTTGGTGTCAGATCGTTGTGATGTCAGATCGTTGTAAGACCAGGCCCGCGGCATCGCGGCGTTGCCGCGCCGGCCGCTGGCCATGCTACACGGACGGCATAAGCAACTGCCTAGCAAGCAGCAGGCCCGGCCGGCATTTCGTGTAGGCTGGAATCTTAGACCGTCGCCGCTGTCCTAACGGTTTCTCGATCAGGCGGTGTGTATCGCCATCTAACATCCCATCTTCAACATCCCACATCCCAACATCCAACATTCGTCAGGAGCCTCCCATGTCCCATAGAACCGCCCTGGCCGTCGCCCTGCTTGCCGCGCTGCCGCAGATGGCGTGGGCGCACGCGCATTTGAAGCAGTCGAGTCCCGCCAAGGATGCGGTGGTGCAGACGTCGCCGGCGCAAGTCACGGCCAGCTTCACGGAAGGCCTGGAGCCCGCGTTCTCGTCGTTGACGCTGGTCGATGCGGCGGGCAAGCCGGTGGACGGCGCCAAGGCCGCCCCCGCGCCGGGCGACGACAAGACCCTGGTCCTGCCCGTCGCCACGCCTTTGCCGGCGGGGGCCTACACCGTCAAGTGGCAAGCCCTTTCCAAGGACGGCCACAAGACGCAAGGCGATTGGTCTTTCACGGTGAAGCCGTAATGGCCGTCGTGGCGCCCGGTCATGCCGCCCATGCGCTGACGCCGCGGTGATGTCCTTGTTCGCCGTTTTCGCCGCCAGCCGTTTCATCGCCTATGCCAGCGGCTTGCTGCTGTTCGGCGCCAGCGCCATGCTGGCGATGGTCGGAAGCCCATCCCTGGCGCAATCCGCGCGGGCGCGCCTGCGCACGCTCATGCTCGCCGCCGCCGTCCTTGGCGTGGTGTCCGTCCTGCTGTTGCTGCCTTTGCAGACGGCCTCCATTGCCGGCGATCCCCATGCGATGCTGGATCCGTCCATGCTGGGCACGGTCGCCTGGCAGACGCGCTATGGACAGGCGTGGCTGTTGCGCGTGCTGGGCGTGCTGGTATTGCTCGCCGTGGTGCGGTCGGCGCCCCAAGGCGAGGGCGCGCCGGTCTCGCGGGACGCCTGGCAGGCCCTGGTCGCCGCCCTGGCCCTGGCGCCGCTGTGCCTCAGCGGCCACGCCGCCATGCAGGAGGGCGGCGCGGGCATGGTGCATGCCTTGGCGGACTTCATCCACTGCCTGGCCGCCGGCTTCTGGCTCGGCGCGCTGCCCGTGTTCCTGCATTGCCTGCGCGCCTGGGAGCAGCCCGATGCGCGCGCGCCGGCGGGCCGCGCCCTGATGCGCTTCTCCACGGCCGGCCACGTGGCCGTCGCCCTGTTGCTGGCGAGCGGGGCGGTCAATGCCTGGATGATCGTGGCGCCGGCGGGACTGGACATCGGCGCCGCCTATCAACGCCTGCTGCTGTTGAAGATACTGCTGGCGCTGGCGATGACCTTGCTGGCCATCGTCAATCGCTATCGCTGGATACGCCGCCTGCGGGCGGCGCGCGAACAGGCCCTGGCCCGCATCCGCCGCAATTCCGTCGCGGAGCTGGCGCTGGGCGCCTTGGCCCTGGCGGTCGTGGGATGCCTGGGGCTGATGGCGCCTGGGCCCATGTCCTGATTCCTGGCGGGGAGATCCCGCAAGCGGCGATATGATTCCGGCGCCGCCGGTCAATTGGCCCGCGATTCCAGCGGCGTGCGATTCAGGAAACGCTCGAAGGCGGTCAGAAAGGCCTGTTCCGGCGCGGTCAGCTTGCGCTGCTTGTGCCAGGTCAGGAAGACGTCGATCTCGGCCACGCTTTCTTCGGGCGGCAGGCGGCGCAATTCGCCGCCGAGTATGTCCTGGCGTATCAGGTGCTCGGGAAAGAAGCTCAGTCCGACGCCGGCCACCACCAGCCGGCGCAGTTCCTCGATATGCGGCGAGGTGCCGACGATGCGGCCGGTGAACCCGCGCTGGTCGCGGAAGATGGTCAAGGGCGACAGCGTGTCGCCGATCTGGTCGCTGGCGAAGCAGACGAAATTCTGGTCCATCAGGTCTTCGATCACCACGCGGCGCTTGGAGAACAGCGGATGGTGGCGGCCGCAGACAACCGCGTAGCGATGGCGCAGGAACAGGCGCCGGTACAGCGACTCCACCGGCTTGCGGCACAGGCAGATGCCCAGCGCCGGCACGCGCTTGGTCAGGGCGTCCAGGATGGCGGCGCTCTGCTGGACGTCGATCTGGAATTCGATGCGGGGATAGCGGCGGTGGAAATGCGCCAGGAAGTCGTCATAGGCCGAACTCTGCACGCGGCTCATGACCAGCAGGCGCAGCGTGCCGGCGACTTCGGCGGTGTCCTGGTCCTGCAGCGCCGCGGTCTCGATGCGCGCCATGGTGCCGTACATGTCGCGGGCGATGGCATAGACTTCCTCGCCCAGGCCGGTCAGCCGGAATTCGCCGTTGCGGCGGTGCAGGAGCAGGCCGCCCACGGCGTCCTCCAGCCGCTTGAGCGCCTGGCTGACGGCCGGCTGGCTCAGGTGCAGCACGCCGGCGGCGCGCCCGATGCCGCGTTCCTGCACCACGAACATGAAGGTGCGCAGCAGGTTCCAGTCCATGCGCTCGTGCACCAGCGGCAGCGAGGAGGCGGGTCGATTCGAAGAAGATGCCAATGCCATGAAATCGCGCGGGAGGTCGGTCGTCGGCTCCCGGCCGGCGTAGCCCCGGGAGCCGTCCGGGCCGTCATCCCTCCCGCGCGCCCCGTCGGTGGGGATCAAGCGGCGGCCAGGCCGGTGAAGAACCGGGTGGCGTTGGATTCCAGCCCTTCGATATAGTAGCCGCCTTCCTGCACGATGACGGTCGGCAGCTTGAACTCGCCGACCGCGCGTCCCAGTTTTTCGAATCCGTCCTCGCTGACCGCGACCATCGCCTGCGGGTCCTTCTCGAAAATATCGAAACCCAGCGACAGCACCAGGGCGTCGGGCTGGAACAGCGCGATGGCCTTGCGCGCCTGCGCCAGCTTGTCGAAGAACACCGATTCCGGCGAGCCGTGCGGCATGGGCAGGTTGATGTTGTAGCCGTAGCCCGCGCCGGCGCCGCGTTCGTCCTCGAAGCCGGTGACCACCGGATAGAAGTTCTCCGGGTCGCCGTGGATGGAGACGTAGAGCACGTCGTCGCGCTCGTAGAAGATTTCCTGGATGCCCTGGCCGTGGTGCATGTCCGTGTCCAGGATCGCCACCTTGCCGAACTTGCGGCGCAGGTGCTGCGCGGCGATGGCGGCGTTGTTCAGGTAGCAGAAGCCGCCGGCCGCGTCGCGGCGGGCATGGTGGCCGGGCGGCCGGCACAAGGCATAGGACTGGCGCTGGCCGGCCAGCAGGTCCTCGGCGGCGGCGATGGCGCACTGGGCCGCCCAGTAGGCCGATTGCCAGGTGTGGGGCCCGACCGGGCAACTGCCGTCGGCCAGGTAGCGCGCGGCCTGGGCCAGCACGCCGCGCAGGGCATTGCGCTCGCGCACGAACACGTTGGACACCACTTCGTCGCCCCAGTCGCCGGGCAACTGCTTCCACATGGCGTGGGCGTCCTGCAGGAAGCGCAGGTAGTCCAGCGAGTGCACCGCGGAAATCGGGCCGGCGCCGTGGTCGGCCGGCGCCTGCACGTCGAAGCCCAGCTTGCGGGCCGCGCCGACCAGGCCGTCCAGGCGGGCCGGGATTTCCTGCGGGGTGCGCATCTTGCCGCGCGAGAAATAGGTCTGCGGATGATGCAGTTTCTGGTCTTCGTGAAAATAGGCCTTCATGCCTGGTTGCTCCCAAAGTGCAAGGCGGCGCTGCCTTGCCGGCGCTTGGCGTTCAGGCCCAGCACGGAAAGCAGCGACAGCAGCGAGATGATCGTGAACAGCAGGGCGAGCGGCATCCAGTCGCCCTTGAATTTCTCCGCCAGGATGGTGCCCACCAGCGGCGTCAGCCCGCCGAAGATGGCGCCCGACAACTGATAGGCCATGGAAATGCCGGTATAGCGGATGCGGGTGGGGAAGCAGTCGCTGACGTAGCCGGCGACCACCGCGTAGAACGCGCTCATGAACAGCACCGCGATGGCGACGCCGGCGGTGATGGCGGCCAGCGAGCCGCGGTCCACCAGCGCGAACATGGCGTAGGGCGTGAACAGCGACAGGAAGGACGTGATGGCCAGGAAGCGCAGGTTGCCGATGCGGTAGGCGATCCAGGCCGACAACGGCGTGATGAAGAACTGCATGATGGACACGACCAGCAGGCAGTCCAGGATCACCGCGCGGCTCATGTGCAGGTACTGGGTGGTGTACGCGATCATGAAGGTGTTGGTGAAGTAGAAGCCGGCGATGCCCAGCACGTTGGCGCCCACCGCCAGCGCCAGCATGCCGGGCGCGCCGGTCAGCACTTCCACCAGCGGCGCGCGCGTGGCCGGCCCGCGCTTGGCCTGGGCTTCCCGTTCCCGCAGGAAGTCGGGCGATTCATTCACGCTCAGGCGGATGACGAAGCCGACCACCAGCAGCACGGCCGAGAACAGGAAGGGCACGCGCCAGCCCCAGCTCAGGAAGGCCGCGTCGCCCAGGCCGGTCATGATCTTGAACATCACGGTGGACAGGATCAGGCCGGCGGGGCTGCCCAGTTGCGCGAAGGACGCGAAGAAGGCGCGCTTGTCCTTGTCGGGCGAATGCTCGCCCGCCATCAGCACCGCGCCGCCCCATTCGCCGCCGACGGCGATGCCCTGCACCACGCGCAGCAGGACCAGCAGCACCGGCGCCCAGATGCCGATGCTGTCGTAGGTCGGCAGCAGGCCGATGAAAATGGTCACCAGGCCCATCATCAGCATGGTGATGACCAGCGATTTCTTGCGGCCGATGCGGTCGCCGATATGCCCGAACAGGGCGCCGCCCAGCGGCCGGGCGAAGAAGCCCACGGCGAAGGTGCCCAGCGAGGCCAGGGTTCCGTAGAAGCCGTTCGCCGACGGGAAGAAGAGCTTGCCGAAGACCAGGGCGGCGGCGGTGGCGTAGATGTAGAAGTCGTACCATTCGATCATGGTGCCGACGAAGGCGGCGGCCGAGGCGCGCACCGGTTGGTGCGCGGTCGAGGCGGTGGCGGCATTTCCCCTCATGTCTTGTCTCTCGAAGTGGGTTGAGGTGTGGGAGGCCACCGTTATACGCCCGCCGTCCGCCAGAAGAAAAATTCTGTTTTCTTATTTTTGCCATTCACCAGATTTATGAGGGATAACCCTTGTTTATAGGGGTGAACCCTTGGATTTCGGGGCCGGCTGGCAGGGGAATGACGGCTTTCAAGTTTATTTTTTAGGTGTCTATTCCTGAATGATAGGATTCAGGAACTTCCCATGAAGTCGGCGTATCCCTGTCGTATCCCTGTTTCCTGGAACGGGACATGACATATCTGGAAGACGCGCCCCGGTTTCGCACCTTTGTCGAGCGCGTGGGCAGCGCCGTCGGGCAGGGCGGCGCCGCAACGGCAATTGCCGGACCGGGCCGGCGGGCTAGACCAATTCGTCCTGGTGACCCAGCAAGGCCGAAATCGCCCGCGCGCAGGCCTGGACCTCGGGCACCCATTGCTTGATCTTGGCGGCGGTGAAGCGGTCCAGCGGGCCGGAGATGCCGATGGCGGCGACCGGGTCGTCCAGCGCGTTGAAGATGGCGACCGCGATGCCGCCCACGGTGTCGCGCCATTCTCCGCGATTGATGGCGTAGCCGGCGCGGACCGTCTTGCGCAATTCGTCCTTGAGGCGCGGCAGCGAGGTCAGGGTGGCGGACGTATGCTTGTCGAGCTTGCCGGCGTGGCTTTCCAGATAGCCGTCCGGCTGGAAGGCCAACAGGGCCTTGCCGGTGGCCACGGCGTACGCGGGCGCGCGGCCGCCCACCATGGAATAGGCCCGGATGGGCTGGGGGCTGTCGATCTTGTCGATATAGACCACGTCCATGCCGTCCAGCACCGAGAGGTGCACGGTTTCACCGGTCTTGCCGGCGAGTTCCCGCATGTAGGGCGTGGCCAGGCGGCGCACGTCGAGCTTGCCCAACTGGCGCGCGGCCAGCTCGAACAGGCGGATGCCGCCGCGGTAGCCGCTGCCGTCGTCGTTCCGGGTCACGTAGCCGGCGTGCATCAGCGTTTGCAGGGTGCGATGCGTGTTGCTGCGCGTCAGCCCGACACGCTCGGCCAGCGCGTCGATGGTCTGGGGCGGGGCGTCGACGTCGGTGACCGCCTCCAGCACCATCAGTCCCTTGAGCAGTGTCTTGTCCATATCAATTCCCGAATATTGGGACGGCTAACTTACCACACGGCAGAGGCCGCGTCGGCGCCGGACGGACGGAAAGATCACGTTTGCATCAGGCTCCCAGATAGGCGCGGATGCGCTGCTTCAAGCCGGGTTCGGCCGCCGACCGGACCAGGCTGGCGAGGTCCGCGTCCAGGGTGTCCGGCGCCAGCGCCTGGTGCAGTTGCGCGCGCGCCGCCGGGGCCAGGGCCAGGGCGGCTTCCAGCGCCCGGGCGATGCAGGCGTCGTGCTCCTCGGCCGCGGCCAGTTCGGTTGCGAAGCCATGCCGCAAGGCTTCCTCGGCGTCGAACACGCGGGTGCGGGTGAGGACCTCGCGCGCCACCTGCTTGCCGACGATGCCCGCATAGCGCCGCGTGCCCAGCACCAGGCCGAACTTCAGGCCGGGCATGCGGAAGGCGGCGCCGGGCGTGGCCACGCGCAGCGCGCAGGCGCCGAAGATGTCCACGCCCGCGCCGAAGTTCTTGCCGTGCGCCAGGGCCAGCGTCACGGCCGGGGAGGTGGCGATTTTCTGCAGCAGTTGTTCGATGCGCACGAAACGCAGCAGCAGGTCGCCCTCGCTTTGTTCCTCGTAGCCGCCGAAATCGAAGCCGGCGCTGAAATTGCGGCCGGCGCCGCGCAGCACGATGAGATCGCTGCGGCGGGCATGGGCCTCGTCGACCGCCGCGATCAGCGCCTCCACCAGGCCGGCAGACAGGGCATTCATCTTCTCCGGCCGGTCCAGGGTGATCAGGGTGGCGTGCTCGCGGTGCTCGACCCGCACCAGACCGCCGTCGCGGTCCTGCGCGCCGGCGGTCATTGCGCGGTCTCCCTGGCGGCCTGCGCGCCGAGTACTTCCGCGTTGTGTTCGCCCAGCGCCGGCGGGGCGCTGCGGATGGGCAGGGTCTGGCCGGCGATCCGCACCGGCGCGCCGAAGGTGCGCGTCTTCACGCCGTTGGGCAGCTCGAGCGGCTGGACCCATCCCATATGTTCGACTTGCGGGTCGGCCAGCACCTGGGAATAGGTATTGATGGGCGCGCAGGGCACGCCGGCCTCGCGAAAGCGCGCCAGCCACGTCGCGCCGTCCTCCAGGACGAAGATGGCTTCCAGCAGGTCGCGCAGTTCGACCTGGTTGCGGGCGCGCCGGCCCGTGTCCAGGAAGCGCTCGTCCTGGAACAGCTCGGGCCGCCCGACGACGGCGCACACGCTCTTCCACAGGGCATTGTTGCCGGCCGCCATGCCGAAGTAGCCGTCGCGGCAGCGGAAGGCCTGGTAGGGCGCGTTGCGCGGATGCGCCGATCCCAGCTTCTGCGGATCCTTGCCGCTGCCGAAATATTCCGAGGTCTGCAGCGCGGCGATGCCCATGGTCACCCCCAGCATGGAAACGTCCAGGTGCGTGCCCTGGCCCGTCGCCTCGGCCACGCGCAGCGCCGAGGCGATCGAGAACGCGCCATAGAGGCCGGCGGTGAAGTCCGCCACCGGCACGCCGCACTTGACCGGCGCGCCGCCGGCCTCGCCGGTCACGCTCATGATGCCGCTCATGGCCTGGATGGTCAGGTCGAAGCCGCCTTCCTGCGCGCGCGGCCCGGACTGCCCGTAGGCGGAAATCGAGCAATAGACCAGGCGCGGGTTGAGCTTGGCCAGGTCTTCGTACCCCAGCCCGAGACGCGCCATGACGCCGGGCCGGTTGTTCTCCAGCAGGACGTCGGCGCCGGCGGCCAGCTCGCGCGCGCGCGCCACGTCGGCGGGGTCCTTCAAGTTCAGCGTGACCGAGCGCTTGTTGCGGTTGAGCGAGGCGAAGTTCTCGCTATAGCCCTCGCTCAGGGGCGGCCACGCGCGCAGCGTGTCGCCGCCCTCGGGATGCTCTATCTTGACGACGTCCGCTCCCATGTCGGCCAGCAGCATGCCGCAGAACGGCCCGGCTGCGACGTTGCAGATTTCGATGACCTTCACTCCGGCCAAGGCCGCGGTGTGTTTCATGGCTTTGATATCCCGCTATATGCATATGTAGGAAAGTGAATCCTTGATATCAGGATTCGATTCCCAGATTTTCAGATGTGTTGCGTTTCGTTGAGGATAGCACCTATCCCGAGCGCCTCATCCCGGTCGCGCACCCATTGCGCCACCGCCTTGCGATCCACCTTGCCGACGGCGTTTTCCGGCAGCGCGGCGCTGACGTAGACGGCTTCGGGCGCGTAGATGCGGCCCAGTTGCTCGCGCACCCGGGCGCGCAGGACGTCGCCGTCCGGGATCGCGGCGCCGGCGCGCGGCACGATGACCGCCACCGGGACTTCGCCCAGGTCCCGGTCGGCGCGTCCCACCACGCAGCAGGCGGCGACCGCCGGCTCGCGGCAGAGCACGTCCTCGATCTGCCGGGGCGACAGGTTTTCGCCGCCGCGGATGATGACGTCCTTGATGCGGCCGGTGATGCTGAGATAACCGTCGGCGTCGAAGCGGCCGAGGTCGCCGGTGCGCAGCCAGCCGTCGCGCACCGGGCTGTCGCCGTCGTGGCCCAGGTAGCCCAGCATCAATATGTCGCCGCCGATGCAGACCTCGCCTTCGGCGCCCTCGGCCACGGGGCGGCCCTCGGGGTCGAGCAGCGCCACCCGCTGGCCGGGCAGCACCGTTCCCACCGTGCCGATGCGCCGCGCCGCGGGCGGGTTGATGGTTGACGTGCAGGTGGCCTCCGACAAGCCATAGGACACCACCAGGGGGCAGCCCATGAAGGCTTCGATTTCCCGGTGCAGGGCCGGCGTGATGGGCGCCGAGCCGCAGCGCGCCATGCGCAGCCCGGCCAGCGCCGCGCGATCGAAGGTCTGCTCCAGCATGCGGGAATACATGGTGGGCACGCCCGTCATCAGCGTCGGGCGGAAGCGTGCCAGCAGGCCCGGCATGTCCTCGGCGCGGAAGCGTCCGGCCAGCGCCACCGTGGCGCCGCGGGCCAGCGGCGCGAAGATCTGGTTGTTGACGGCATTGGTGTGGTGCAGCGGCATGACGTGCAACAGCACGTCGTCGGGCCGCAAGCCCGTGTGGGCGCCCACCCCTTGCGCGTTCAGCAGCACGCCGCGATGCGCCTGCAGCACGCCCTTGGGCTTGCCGGTGCTGCCGGACGTGAAAAGCAGCAGGGCCGGATCGTCCGCCGCGTGGGTCTCGTCCCAATACGGGTCGCCCGCGGGCAGGCCGTCGAGGTCCAGGCGCCGTTCCGGCGGGATGCCGCCGGCCTCGGCCAGCGCGGCATGGCCGGCGTCATGCAGCATCCAGCGCAGGCCCACCGCGGCGACGCGGCGCCGGGTTTCCTCGGCCGCCAGGCGCGGCTCGAGCGGGCAGGGGCAGGCCCCGGCCACCAGCGCGGCCAGCAGCGCCAGCACCTGGCCCGGCCCGCGCTCCAGCGCCAGGGCCACATAGTCGCCGCGCGCCACGCCGGCGCGGCGGAACGCGCCGGCCAGCCGGCGAACGGCGTCGTCCAGTTCGCCATAGCTCCAGCGCCGTTGTTCGGTGATCAGCGCCGGATGGTCGCGGCGCTCGGGATCCTGCCAGACGCTGCGCCACAGCGCCGGCAGATTGCGGGGGTCGGCCATGCAGGGCTCTCCTGGTTCGTCGGCAGCGGGCGCCGGCCGCTTCTAGCGCAGCTTGACGGCCGCGTCGCGTTCGAAGGCGCCGTCGGAATCGACGGCCTTCAGCGCCGCCAGTTCTCGCGCGGTGGGGAGGGGCGTGGGCTGAGCGCCGGTGGCGTCGAATTCGAAGCCCGTGCGCTCGCGCACTTCCTCCAGGCTGGCGTCGGGATGCCAGGATTGCAGCGCCAGCCGGCCATCGCGCTTGACGAAGATGGCGATGGGCGTGGCGATGCCGTGGAAACCGCCCCAGGAGGTGCGGAAATCCAGCTTCTGCACGAAGGTGCGGCGCGAGTGCTCGGTGCGCCAGGTGCAGGCGCGCCGCGCCGTGGGCAGCATGACGGCGCCGCCGCCGCCGCCGGGCAGCCGCACCTTGGGATGGTGCCAGTCGCCGATGCACGAATTGTTGGCCGAGCCCTCGCCGTCGATCTGCGCCGCGCCGAGAAAGGTCAGGTCCATGCGGCCGCGCGTGCACAGGTCGTAGAAATCCTCGTTGGCGAAGATCGACGCGGTATGCGCCGCCAGTTGGGGATCCGAGCTGGACAGCGGAATATGCTCGGGCCGCGGGTCGACGCCGCCGGCCACGTTGATATAGACGTAGTCGAAATCGTAGGCGCGCTTGGCCACCAGGCAGGCCAGCATCGGCAGCGTCGAGTTCACGCCGCTGAACGTGATTTCATTGGGCCGGATGAAACGGGACAGGCCCAGCACGATGTGGGCGAACGGCGAAAATTCAGGCATGGGAGGCCTCCCGGATTTCGGGAGCTTCGGCCATGTGGGCTTCGAGGCTGCGGCTGGTGTCCATATAGCGTTCGACGGCGGGATAGTCGATGTCGTAGCAGGGCGTGCAGGAACCCGGCCAGGCGCTGCCCGGCAACACGGTATAGGCCTGCACCATGAAATAGGGCAGCAGCGTCGCTTCGGGCTGCGCCTCGAAGACCGCGGTGTCGACCATTTTTTCCGCCACCACCAGCACGCTGCCGGCGGCGCGCGACATGATGCGGTCCCAGTGCGAGGTGCCGTGGACGCGGGCATTGCCCAGCCGGTCGATCTCCGTGACCTGCAACACCGCGAAGTCCGGCTTGACGGCGGGAATCAGGTAGGGACGCTGGCCGCTGCCGTAGGGATCCTCCACGCTGGCCCAGCCATTGAGCGCGGGCAGGTCGCTGCCGTGCAGGCCGCCGCAAGGCATGTAGGGCACGCCGAAAGCGGCCGCGCGCAGTCCCGCGGTGAGCGTGGCGCAGGCGTGTTCTTCCAGCACCATCTGGCCCTGTTCGACGGCCTTGCGGTACCACGGCGCCAGGCCGAAATTGCCTTCCATGGCGACGATGCCCGCGCGCGCCTTGCGCACGGCGCCGGCGCGGCAAAGGATGTCGATGTCGTAGCCCGGCGATTGCTTGATGATTTCCAGGTCGCGCCGCCGCTGGCGGATGAGTTCGCGCACGAAGGCGAAGGGGCCCCGGTGCAGGAAGCTGCCGCCCAGCGCCACGGAGGCGCCGTCCGGCACCAATGCCGCGAGTTGCGCCAGCGCGAGCTGCTTGTCCTGGCCGTTGAATCCGGAAGTCATGGTTTGCGTATCTCCTTCCTGGAGGAAGGCCCGCCGTGCCGCCGCCGGCTGGCCGTCCCTCGTGCATGTCTCATTTATTGATAGTCGAATCTCACCCTTTTAAGGGCACAGCGGATTTTCTCTTGACCAGAATAGCATCGTATGGAATTCTTGTTAAGCCATATATAGGAATTAAATCCTATATATTGGGAATATAAAAACCGCCAAAGGCGGAAAAACGGAGAGAGACAATGATGCGCAGGTTTGCACGAGGCGTACTCGTGGCGGCGGCGGCCGCCTGGATGTGCGCGGCCCACGCGGGCGAGTGGCCGGATAGGCCCATCCGGATGATCGTGCCGTATCCGCCGGGCGGCGCCACCGACGTGGCGGCGCGGCTTTATGCCCAACATATGGGCGACTATCTCAAGCAGTCGGTGGTGGTGGAGAACAAGGCCGGGGCGGGCGGCGAATTGGGGGCCGAATATGTCGCGCATGCGCCCCCCGACGGCTACACCGTGCTGATGGGCGCGCTGGGCAGCCTGGCGATCAACGCCGCGATGCTGGAGAAGCAGAACTACAGCTTCGCCAAGGACTACAAGGGCGTGTCGGTGGCGATCACCATGCCCATGGCGCTGGCCGTCAGCACCAAGGTGCCGGCGCATAACCTGGCCGAACTGGTGGCGCTGGCCAAGCAGCGGCCCGGCCGGCTGACCTTCGGATCGGCGGGGACGGGCAGTTCCCAGCATATGGCCGGCGAGCTGTTCAAGCAGGTCACCGGGACGGATATCCTGCACGTGCCCTATCGCGGCAGCGGCCCGGCGGTCACGGACCTGCTGGGCGGCCAGATCGACATGGTGATCGAAACCCTGCCGGCGCTGATTCCGCAAGCCGGGAGCGGCAAGATCCGCATCCTGGCCGTCAGCGCCCCGGCGCGCGTGCCCAGCCTTCCGGACGTGCCCACCTTCGCGGAGGCGGGGGTGCAGGGGTATGCGGTGGCGACCACGTATGCCTTGCTGGCGCCGGCCGGGACGCCGCCCGCCGCCATAGAAAAGATGTCGCTGGCGATGCAGCAGGCCGGCAAGCTGCCGGCGGTGCGGCAGGGGGGCGGAAAAGCTGGGCGCCGTCGCCACGCCCGGTTCGCCGGCCGCCACCGACCAGACGATCGCGCGCGAAATCAAGACCTGGGGCGAAGTGGTGCGCCGCTCCGCCCGGCATTAAATACCAGGCATTAGATACCCGGCATTTGGGACAGGCAGCGGCGGGGCGCAAGGGAATCGCGCTCCGCCGCCGTCTCTCCCGGGACATCGAACTAGTGAAAACCTTAATGGCAATTTAACCTGCTATTACCCGCTCGCCTCGCAGCGTGCCTAGACTCTCTCCACGGTGGCCGTACCACCGCCTTATTCCTACAGAAAGGAGAGAGTCATGGCCAAGAAAATATTGGTGCTCGCGGGCGATTACGTCGAGGACTACGAGCTCATGGTCCCCGTCCAGGCCTTGGGCGCGGTCGGCCACGTCGTGGATGTGGTGACGCCGGACAAGAAGTCCGGGGACCAGATCCGTACCGCGATCCACGACTTCGAGGGCGACCAGACCTATAGCGAGAAGCGCGGGCACAACTTCACGCTGAACGCCGACTTCGCCGGCGTCGACAGCGCCGCCTACGACGCCGTGCTGATTCCCGGCGGGCGGGCGCCGGAATACCTGCGCCTGAACGACCGCGTGCTGGACCTGGTCCGGGAATTCGCGCGCGCCGGCAAGCCCATCGCCGCCGTCTGCCACGGGGCGCAACTGCTGGCCGCGGCCGGCGTCATCGAGGGCCGGAAGATTTCGGCCTATCCGGCCTGCGCGCCGGAGGTGAGGCTGGCCGGCGCCGAGTACGTCGAACTGGGCTGGCCCGACGCCATCACCGACGGCCAGTTCGTCACGGCGCCGGCCTGGACCGCGCACAGCAACTGGATCGCGCAATTCCTCGCGCTGCTGGGCACGCGCATCAGCCACTGAACGGGCGGCGGCATGGCGAAACTCATACATACCATGGTCCGCGTGCGCGACCTGGATCGTTCGCTCTCGTTCTACGAAGGCGTGTTCGGCCTGAAGACCAGCCACAGGCTGGACTTCGACGACTTCACGCTGGTCTACCTGCGCAACGACGAGAGCGAAGCGGAAATCGAGCTGACCTGGAACAAGGGCAGGGAGGAGCCCTATACCCACGGCGACGGCTACGGCCACGTGGCCTTCGTGGTGGATGACGCCAGGGCAGAACGCGAACGCCTCGTCGGCCAGGGCCATACGCCCAACGACCTGCGCGAATTCCATGCGGACGACGGCACGCTGCTGGCGCGCTATTTCTTCATCCTCGATCCGGATGGCTACAAGGTGGAGGTGCTCGAACGGCATGGACATTACCGGTAGCGGCGCGCCGGCAGGCCCGGCGCACCGCGTTCCGCAACGACCGAAGAATCCGGGACTCACCCGGTAGAGGAAGGAGACACACATGAAATCAACGACGATTCCGCTCGCCGTCGCCGAGACGCGGCACGGCGACGGTCCGGCCCGGCCCGCCGGCATTGCGCTCACCCGGCGCGAATGGCTGAAGGGAACGGGCGTGCTGTTCGGCACGCTGGCGCTGTCCTCCACGCTGGCCGCCTTCGCCCCCAGCCGGGCGTGGGCGCTGGCGCTCAAGCGCCTCGACACCCACCAGGGCGACGTGCTGCTGGCCTTGACCCGGCGCATTTATCCGCACGCGACGCTGGACGACGCGGTCTATGCGCTGGTGGTCAAGAGCCTGGACGAAAAGGCGGCCGCCGACCCCGCCGTGCAGACGCAGTTGGCGGAGGGCGTGCGCAAACTCGACGGCCTGGGGCAGGGCGACTGGCTCAAGCGGGCATCCGCGGACAAGGACCAGGACGCGGCCGCGATCGCCGGCACGCCGTTCTTCGAAACCGTGCGCTCGACCGCCGTGGTGGCGCTGTACGCCAATCCCCTGGCCTATGCGCATTTCGGCTATGGCGCCAACGCGGGCGACGGCGGCTACCTGCTCACGGGCTTCAACGACCTGGCCTGGCTCCCCGATCCGCCGCCGCAGGACAGCGGCCCGGTTCCGGCGAATTGATTCGAGGAGAAAAGACATGTCAGAGACTGAACTGCAAGGCCAGCACGGCAAGACCTTCGCCCTGGACGACGACAAGGTGGTGGTCGTCATCGGCTCGGGCGCGGGCGGCGGCACCCTGGCCAACGAATTGGCGCAACAAGGCGTGGACGTGGTCATCCTGGAGGCCGGCAAGCTGCATACGCGCGCCGATTTCCTTACCGACGAATGGGGCTCCTTCCAGCAGCTTGCGTGGCTGGATCCGCGCCGGTCGTCGGGGTCCTATCAATTGGCCAAGGATTTTCCCAATCTGCCGGCCTGGATCTGCAAGACCGTCGGCGGAACGTCGGTGCACTGGGCCGGCGCCAGCCTGCGCATCCAGCCCTATGAGTTCAAGGCGCGCACCACCTATGGCGACGTTCCGGGCGCGACGCTGCTGGACTGGCCGCTGACGCGCGAGGAGCTCGACCCGTACTACGCGCGGGCGGAAAAGAAGCTGGGCGTGACCCGCACCAACGGCGCGCCGGGCCTGCCGGGCAACAACAACTTCAAGATCTTCCACGCCGGCGCGACCAGGATAGGCTACAAGCACGTCAACACGGGTCACATGGCCATCAACAGCGTGCCGCAGGACGACAGGGCCCATTGCTACCAGCGCGGCTTCTGTTTCCAGGGCTGTAGATTCGGCGCGAAGTGGTCCACGCTGTACACGGAGCTGCCGCGCGCCATCGCCACCGGACACGCGGAGCTGCGCACCGAGGCCCACGTGGCGCGCATCGAGCACGACGACCGGGGCCGCGTCAACGCCGTCGTCTATTACGACGCCCAGGGCAAGCTGCAAAGGCAGAAGGCGCGGGCGGTGGCGGTGGCCGGCAATTCGATCGAGACGCCGCGCCTGCTGCTGAACTCGCATTCGGCCAAGTTCCCGCGCGGCCTGGCGAATACGTCGGACCAGGTGGGACGCAATTACATGCGCCACACCACCGGCTCGGTGTACGCCACCTTCAAGGACAAGGTCGATATGTACAAGGGGACGGTCATGGCCGGCATCGTCGAGGACGAAGCCCGCCACGATCCCAAGCGCGGTTTCGCCGGCGGCTATCACCTGGAGACCATTTCGCTGGGCCTGCCGTTCTACGCGGCGTTTCTCAAGCCCGGCGCGTGGGGCGCGGATTTCACCCACGCGATGGACCAGTATGCCTACACCGCCGGCCTGTGGATCGTCGGCGAGGACATGCCGCGCGCGGACAATCGGGTGACGCTGGACAAGGAGTTGAAGGACCAGTACGGCCTGCCGGTGGCCAACGTCCATTTCGACGACCACGCCAACGACAATGCGATGCGCGAGCATGCCTTCAGGCAGTCCGAGGCGCTTTACAAGGCGGCCGGCGCCGTGGACGTGTACCGCGTGCCGCCGTATCCGTCGACGCACAACCTGGGCACCGCGCGGATGAGCGAGCGGCCGGAAGACGGGGTGGTCAACCGGCATGGGCAGGCGCACGACATTCCCAACCTGTTCGTGTCTGACGGCAGCCAGTTCACCACCGGCGCGGCGGAGAATCCGACGCTGACCATCGTCACGCTGGCGATGCGGCAGGCGGACTATATCGCCGGGCAGATGAAGCAGCGGGCGATCTGAGCGGGACCGCCAGGGCGGCCGGCCCCCGGACGCCGCCGCCCTGGCTTATGATGGCAGTCGACGCATGCCAGCCGGCATCGGCGTGCCCACTTCGAGGAGTGAAGCATGTGCAAGATATACGTCAACACCGATCCCATACTTTATGAATCGCGCACCCGCTCCTTGCGCATCCACGGCGTGGTGACGACCGTGAGGCTGGAGAACCTGTTCTGGGACGTGCTGCAGGAGATCGCCGAGCGGGAAGGGCTGACCACCAATCAATTCGCCATCAAACTGCATGACGAGCTGCTGGCCCGCCATGGCGAGATGACGATGAGCTTCGCGTCCTTCCTGCGCGTCTGTTGCCTGCGCTACCTGTCGCTGGGGGCGGCGCGCGAACGCGGCGTGGAACGGGACGAGGCGCCCGTGCGCGAGGCGCCGCGGCATTTCCAGCCCATGGTCGTGCGCGCGGGCTGACGCGGTGCGCGTGATGTAGGCGGCGGCCGCGTGGCGGCGCCCGCCGCCACGACGGATGCCGGGGTTCAGCGAGCCGGCTTGGCGCCCGACGCCACCAGGGTGTCGAAGTCCTTGTCCAGGCGCGCCAGGGCGTCGTCGATGTGCGCCCGGTGCGTCTTGATCCAGTCTTCCTGCAGCGCCAGGTTTTCGCGCGCCTCCTTCAACATGCGTTCCATCTCGGCCGGCTGCGGGCCGCCCGAGGTGGCGCGCGCCTTGACGATGGCCACCGGATCCAGCGACGCGCGGAATTCAGCCTCGCTCATGGGCAGTTCCTGCGGATACTTGCTGCCCTTGACGACTTCGGCATAGATGCGCTTGGCGTCGGCATAGGGGAAGTCCAGCGGCTTGATGTCGTGCTGCCGTGCATACTCGACCACGTCGGAGGCGAAATGATGGCCTTCGCGGAACGGCAGCTTGTACTTGCGCATGAGCAGGTCGGCCAATTCCTGGGACGCCGTCCAGTCGCTGTTCAATTCCTCCAGGGCGCGGTCGGGATTGATGACCAGCGCCTTGAGAATGCGGTCCCATTTCTTCAGCGCCTTGATGGCGGCATCGACCATGGCGGAATTCTGGGCCACGTCCTTGGGATCGGGCATGCCCGGCGTGATGTTGTGGGTCTGAATGATGGGACCCATGGCCAGGGTGAGGGCGGTCGAGGCGTCGCTGCGGGTGGAGTTCAGCAGGCCCGGGTTGCGCTTCTGCGGCATCGCGCTGGACACGTAGGTGTTGCCGCCGCCTTCCTGCAGCAGGATCCACGGACGCGACTGCGCGTACTGCGTCATGATGTCCTCGATGAAATTGCCGGTGTGCAGCCCGATGGCGGTCACGATGGACGAGACTTCCACCGGCTCGTCCATGGACGACAACTGCGACGCGTCGTAGGCGTTGTCGACCAGCTTGGCGTATCCCAGATAGTCGGCCATGCGCTTGCGATCCAGCGGCCAGCTCGTGCCGTTGAGCACCGTGGTGCCCATGGGCGAGCGGTCGACCCGCGCATAGGTTTCCCGGATGCGCTCGGCGTCGCGCTCCAGCGCGGCGGCGAAGCCCAGCAGGTAGTGGCCATAGCTGTTGGGCTGCGCGGCCACGCCGTTGGTGTAGTTGGGAACGATGGTGCCGACGTGCCGGGCCGCCAGGTCGACCAGGGTCTTGGACGTGGCGTGCAGTTGCTCGGCCAGGTCCAGCAGCTTGTCGCGCAGGATGGCGGAACGGTAGGTCGCGTGCATGTCCTGGCTGGAGCGGCCGGCGTGCAGCAGCGTGACGTCCAGGCCGCCGGCCTTGATCAGCAGCGGTTCGAAGGTGATGACCGTGGACGGACGCTTGCCGCCGGGCTGGTTGCCGTCGTCGATGACCTTCTGCACCGCCGCGGCCAGGCGCGGCGCCATGGACTTGTCCAGCAGGCCTTCGTCGGTATTGATGACGGCGGTGGCCTTGTTGATTTCACCCAGCCAGAAGAATTCGTCGCGGACGGGCTTGGCGGGAGGCTTGGGCGCGGTCTTGTCGGTGCTCTTGTCCGCGGTTTTTTCAGCCGGCTTTTCGGCGGCCGTGCCGGCCGCCTGGTCCGCGGGCTTCGCGGCCTGCTCGGCGGCGGGCGGCGCGGGCGGCTCCACGGGCTTGATCTGCGCGGCGGACAGGCCGGGGGCACAGGCCACGGCGAGGCAGAAGTAAAGCGGGGATAGGCGGAGTCTCATGGCTGTCTCGTATTCTCGATTCTCGTTATGGCCCGGGCGGGGCTGCCCGGAAAGCGGGGCGGGAAACGCCCATTCTATCCAAGCATCGCGGAGACGGCGCTTTCGGCCTGTTCCCGCCTGTTCCGGCCTGTCGAATGGCCGGGCCACGGCGTCGGTGGCGCCGCGCACCGCCGCGGCGGCACGCGGCCGCGGCTATGCCGCGCGCAGGGGCAAGGCAATGGACGACGCATGCCGTCCGCCCGTGCCCAGCGCCAGGCGCGGCGGACGCCCGTGCGGCACCTGGCCGCAATGGTCGGCGTCGTGGCCGGCGATCGATACGCGGATGCGGCTGCCGGCCGCGAAGCGCCATGCCGTCGGCAGCAGGGCCAGTTCGACCCGCTCGAATTGCCCTGGCGTCAGCGGCGCCGCGTCATCGCGGCGGAAGCTGCGGAACGGCCAGGTCGTGCGGTACCCGGACGGGCACGGCGTGACCTTGCGGTGCAGCAAGCGCAGGATGCCTTCGGTCACGTAGCGCTCGCGGCCGTCCGCCTCGATCTCCGTCAGGTAGACGTAGACGGCGGCGTCGGGCTCGCTGCTGGCGACCCACAGGTCGATCACCGGGTGGCCCGCCAGTTCGGCCGCCGCTTCCAGCGGCGCGGACGTGAAGCTGGCCATGCGGTCGGTGCGGCCTTGCCAGTCCGGGTAGTACTCGGTGCTGTTGATGGCGGCGATGCGCTCGTAGCGCGTGCCGGCGCCGGTGCCCAGCGAGAAATCGACCTGGTAGTCCTGCTGGGAAGTCTCGGCCGGCGCGGCGCCGGCCAGCTTCCCTTGCGGCGCCAGGTGCAGGCGCGTGGCGGCCTCATCGCCATGGGGCGGCCATTGCGTGGCGCCGCGCCATTGCTCGGCGTGCAGCGCGTAATAGTGGATGGGCGCCTCGTGCTGCAGGCCGGTGTCCAGGCCCAGCAGGTAATGGTCGAAGAAACGCAGCGTTTCGGCCAGCCAGGGCGCGTCGGCCATCTGCGCGGCGCGCCAGGGGGACACGTCGATGCGCGCGCCGTGGTCCCACGGGCCCAGCATCAGGTGGCGTGGATTCCCGTCCAGCGTCAGGTAGCGCGAGATCGCGCTGTTCATGTAGCCGGCGCCGTCCATCCAGCCGGAAACCGACAGCACGGCCACGTCCGGCGGGATCTGCGCCGCCAGGCTGTAGGGGCTGAAGGTGGCCGAACTGAAATTGGCGTCGTAGGGCAGGGGCTCTTCGCGGAAGCGGAATTCCGGCATGAATTCGGTCTGGCGGAAATTGCCCAGGTGCTCATGCACGGCTTGCTTCAGCAGCACGCCGTCGGGATCCTCGTCGACGGGTTGCGGCCCGGCGAAGTCCGGATTCGCGTAGTAGACGAAGCGGTGCAGCATTTCGCGCCGGTCATGGTCCAGCGCGACCATCAGGTCGTCATAGCTTTGCGTCAACGCCTTGAGCTGGATGCCGCCGGGATAGTAGTTGTCCGTATAGGTGTCCCAGACCGAGAAGAGCGGCGCGATCGCCTTGAGCGCGGGATGGCGTGTCGCCGCCAGGAAATCCGATGCCGCGCCCAGGTAGGAAATCCCGGTGGCGCCGACCACGCCCGTCGACCAGGGCTGGGCGACGATCCAGTCGACCACTTCACGGCTGTCCTCGCGTTCGCGGGGGGAGCGGAAGCTGTCGCGCGTGCCGAAGCTGGCGCCGGTGCCGCGCACGTCGATCACCACCACGGCATAGCCGCGCGGCACGAAATAGTCGCGCAGCTTGGCGGTGTTGGGCGCGCGTTCGCCGCTGCCGTCCGGCTTGAGGGCGAAGCGGCGGTAATAGGGGGTGAACAGCGTGATCGCGGGAAAGCGCGTGGCCGCCGTCTTGCCGTCGGCCGCCCGTGGAAGGTAGACGTCGATCGCCAGCCGGCAGCCGTCGCGCATGGTCAGGTAGCGCGAGGACGGTTCGGGGACGACGTAATCGACGGGCCGGCGTTCCGCGTAGGCTTGCGGCGGCACGGACCAGGCCTGGTCCTCGTTCTTGGCATAGGGGGGCATGGCGAATCCTTGGGAGGTGCACGGAATATCGACGGCTATCTTAGAGAGCGGGGCGGCTTCCCGCCAATACTTGATGTGGATGCCGGCATAGGAAAATGCGATCCCGGATGCTGAATGCCAGGACGGCGTTCGATATAGGGAATTACACCGAGGCGCGCGCGAACCCGCCTTCATCTTCGCTAAGATGCCATCGGCCAAATAGGATTTTCTGATGGATCTGCGTCAACTCAGGTATTTTGTCCGCATCGTCGAGCTCGAAAGCATCACCGCCGCCGCGGAAACGCTGCATATCGCGCAACCGTCGCTCAGCCAGCACGTGGCCAATCTGGAAAAGGAGCTGGAAACGCCGCTGCTCCTGCGCGGTCCCGGCGGCGTGCGCGCCACCGAAGCCGGGAAATTGCTGTACCGCCACGCCAAGGTCATGCTGCGGCAGGCGGAGGAAGCCAGGTCGGCCATCAAGCATGGACGCGATACGCCGTCGGGCCATGTGAAAGTAGGGTTGCCCACCAGCACCTCGCGCATACTGGCGCTGCCCTTGATCGAGGCCGTGGCCAGCCGGTATCCGGAGGTGGTGCTGGAAGTGGTGGAGGGCAGCAGCAGCGACCTGGCGACGGCGGTGTCCATGCACAGGCTGGACCTCTCCGTGGCGATGGACGCGCGGCCGCAGCCGGCGCGCATGACGATCGCGCCGCTGCTGACCGAGGACCTGTTCCTGGTCGGGCCGCCGCTGGGCGTGGACGCCGTGACGCTGCGGCAGATGTCCGCGCTGCCGCTGGTATTGCCCAGCTTCCCGAATTCCATCCGGGTGTTGGCCGCGCGTACGTTCGCCGAAGAGGACCTGCCCTTGCGCCTGGTGGTGGAAACCAGCGCGGTGTCCGTCCTGTTGACGGTGGTGCGCGCCGGCAAGGGCTGGACCGTGCTGCCGTCCTCGGCATTGGTCGGGCCGGAGGCGCGCTCGGACAACATCGTCGCCACGCGCATCGCCAGCGCCGATTTCCGGCGCCGGGTCTCGGTGTGCATGTCGGTGTCGACGGAGAAAAGCGTGGCGTGCACGCACGTCCACCAGACGCTCATCGAGGTCGCTGCCGGCCTGGTGGCGCAAGGCTGCTGGACCGGCGTGCAATGGCAGGGGGAACGGCCGCTGCCGGCCATTCCGCCGGCCGAGCCGGTTCAATCGACCTGAATGCCGTTCCTGGCGATGAAATCGCCCCAGAAGCGCGCGTCCTGGTCCGCGCGGGTCCGCATCTGCTCGGCGCTGCCGTGCAGCGGCACGAAGTACAGGTCGCGCAGTTTCCTGTCGACGCCGGGGTCGGCGATGGCCGCCTGCACGGCGGCGTTCAGCTTGCCCACCACCGCCTGGTCCATGCCGGCGGGGCCGACCAGGGCGAACCAGCCCGGCATGGGCGGCACGTGCAAGCCGGCCTCTTGCAGCGTCGGGACGTTGGGCAGGTCGCTGGCGCGCTGGTCGGCCAGGACGGCCAGCGGGACCACGTTGCCGGCCTGGATCTGCGGCAGCGCCGAGCCCAGCACGCTGGTCATCAGGTCGACCTGGCCGCCGATCACCGCGTTCAGCGCCGGGCCGGAACCCTTGTACGGAATGTGCTTGAGCTTGATGCCGGCGCCGCTGGCGATCAGCTCGGTGGAAAGATGCGTGGAATTGCCGGCCCCGGCGCTGGCGAACGTAATCGCGTTGGGCGCGGCCTTGGCGGCGGCGATCAGTTGCGGCAGCGTCTTGTAGGGGCTGTTCTTGCCGGCGACCAGCACGAAGGGCGTGTCGACGACGGGCGCGACGTAGGTATAGTCCTTGTCCGCGTCATAAGGCAGGTTCTTGTACAGCTTGGGGTTGAAGCTCATCTGGGACACGCCGGCCAGCAGCAGGGTGTAGCCGTCGGGGGGCGACTTCGCAACGTAGGACATCGCCACGATGCCGTTGGCGCCGGGCTTGTTCTCAACCACCACGGAGGCGCCCAGAGCGCTGCCCATCCTGTCGCTCAGCAAGCGCACGACCACGTCGCCGCCCGATCCCGCCGATTGGGGGACGATCAGCCGGATGGGATGATCCGGAAACCCGGCCGCCCGGGCCGCGGGCAAGGCCAGGGCGGCGGCGAGCAGGACGGTGCTGGCGAGGGCGGCGCGGCGGGCGCCGGACAAACGGAGACTGAACATCGATTTCCCTTGAAGTGACGCGCCATGCGCGTTTCTTATGGCGCTGGTCCGCGCGGGCGGGGTCCATCGTAGGGAGAGCCGGACGCCAGGGCAAATATCGCTTTTCTATGCACGCATAGGATTTTCCTTTGTCGGTATTTACCCCGTGGTTCCCATATCTTGATCGAGGGGATTCAGAGAAGGTTTCAGGTTTTTCGCCGGGGCGCGGCCGGCATGGGCGGGCGCGCTCGTCCTGGCGGTTGGGATCGTCGTCCCAACTTCCGCCGGAGACGCGCCACGCCGATCACGACGCCGGTCAGGCTCAGGGCGAGGCCGCCGGCGCTCAGGAATATCAGCACGGCCGCGCGCCATCCTTCGTCCCGCAACATGGCGGGCAAGTCCCAACTGTGCAGGAAGTTGAACAGCCAGCGGCCGCGGCGTTGCGCGCGGTCCACGCCCAGCGCCATGTCGCCCGTTCGCGGATCCAGGTAGACCCAGGTATCGGCCGCGTCGGCGTATTTCAGCCGCCAGACCGGCAGGCGCCGTTCGAGGCCGCCGTTCATGGCTTCCGGAGCCCGCCCGTAGTAATAGTCGTCGTAGCGGTCCAGCAGGCGCATGTCCGCCAGGGGCGCGGCGACGAGACGGGCGGCGGCGGCCCGCAATGCGGTCTCCGGCCATTGCTTCAGGATGCGCGGTTGCGCATGGTCAAGGCCGGCGCCGTTCCCGGCCACGCCGTCCAGCACCAGCCGCGTGCGGTCGGCGCCGTCGCGCGCCAGCAGATAGGGCCGGCCGTCCAGCACCCGCCAGGCGAGTTCGCGCGGCGCGAAGGACGCCGACTGCAACGCCCGCAAGGCCTCGGCCGGCTGCAGCGCCGGCCGCAGCGCGCCGGGCACGCCGCCCCGGTAGGAGACGACGTCCGGCCGCTGCCCCTGCGCCGCGAATACGCCCAGCGGATTCATGGACATCAAGCCGCTGAAGATCCAGGTGCAGGTGATCGCCGCGAAGGCCAGCCCGGTCAGGTGGTGCCAGCGCGGATAGAAATCCCGGTAGGGAGACCGCGAGCCCGATTTGTAGCGGCCGCGGAAGCGCCAGCGCCACACGCCGGCCAGCGTGCCGGTCACCGCCACGACCGTGCCCGCCGCCGACAGGACGATGACGATCCAGCTCCAGCCGGGGTCGACGGGACGGTCGCGCAGGAAATACAGCCAATGCAGCCAGGCGCCGACATAGTTCCAGGCGCGTTGCGCCAGCGGCGCGTCCATCACCACTTCGCCGGTGGCCGACGACACATAGAGCAGGGTCCGCGCGTCGTCGTCCAGTTGGACGCGCAGCAGCGGCCGGTGCGGATCCAGGGCGCCGGAGTGGGTCCAGCGGTCCTCCGCGACGGTGTCCACGTAGCGCGCCCCGGCGCCGGACGGGCCTGCCCAGGCCCGCGCCGCGGCCTCGGCCGCCTCCGGCCCGGCGCGCGGCAGCGGTTGGCCGTTCGCCGCGTCGACCGCGTAAAGCCGTCCGGCGCCGTCGCGCACGCGGTAGACGGGCCGCCCCGCGACCGAGGTAAGGACGATTTCGGCGGCGTTCGCTGTCGCCCCGACGCGCGCGAGGGCGTCCGCCACCGGTACGCGGACCCGATCCGCGTCCAGCGCCGGCAAGTGCGCCAGGCGCTCCCAGGGCGTCAGCTTCGGATAGCCGACGAAGAGCATCACCATGCCGCTGACGAACCACGCGGCCATCAGCAGGGAGGCGGCGATGCCCATCCAGCGGTGCACCAGGTACACGGCGCGCTTGAAGGCGGACCAGGGCGTTTCCATGGCGGCTGTCCTAGAACTTGTAGTTCATGGTCAGCTCCACGCGCCGGCCGTCGTCATACAGCCACTGCGTCGCGTTGTAGTACGCGGTGGTGGTGTAGTGCCGGTCGAAGATGTTGAAGCCGCGCAGCGTGAAGGAGAGGTCGCGCCGCGGCTCCCATTTCAGCGCCAGGTCGGTCGTGGTGTAGGCCGCCATCTCCAGCGTATTGGCGCGGTCCGCGTAGCGCCGGCCGACATAGCGCAGGCCCGCGCTGGCCGTCCATTGCGGCAGGAAACGCCAGCTCAGCCAGACATTGGCCAGCCGCTCGGGCACGTTGGCCGGCACGTTGCCCGCCCGCGAGACCGCCACGCCGCCGACGGATTCCGTGAAGTCGTCGTAGCGCGCCCGCAGCAGCGTGGCGTTCGCGTCCAGGCGCCAGTCGCGCGCCAGCGTCAGGCCCAGCGTGGCCTCGATGCCGCGCGAGGACTGCTTGCCCACCTGCACGCTGGTGGACGGATCCAGGGCATCGGCCGTGACCAGGTTCTTCTTCACGATGCGATAGCCCGCCAGGGTGAAGTCGCCGTTGCCGTCCAGAAAGGACTGCTTCAGGCCGATCTCGACCTGGCGGCCGGTGGACATGCTGAAGCCGCTGTTCGAGGGCGACAGCATCAGCAGGGCACTGACCGGATCGGCGGCTTCCGCATACTGGCCGTAGACGGACAAGTCCGGCGTCAGGTCGTAGACCGTGCCCAGGCGCCAGCCGGTATGCGAATAGCGCTGGTCGAAGGCCTGCTGGTCCAGCACCAGGTCGCGCCGCGACACGTCCACATGGTCGTAGCGCAGGCCGCCGACCACCGACCACTTGTCGGTCAGCGACAACCTGTCCTCGCCGTAGAAGGCGTACTGCGAGGCCTTGTTGCGGTACTTCGGCGCGGTGCCCGCGACGTTGATGAAGTCGCCATGGCCGAAGTCGTAGGGGTCGACGTAGGTGACGCCGGAGTAGGGCGAGTTGTTGGTGTGCTTGAAGCTGCTGTGGCTGGCGTCGAAGCCGACCGACACCTGGTTGGCCAGGCCCAGCACATGTCCCTTGAAGGTGGCGTCGGAGGTGGCGCCCAGCTCCGATTGGTCGTGCAGGATTTCGGTGTAGGACGAGCGCTGGATCAGGCCGCTGGAGGGCTGCCAGGTGTAGTACTCCGCGTCGCGCCAGTGGCGGTGGCTGTCCACCTGGTACAGGCGCGTGCGCACGGTCGTGTCCGCGTTGGGCGTCCATTGCGCCGACAGCTCGGTCCAGCGGTCGTCGTACTTGATCATGGCGTCGCCCACGTTGTAGTTCTTTTTGCGGATTGAATCGTCGAGGCGGCCGTCGATCAGCGGCACGCCGAAATAGCGCATGGGCTGTTGCCAGCCCTGGGCATGGCTCAGCGTCAGGCTGAATTCCGGGGACACGGTCAACTTCAAGGCGCCGGAAATACTGAGATTTCTCGAATCGCCCATGTCCACCCAGTTTCCTGAATGATTGCCGCTGATGTCGAAGCGATAGGACAGTTTGTCGTTGATGGCGCCGCCGCTGCCGAAGGACAGGCGCTGGGTGTCCTCCGTGCCCACGGTGGCCTGGACCTCGTTTTCGATGGGACCGTTGGTCGGCTTCTTGGGAATGACGTTGACCACGCCGCCGATGGCGCCTTCGCCATAGATGACCGAGGCGGGACCGCGCAGCACTTCGATGCGGTCGATCGACCAGGTATCGAAGGGAAAGGTGACGCCCAGGCCGCCATATTGGCGCAGGCCGTCGTAGAGCTGCATGACCGAGGTGGAATCGGTGAAACCGCGCACCGACAGCGCCGATCCGCCGTTGCCGGGATGGGCAATGTTGCTGAACCCAGGCGCGCGGGTGATGGCGTCGATGAGGTTGGCGTCGCCGCGCTGCTCCAGTTGCGCGCGGTCTATCGTGTCCACGCTGGCCGGCGTCTGGCGCGGCGTCAGGCCCAGGTTGGAACCGGTGGCCGCGGGAATGTCGAGGGCGGAGCCGTCCTCCGCGGTGACGGTGACCGGCGCCAGGGTGGCGGTCGGCGTCGGCGCGGACGGATTCGTCCGCACGGGCTGGGGCGGCGTGGCTGGCGCGGGAGCCCCCGGCGCTACGACGCCGGGGGTTGCCGCCGGCGTGTCCGCCGCGGCAAGCGCCAGGCCGGGCGCCATCAGTAGCGATAGCGCGAGCAGCGATCGCTCAAATCGAGGCAACGCCTGGCCGGCATCCGGGCGCCGGCCGGGAGGGGAAGAAGTCAGGACACCGGGAATGCCGGACGAAGGGGTATCGGGCAGGGGCAGTCGATTGCCCGGCCTTGGGAAAGAACCGTTCATGAATGGAATCGCCGTTGAAACTAGCCGAAGGGCGGCCGCGCGCCAGGCGGCGGCCGTGGCCGATGCGGTCGGCGGATGGGCGGCGGTGCGAGGGAGGCGCGCTCGGGCCGGGGGCGTGGCGCGTGGAAGCGCGATCGCGCAGCGCAAGGAGGCTGCGGTTTCACGACGGCGCGCGACGGCGGTGAGCGGCGAGCCCCCCGTGCGCACGGTCGACGCCGGCACGCGGGCGCGGCGCGCCGGCGTGTCATCCGGACGACGGCATCAAGCCATCACGGGGCGGAGTCGCTCAAGCGGCGGGCGGCCCGCGTGGCCGGCCAGGAGAGCTGGCGAGCAGGCCCTGCGCCGCTGGCGGCGCTTCGACGGTGAAGTCCGGCAGGCTGGCCGGACCGGCGGGCAGCATCCACGCCAGCAGATAGAGCGTGGGAAGCACGGCGGCGCCGGCCATGGCGCAGCCGCCGCTGCAGCAGTGCGGCAGCGTGTTGCCGTGTTCGGCGACTGCCTTGGAGGCGGTGGCGCTGTCGCCCGCGTCGAGCTTGATCACGCGGGGACCGGCAGCCGTGCAGATGATGGTGGTGGCGCCGCCGGCCGTGGAGGACACCACGGTCCCGGCCAGGGCCGATGCCGACATCAGGGAATAAAAGGCGATCACGAACGCCGCGAGTGACGCGAACCAGGATGCGGCCCTGCTGCGGGTTCCGGAGCGCATGGTCGGTGTGGCCTTGTCGGACGTTGGGAAAAATCGCCTGGAAAATTTCAGCGGATGGTATCACGCGCGCCACGGGGCCGGCGACATGCGCGTGTCCTTTGCCCATGGTCTTTGCCGATATTGTTATGTTATAACATCTCAATAAATGGGCATCCCCTGGGCATCCTATCTGGACGTCCCATCGATTGGATGCTCCATCCCATCTTCCACCGGATTTACACGACTCATGACCATTGCCTCATCTACCGCCGCCACGCCGCGCACGCTGCCCGTTACGGTGCTTTCGGGATTCCTGGGCGCGGGCAAGACCACGCTGTTGAACCACATCCTGAACAACCGTGAGGGGCGGCGGGTGGCGGTCATCGTGAACGACATGTCGGAGGTCAACATCGATGCCGCCCTGGTGCGTGCCGGCGGCGCGGAGCTCTCGCGCACGGACGAGAAGCTGGTGGAAATGAGCAATGGCTGCATCTGCTGTACCTTGCGCGAAGACCTGTTGCTGGAGGTAGGGCGGCTCGCCGCCGAAGGCCGTTTCGACCAGCTCGTGATCGAGTCCACCGGCATTTCCGAGCCCTTGCCCGTGGCGGAAACCTTCACCTTCGAAGGCGAGGACGGCCGCAGCCTGAGCGACGCGGCCCGGCTGGACACCATGGTCACCGTGGTCGACGCCTACAACTTCCTGCGCGACTACGGCTCGCAGGACAGCCTGCAGGCGCGCGGCGAGTCGCTGGGCGAGGAAGACGAACGCACGGTGGTCGACCTGCTGATCGAGCAAGTGGAGTTCTGCGATGTCATCGTGCTGAACAAGATCGACCTGGTCGACGAGCAGGAGCGCGAGCGGCTGCTGGCCATCCTGCGCACCTTGAATCCGCGCGCGCGGATCGAGCTGGCGCAGCAGGGACAGGTGCCGCTGGATCGGGTGCTGGACACCGGCCTGTTCAATTTCGACGAGGCTTCCAAGGCGCCGGGATGGCTGCGCGAGATGCGCGGCCAGCACGTCCCCGAGACGGAGGAATACGGCATCCGCAGCTTCGTCTATCGCGCGCGCCGGCCCTTCCATCCCGAACGGTTCAAGGCGCTCACGCAGCGCGAATGGCCGGGCGTGGTGCGATCCAAGGGCTATTTCTGGCTGGCCTCGCAGCCGGAAGTCGCCTGTTCATGGTCGCAGGCGGGCGCCGTGGCCCGTCACGGCCCGGCGGGCTATTGGTGGGCGGCCATGCCGCCAGAAGAGTGGCCGCAGGATCCCGAATATCTCGCTTCCATTCGGAAGAATTGGGACGATCGGGTCGGCGACGCGCGCCAGGAGATCGTCATCATCGGGATGGGCATGGACGAGGCCGTCCTGCGCGCCTGGTTCGACGCCTGCCTGCTGGACGATGCGGAGATGGCGGCGGGTCCCGCGGAATGGAAGAAGTGGGCAGGGGAAGACGAAGAAGGAGAAACCGCCGCGGCCCCCTGAGCGGCCGCCCTCCCGGAGCAAGGAACGCCATTTGCGCAGTTTTCGGCCTGTGTCTCAAACCTTGCTCATCATCGGGAGTCTCATATGGCCACCACTGTCGGCGATTTCCTGGTTGACCGCCTGTATGCCTGGGGCGTGCGCCGCATCTTCGGTTATCCGGGCGACGGCATCAACGGCGTCTTCGGGGCCTTGCGGCGGGCGCGCGGCAAGATCGAGTTCGTGCAGGCCCGCCACGAGGAAATGGCCGCGTTCATGGCCAGCGCCCATGCAAAATTTACTGGAGAGCTGGGCGTGTGCATCGCCACGTCCGGCCCCGGGGCCTCCCATTTGTTGACCGGCCTCTATGACGCCCGCATGGACCATGTGCCGGTGCTGGCCATCGCCGGCCAGCAGGCGCGCGCGTCGCTGGGCGGCCATTACCAGCAGGAGCTGGACCTCGTCTCGATGTTCAAGGACGTCGCCGGCGCCTTCGTGCAGCAGGCCGTGGTGCCCGGCCAGGTGCGCCACCTGGTCGACCGGGCCGTCCGCACGGCCCTGGCGGAGCGCAAGGTGACGGCGCTGGTGCTGCCCAACGACCTGCAGGAGCTGGGATACGAGCCGCCGGGCCACAAGCACGGCACGGTGCATTCCGGCGTCGGCTACCAGGCGCCGCGCCTGCTTCCTTTCAAGGAAGACCTGGAGCGCGCCGCCGAGGTCCTGAACGCCGGCAAGAAGGTCGCGATCCTGGTCGGCGCCGGCGCGCTCGCCGCCACCGATGAGGTGATCGCCGTGGCGGACCGCCTGGGGGCGGGCGTGGCCAAGGCCTTGCTGGGCAAGGCGGTATTGCCGGACGATACGCCCTGGGTCACCGGTTCCATCGGCTTGCTGGGCACCAAGCCCAGCTACGAAATGATGGAGGCTTGCGACACGCTGCTGATGATCGGGTCCGGTTTTCCGTACTCGGAATTCCTGCCCAAGGAAGGCGCCGCGCGCGGGGTGCAGATCGATATCAAGGCCGATATGCTGAGCCTGCGCTACCCCATGGAGGTCAGCCTGGTGGGCGACAGCGCCCAGACCTTGCGCGAACTGCTGCCGCTGCTGGAGCAGAAGACCGACACGCGATGGCGCGACGACATCGCCCATTGGACCGGCCGCTGGTGGAAGACCTTGGAGAAGCGCGCGCTGGAGCCCGGGCGCGAAGGCGTGAATCCGCAGCGCAGCGTGTGGGAGCTGTCGTCCCGCGTGCCGGCCGACGCCGTCGTCACCAGCGACTCGGGCTCGGTGGCCAATTGGTATGCGCGGGATTTGAAGGTGCAGCGCGGCATGATGTGCTCGCTGTCCGGCGGACTGGCGTCCATGGGCGCGGCGGTTCCCTATGCCATCGCTGCCAAGTTCGCCCATCCGGCGCGGCCGGTCATCGCGCTGGTGGGCGACGGCGCGATGCAGATGAACAATATGGCGGAGTTGATCACCGTCGCCAAATATTGGGAACAGTGGGCCGACCCGCGATGGATCTGCATGGTCCTGAACAACGGCGACCTGAACCAGGTGACGTGGGAACAGCGGGTCATGAACGGCGACCCCAAGTTTTCCGCATCGCAGGATATTCCGTCGATTCCTTATCACGCCTTCGCCGAAATGATAGGCCTGAAGGGGATATACGTGGACCAGGACGACATGCTGGGCGCGGCATGGGATACGGCGCTGCATGCCGACCGTCCCGTGGTCATCGAGGTGAAGGCCGACCCTAGCGTGCCGCCGCTGCCGCCGCACATCACCATGACCCAGGCGCGCGCCTTCGGCAAGGCGCTGCTGCAAGGCGACCCCGACCAGGGCAACGTGGTGATCGACACGGCGCGCCAAGTCTTGGGCAGCGTGCTGCCGGGCGGCGCATAGCGGGCAGGGCGCGCGGGGCCATCCGCGCCGAGCATGCCGGCCTGCACAGCCGGTCGCCTGCGCTGCCAGCCCGGCGTCACGAGCACGGCGTCGTCGCTACGCGGCTTTACCGTCCACGCCCACCAAGGCTTCGAATCTGCGGGCGATGCCCTTCGCATCCATGCCGAACTCGCGCATCAGGTGCGGCGTGGTGGCGCCATAAGCGAAGACGTCCGGCACGCCCACGCGCCCGAAGCGCAGGGCGCAGCCGGCTTCGGCGATCTGCTCCGCCAGCGCGGAACCCAAGCCGCCGACGATGGAGTGATTCTCGACGGTCAGCACGGCGCCGGCCGCGCGCGCCAGCGCCAGCAGGTCGGCGCTCAGCGGCTTGAGCCGCGTCACCGCGACTACGCCCACGTCGATGCCGCGCGCGGCCAGGCGATCGGCGGCGCCCTGCGCTTCGGGCACGCTCAGGCCGCAGGCCAGTAGCAGTCCGTCCGCGCCTTCCCGCAGGACCGCGTAACCGCGGCCGCCGGAGGAGGGCGCGGCGGCGCCGGCGGCCTGCTCCCTGGCTCGCGCCAGGCGCAGATAGACCGGCCCTTCGTGCGCGACGGCTTCGGCCACGGCGTCCGCGACCTGGCCCGGCGCCGGCTCCAGGATGTGCATATTGGGCAGGCCGCGCATCATCGCGATATCGTCGATGGCCTGGTGGCTGACGCCCAGCAAGGTATCGAGGCCCGGAATGAATCCCACCACCTTGACGTTCAGGCGGGGATAGGCGATCTGCATGGCCAGTTGATCATAGGCGCGCCGCGTGGCGAAGACGCTGAAGGTGTGCACGAACGGAATGCGGCCGCAACGGGCCATGCCTCCAGCCATGCCCATCATGTTGGCCTCTGCGATGCCCACCTGGAAGAACTGGTCGGGCAGGGCGTCGCGCAGCAGGTCGGTTTCGGTCGGTCCGCTGAGATCGGCCGTAAGGGCGACGATGCGCGGGTCGCGCCTGGCGGCGGCCAGCAAGGCCGAGCCGTAAGGCTTGGCCGCCACGCCCTGGCCGGATCGGTCGGTAAAGTCATTGACGGTCAACGACGGAGCGTTCACTGAATGGGTGTTAACTGAAGGGGCGTTCACGGGTGTGCCTTCCTGTCCAGTTCCATGAGGGCTTGCGCCGCCGTCTCGGGCGGCAGGCGCAGGTTGTGGCCCAGCAGTCCTTCCAGCGAGGGCGCGCCCTTGCCGACCAGGGTGCGGGCGATGATGCAATGCGGCTGCCCGGGCGTCGCGCGCACGCGGTCCAGCATCGCGAGGATGGCGTCCATATCGTTGCCGTCGATGTCCTCGACGCGCCAGCCGAAGGCCCGCCATTTGTCGGCCAGGGGCTCGTGCGGCTGCACCTGGTCGATATGGCCCTCGACCTGCATGTCGTTGGCGTCGATGATCAGGCAAAGGTTGTCCAGCCGCCAGTTGCCGGCGGCCATGGCCGCTTCCCAGACCTGGCCCTCCTGCAATTCGCCATCGCCCAGCATGACGAAGACGCGGCTGCCGCCGCCCGTGCGCTTGAGCGTGGCGGCCATGCCGACGCCCACCGACAGTCCCTGGCCCAGGGAGCCGCAGGTGGCCTCGATCATCGGACCGAGCCGCTCGGATGCGTTGATCTCCAGCGGGGAGCCGTCGTCGCAATAGCCGTCGAGCAAGGCCGGCGGGAAATAGCCGCGCGCCGCCAGCGTGGCATAGAAGATGGCGGTGTTGTGCGCGGTGGACAGGATGAAGCGGTCGCGTTCCGGCCAGTCGGGCGTCTGCGGACGCTGCCGGAGCTCGGCGAAGTACAGGGCGGTGAACAGGTCGGCGGCGCCCAGTCCCTGCTGCACATAGCCTTGTCCGGTGCGCGCCACCATGCGGACGACCTGCTTGCGCAGGGCCAGCGCGATGGCGCGCAGTTCGCCGGCGGTGCGCGTCGGTTCGAAACGGAGTGCGGTGTCCATGGGAATGGCTTCCTCACAGATGCGCCGCGAGGCGGGCGCAGGCGTGGTCGGTGACTTGCAATGCGAGATCTATGTCCTGAACCGTGTGCGCAAGGCTCAGGAACATGTTGTGGCGGTGATGCAGGTAGATGCCGTGCTTGATCGCCTCGGCGGCGAAATAAGCGCCCTTGGCGTAATCGGCGTCGTCCTCGAACAGCACCGAAGGCAGTTGCGCGGGGCCCGTTTGCCGGATGGCCAGGCCATGGCGGGCGGCCTGGCGGGCCAGGCCGTCGCGCAGGCGTTGTCCCGTTTCTTCGAAATGCCGGATGGCGTCGTTGTTTTCCAGGACGTCCAGGGTGGCCAAGGCGGCGGCCATGGCGACGCCGCCCATCCAGAACGAACCCGTGACGTAGACCTCCTGCGCGGCCTGGCGGAAAGCGTCGTTGCCGGTGACCGCCGCCAGGGCGTAGCCGTTCGCGATGGCCTTGCTCCAGGCCGATAGATCGGGACGCACGCCCAGGCGTTCCCAACTGCCTTGCATGGACAGGCGGAAGCCGGCGCGCACCTCGTCGACGATCAGGGCCGCGCCGGCCCGGTCGCAGAGGGCGCGGGCCGCGCGCGCGAAGGCCGCGGTCGGCAGCTCCTGCGGCTGTCCCATATCGTGGCGGAAGGCGGACACCAGGATGGCGGCCAGGTCGTCGCCGGCCTCGCGCACGGCGGCTTCGAGGCTCTCGACGTCGTTGTAGCGGAAGTAGATGAGATGGGCGCGATCTTCCGCCGTCACGCCGGCCAGCGACGGCGAGCACCAGGGCACGGCGCCGTGGTAAGCCCCCTTGGCCAGCACGATCTTGCGCTTGCGGGTGCCGGCGCGCGCCATGGTCACCGCGGTGGTGGTCGCGTCCGTGCCGTTTTTCTGGAAGACGGCCCAGTCGGCGTGCGGCAGCAGATGCACCAGCCGTTCGGAAAGCTCGACCAGCCGGGCGGTGGGACCGTTCATGCAATCGCCCAGCGCCGCCTGGCGCCGCGCCGCCTCTTCGACGGCGGGGTGCCGATGCCCGACGATGATGGGCCCCCAGCTACACATGAAGTCCAGATATTCGCGGCCGTCGGCATCCCAGAGGCGGCAACCCTCGGCCCGCTCGTAGAACTGCGGATAACCGGGCGGCAACAGCCTGGCGTTGAGGTGGCCATACATGCCGCCGGGAATGACGCGCGCCGCGCGGCGGCGCAGGTCCGCATCGCCGGAAACGCCGCTACTGCCAGGATCCACTACCGGTGAAAGGGCGGTCATATTCTTTCCTGTCCGTGTGCTGCGGTTGGTTTATGCGAACACGATACATGATATATGATGTTATCGAAAACGGGAAAACCCGGATCGAACCGCGGCCCGTGAGCCCGCCCCGCGATCCCGGCCCGCTATGCGCGAGCCGTCTTGCGCGGCGCGCGCCGCACCGATTTGGTGGAGGATTTTTTGACGGGTTCGACGTCCTTGCCGTCGATGCTGGCCAGGTAGTTGATGAACTGTTCGCCACCTTCGATCAAGTCCTGTTCGACCGCGGTCTTCAGCGCCTGCGGGTCGCGGGCCTTGATCGCCGCGACGATCTGCTCGTGCTGGTGGTCGCCGTGGTAGGTCGGATGGCCGTGCGGATAGAGGTAGTTCAGCAGCGGCCCCGCCTGTATCCACAGGCGTTCGAGGATGTCCGTCAGTTGCCCCATGCCGGAGCGGCGATAGAGGAGGAAGTGGAAATCGAAATTCGATTGCACCGCCTGCGGATAGTCCTTTTCCTGTTCGGCGCGCACCAGCGTGGCGTGGGCGCGTTCGAGGTCGGCGATGAAGGCCGCGTCGACGTGGGGCAGCGCCTCGACGGCGGCCATGGGCTCGAGCAGCAGGCGCAGGCGCCGGATCTCCATGTACTCGGCCAGTGACAGGCGGCGGGTGAGGAAATAGTAGCCCGCCTTCATCTCGATGGCGCCGTCGTTGGCCAGCAGCAGGATGGCTTCGCGCACGGGGGTTTCGCTGACTTGCAGGTCGGCGGCGAGCTCCTTGATCTTCAGCCGCTCGCCGGGCTGGAAGCGGCCCGACATGAGGCGGTCGCGCAGGGTGCGGTAGACCTGGCCGGTCAGGCTCGTGCGGGTGACGGACGGTTGCTCGATTGCCATGGCGTCTGTACTGGTGAAGGTGGGGGCCCCTAGTAGAACTACTAATGCCGGGGCAGGTTGTAAAAACACCATATATTATATATCGTGTTCGGAACTCGTCCTGAACCGCAAGGGGTCCAAGCATGGTTTTGAAACGCACACTGACGGTTGCGGCGCTGCTCGGCGCGATGTCCCTGGCGGCGGCCCCCGCGGCGGAGGACGCGCCGAAGAAGGGCGGCACGCTGGTCTACGCCGACCTGTCCGGCCCCAACACCCTGGACCCGCAGGTCGCCGCCAGCATGGTGGACCTGGAAGTCGTCCATCATATCTACGAAGGCCTGGTGGCCATGGACGCCAAGTACAACGCCAAGCCCATGCTGGCGCGCGAGGCCAAGGTCAGCGACGACAACAAGACCTATACCTTCGTCCTGCGCAAGGGCGTCAAGTTCCACAACGGCAAGGTCATGACCTCGGCCGATGTCAAGGCCACGTTCGAACGCTACGCGCGGGTCAGCCCCAACAAGTCCGTGCTCGACGACGTGGCCGGCTACGAGACGCCGGACGCGGACACCTTCGTCATCCACCTGAAGCATTCCAATACGGTCTTCCTGGACGTGCTGAAGACCCCCGTCTATCCCTTCGTCATCCTGCCCGCCGAGGAGAAGGACAAGCCGGCGCGCGGCGTCGACGTCATCGGCACCGGCCCCTTCAAGCTGGGACAGTGGGTGAAGGATAGCTACCTGACGCTGCAGCGCTTCGACGGCTACACGCCCGACGACAGCGCCGGCGGTCCGGACGGCCTGGCCGGCAAGCGCACCGCCTACGTGGACACGGTGCGCTTCAACTTCGTGCCCGAGGCCAATGCCCGGGTCGCGGCCATGCAGACCGGCGAGGCGGTCTTCACCGCGGCGATACCGCCCGAACTGCTGGCGCGCCTGAAGCCGATGAAGTACCTGGAATCGTTCACGACCTATCCCGCCTGCCAGCAGTACTTCATCGTCAATACCCAGCAGCCGCCCACCGACAAGGTGGAGGTGCGCCAGGCCATACGCACGGCGGTGCACGTGGACGACATCATGAAAGTGATAGGCGCGTCGCGCAAGAATCACTCGATGGTGTACCCGGACGGCCCGTACTACGGCGGCGAGGTCACCGACGGCCGCTACAACCAGAACGATCCGAAGAAAGCCGCGGAGCTGCTCAAGCAGGCGGGCTACCAGAACGAGCCCATCGTGCTGCAGACCAACAACAACTACGACTACATGCGCGATGCCTTGCTGGTGTTGTCGGAGCAGTTGAAGAAAGCCGGCATGAACGCCAAGATGGACATCACGGACTGGACGACGAACGCCTCCAACATGCAGTCCGGCAAGGGCAACTGGAACGTGTCGACCACCACGTTCTGCGCCAATCCGCTGCTGGGCCCGCAGCAGTGGCAGGCCATGATCTACAACTTCCCGCACGTCAAGAACGACAAGGTGCTGGACGATGCCTACGACACTTTCTACAAGACGCCCGACATGGCCGGCCGCAAGGCCGCGTGGCTGACCATCGAGCAGCGCGTCCTGGACCAGGCCTACATGATCAAGGTGGCCGACCGCGGCAACGTGCAGGTGATCAACACGCGCAAGGCGGGCGGCTTCGAGCCGTATTACCTGAATCATTTCTGGAACGTCTGGCTCAAGTAAGGATAAGCGGTCCATGTCCCGTATCGTGTCCGCGCGGATCGCCCAGGCCCTGCCCGTGATGTTGATCGTGGCGATCCTCACTTTCTTCCTGATGCACATGCTGCCCGGCGACCCGGCGGTCATCATCGCCGGCGACCAGGCCGGGCCGGAGGCCGTGGCGGCCATCCGCCATAGCCTGGGCCTGGACCGGCCGCTGCCGGAACAGCTCTGGCTGTGGCTGACGCACCTGGCGCACGGCAATTTCGGCGATTCGCTGGTGTTGAACCAGCCGGTGCTGCAGGCGGTCACGGAGCGCCTGCCGGTGACCTTGTCGCTGGCCGCCGTGGCCTTCGTCATTACCGTGCCGGTGGGCGTGGGCCTGGGCATCGTCGCCGCGTTCTGGCGCAACTCGTGGATCGACTCCGCGGTGATGGGCTTCGCCCTGCTGGGGGTATCGCTGCCCAGTTTCTGGGTCGGCACCATTTCGGTGATTCTCTTCAGCGTCAACCTGGGATGGCTGCCGACCGCGGGCTACGTGCCGATCGCGGAAGGCGGGGTGGGGGAGTGGTTCGCCTCGCTGGTGCAGCCGGCGGTGGTGCTGGCCTTGTTCCAGATCGGTTTCCTGGCGCGCATGACGCGGTCCGAAATGCTGGAAATCCTCGACCAGGATTTCGTCCGCACCGCGCGCGCCAAGGGCGTGTCGGAGTTCGCCACGGTGGGCAAGCATGCCTTCCGCAATACGCTGGTGTCGGTGGTGACGGTGGGCGGCTATATCCTGAGCCTGCTGATCGGCGGGTCGGTGGTGGTCGAGCAGGTGTTCGCGCTGCCGGGCGTGGGGCGGCTGCTGGTGCAGGCCATCATGTCGCGCGACTACCCTACGGTGCAGGGCACGATGCTGCTGCTGGGTTTCGCCTTCGTGTTGATCAACGTCCTGATCGACGTGCTCTACACCTACCTGGACCCGCGGGTGCGCTATGACTGACGTCGCGACGGACGCCGCCATCGACAAGGCCCAGGCCCAGGCCCAGGCCCAGGCCCAGGCCGAAACCGCACCCGCGCAGCCGCGCGCCCTCGTGCTCAAGCGGCTGTGGCGCCATCGTTCCTTCCGCATCGGCGCGATCGTCCTGCTGCTGATCGTCGGCGCCGCCGTGCTGGCGCCGTTCATCAGCTCAGGCGATCCGATGACCATGCAGATGGTGAACCGCTTCCACGCGCCGTCCGGCGAATTCCCGTTCGGCGCCGACCAGTATGGGCGCGACGTCTACACGCGGGTGCTGTACGGCGCGCGGCTGTCGCTGTGGATCGGCTTCAGCGTCGCCATCCTGTCGGCCATCGGCGGCGCCGTGGTGGGCATGGCGGCCGGCTATTTCTCGCGCCTGGACTCCATCCTGATGCGCTTCATGGACGCCTTGCTGGCGTTCCCCGCCATCCTGCTGGCCATCGGCATCAACGCCGTGCTGGGACCGCAGGTGCACAGCGTCATCGTCGCGCTGTCCTGTGCGTATGTGCCCCGCACCGCCCGTATCGTGCGGGCGTCGGTCCTGGTCATCCGTCGGCTGGACTACGTCGACGCGGCGCGCATCAGCGGCGCCGGCGCCTGGCGCATCCTGACGCGCCACATCCTGCCCAATACGCTGGCGCCCCTGCTGGTCTCGCTGACCTTCGTGTTCGCGTACGCCATCCTGGCGGAGGCCACGCTCAGCTACCTGGGCATCGGGCCGCCGCCGCCCACGCCAAGCTGGGGCAACATCATTTCGGAAGGCCGCGACTACGCGGTGGAATCGTGGTGGATCATGCTCTTTCCCGGACTGGCCATCAGCCTGTCCGCGCTGGCCATCAACCTCCTGGGCGACGGACTGCGCGACGTCCTGGACCCGCGGCTGAAAGTGGAGGGCAACTGATGGCCCTGTTGGAAGTCGAAGACCTGAACGTGGATTTTCGCGGCGACGGCGGCTGGACCCGCGCCGTCAGCGACGTCGGCTTTTCCGTCGGCGAGAACGCCTCGCTGGGCATCGTGGGCGAATCGGGCAGCGGCAAGAGCGTGTGCGCGCTGTCCATCCTGCGGCTGCACCACCGGCGCATGTCGCGCATGCCGGGCGCGCGCATCCGCTTCGACGGCCGCGACCTGCTGACGCTTTCGAACCGCGAACTGCGCCGGGTGCGCGGCGCGGACATCGCGATGATCTTCCAGGACCCCATGACGTCGCTGAACCCGGTGCTGACCGTCGCCGACCAGATCGGCGAGACGCTGCGCATCCACCAGGGCCTGGACAAGTCCGCGGCGCGGCGCCGCGCGGTGGAGCTGCTGGACATGGTGCGCATTCCGGACGCGGCGCGCCGGGTCGACGAGTATCCGCATCGCCTGTCGGGCGGCATGCGCCAGCGGGTGATGATCGCCATGGCCATCGCCTGCCGGCCGCGGCTGCTGATCGCCGACGAGCCGACCACGGCGCTGGACGTGACCATCCAGGCGCAGATCATGCAGTTGCTGCGCGAGCTGCAGGCGGAGATCGGCATGTCCGTCATCCTGATCTCGCACGACCTGGGACTGGTCGCCGAATTCGTGCAACGGGTGGTCGTGATGTACGCGGGGCACGTGGTGGAGGAGGCCGACGCGGCCGATATCTTCACGCGGCCGCTGCATCCCTACACCGAAGGGCTGCTGCGCGCGATTCCCAGGCTGGACCACGACGCGCGCCGGCTGCCGGCGATCCCGGGCAATATCCCCGCCGCCGGCAACTGGCCGCAAGGCTGCCGCTTCAGCCCGCGCTGCGCCCTCGCGGAACCGGGCTGCCTGGCCGCGCCGCCGCCGCTGGACGACCTGGCCGGCGGCCGGCGCCTGCGCTGTCCGCCACGGCGCGCCATGGCGCTCGCCGATGCGTTGGAGGGGGTGGCATGAGCGCGCCGGGCCGCCCCAAGCGCGAATCCTCCCTTGGGGAGGAGGTCGCGCAGCGACAGGAGGGCACCATGCACGCGCCGGGCCGCCCCAAGCGCGAATCCTCCCTTGGGGAGGAGGTCGCGCAGCGACAGGAGGGCACACCAACCCGTGGTGCGCCGATTGTCCAGGTCGACGGCCTGACGCGCGATTTCAAGCTGGGGCGCGGCGCCGGCAATGCCGTGCTGCGCGCCGTCGACAACGTCAGTTTCCAGATCGGCGTGGGCGAGACCCTGGGCCTGGTCGGCGAGTCCGGTTCCGGCAAGTCGACCATAGGCCGGATGATGATAGGCCTGCTGCCGCCGTCGCAAGGCGACATCCGCCTGTTCGGCAGGTCGATCGCCGGCAAGCCGGGCCAGGCCAATCTGAAGGCCGTGCGCCACCGCCTGCAATTCGTTTTCCAGGATCCGTATTCGTCGCTGAATCCCCGCATGCGCGTGGGCGACGCCGTGGCCGAGCCCATCGACATCGCCGGCAAGCTGGACGGCAAGGCGCGCGGCGAGCGCGTCGCCGAACTCTTCGAGATGGTGGGCCTGCCGCCGTCCTTCGCCAGCCGCTTCCCGCACGAGTTCTCCGGCGGCCAGCGCCAGCGCATCGTCATCGCGCGCGCCCTGGCGCTGAACCCGGATTTCGTCGTCTGCGACGAGGCGGTGGCGTCGCTCGACGTGTCCATGCAGGCGCAGATCGTCAATCTGCTGATGGACCTGCAGGACAAGCTGGGCCTGAGCTACCTGTTCATCGCGCACGACCTGGCGGTGGTGCGCGCCATCTCGCAACGGGTGGCCGTGCTGTACGCGGGCGAGGTGGTCGAGATCGGCGCGAAGCGCGGTCTCTATGCCTGGCCCCGCCACCCCTACACGCAGGCCTTGCTCAAGGCGGTGCCGCGGCCGGAAGTCGGCCGTCCGCGCCAGCCTCCCATCAAGGGCGAGCTGCTGAGCGTGCTGGACAAGCCCAAGGGCTGCAGCCTGGCGCCGCGCTGCCCGCACGCCGCCGAGCGCTGCCGCGAGGAAAAACCCCGCTTGCGCGAGGTCGAGGCGGGCTGGCAGGTCGCCTGCCATTTCCACGAAACCATCAGCCCGGCCGCGCCGGGATCCCTGTCCCAGTAAAAAGGAATCCGCCTCATGTCTCGCGCTCGTCCCGAGTTCGGCGCCTTCAACCAGCGTCCCCGTCCCACCAGTGTCATGCACCCGGACCAGGGATGGCACGTCTCGCACTGGTACGAGGCGCCGCGCGAGGATCCCGCGCTGCCCGAGGTCTACGTGTACACGAACGCCATGTCGTACGCGCCGGGCGAGACGGTGGTCTTCCATGGCTCCAGCACGGCGCCGCGCTTCAGCCTGGAGATCTGGCGCGACGGCGTGACGCCGGACTGCGTCCACGCGCGCGACGAGGTGCCGGGCACGTTCGCGCCCATGCCGCCGGCCGCGTATCGCGATGGCTGCGGCTGGCCCGAGGTGCATCGCTGGACGGTGCCGGCGGACGCCGCCAGCGGTTTCTATCGCGTCGCCGCATGGTGCGAACGGGCCGACGGCTCGCGCTTCCTGCAGCATCACTTCTTCGTCGTGCGCCCCGCGGCGGGCCAGCCCCGGCGGCAGGGCCGATTCCTCTTCCTGCTGTCGACCTCCACCTGGACCGCCTACAACGATTGGGGCGGCGCCAATTCCTACGACGGCATCGACGGACCGAACGGCAAGCAGTTCTCGCCGACGCTGAGCACGCTGCGCCCCTGGACGCGCGGGCTGGTGTGGCTGCCGCCGGGCGCGCCGCGGCTGTGCGACCCGGTGCCGCGCGGCGCGGGCGAGGCGCCGCGCTATCCGACCAAGGAATGGGCCTACACCAACGGCTACGCCCAGTACTACGCCTCGTCGGGATGGGCGCAGTTCGAGCGCCATTTCGCCGTATGGGCCGAGCGCGAGGGGTATGCCTTCGACACCATCACGCAGACCGACCTGCATTACCGTCCGGAGCTGCTCGACGCTTACGGCACGGTGGTGATCGCCGGCCATGACGAATACTGGACCCGCCAGATGCGCGAGGCCATCGACCGCTATGTGGACGGCGGCGGCCGCGTGGCGCGCTTCGCCGGCAACTTCATGTGGCAGATCCGGCTCGAGGAGGAGGGCGCGCGCCAGGTCTGCTACAAGGCGCGGGCCGACACGGAGGACCCGGTGGCCGGCGGCCCCGACAACACCTACCTCACCGGCGCCTGGGAGCAGCAGTCCGTGAACTGGCCGGGCGCGACGACGTTCGGCGTCAACGGCTGGCGCGGCACCTATTCGTCGTGGGGCGGTTTCGCGCCGCGCGCCAGCCGCGGCTTCACGGTGTACCGGCCGCGCCATTGGGCCTTCGCCGGCCTGGACATGCACTACGGCGACGTGCTGGGGGCGGAGGCGGGCATCTTCGCCTACGAGGTGGACGGCGTGGAATACACCTTCCGCCACGGCCTGCCGTATCCCACCCACGAGGACGGCGTGCCCCGGAACACCGAGATCCTGGCGCTGTCGCCGGCCGTGCACGACGAGGAAATGCACGACGGCGAGGGCTTTCGCTACTACATCAAGGACGACGGCGCGGCGCGCCGCACCAAGGCCCTGTGCGGCGACGACAGCCCGGAGGCGATCGAGCGCTACAAGTACGGCTGCGGGGTCATCGTGTCGTTTACCCGGGGCAAGGGCGAGGTCTTCACCGCCGGCAGTTGCGAGTGGATCATGGGATTGACCAGGAACTGCCCGTACACGCAGGGGATCACGCGCAACGTGCTGAACCGCTTCCTGGCGGCTGGCTAGCCGGAGCCGCCACACCCGATTGTTGAGGCGTATCGATAAAAGCATTGGATTTTTTCATTTGTGCGGTCTTTCGCCCGGCGGCGATAGTTGAGGGCAAAGAAGACATGCCGGCGCCCGCCGCCGGCGGTTCCGAACCAGCAACAAGGGGCTTCATCCGATGCGTACGCTACGCTATACCGCAAGCGCGCTGCTTGCCGCGTTTTTCTGTCTGGCCGGCCTGGCGGGCGGCGGCCAGGCCTGCGCCGAGAACTATCCCTCGCGTCCGATACGCATGATCATTCCCTGGTCGGTGGGCGGGTCCACCGACATGCTGGGCCGGCTGCTGGCCGAGGGCATGGGCAAGCGCCTGGGCGTGGCCATCGTCGTGGAGAACAAGCCGGGCGCCACGGGCACCATCGGCTATGCGCAGGTGGCGCGTTCGCCGGGCGACGGCTACACCCTGCTGCTGGGCACCAACAGCACCTTCGCCATCGCGCCGCATTTCTACCACGACCTGCCGTACGACCTGCAACGCGATTTCCGTCCCATCGGCATGATAGGGGCCAACCAGCAGGTGCTGTGCGTGCAGCCGCAGGCGCCGTACAAGACGGTGGCGGACCTGGTCAAGGCGGCCAAGGCCAAGCCCGGCGCCATCAACTATGCCTCGTCGGGCGTCGGCGGATCCAGCCATCTGGCGACCGAGCTGCTGATGTCCACCACCGGCATCAGCATGATGCACGTGCCGTACCGGGGCGGCGCGCCCGCGGTGCAGGCCTTGCTGGGCGGACAGACCGAAGTCGGTTTCGTCGACATCAGCGTGGCCGAGCCCCTGATCCACAGCGGCAAGCTGCGCGCCCTGGGGACCAGCGGCGCCAAGCGCGCGCCCTTGCTGCCCGACCTTCCCACGCTGGCCGAATCGGGCGTGTCCGGCTTCGAGTCGCTGACCACGTTCGGCCTGTTCGCCCCCGCGGGCACGTCCGACGCCATCGTGCAGAAGCTGAACACGGCGCTCAACGAAAGCCTGCGCGATCCCGCCTTGTCGAAGCAACTGGCCGCGCAGGGCTTCGAGCTCACCCCGGGTCCGGCCCAGGCCTACGTTGCGTACGCGGCCGAGGAAACCCGCAAGTGGGGGAGCTTGATCGCCCAGCGGCATATTACGTTGCCCTGAGCGTTTCCTTGTAGTGGCCGTTGCGCGCCGTCCCGGGTTTTCTTCCTGGGAGTCGCGCGATCAGCGGCCTCCGACTCGCGCGCTGAATCAAGCAAGCCAATCGAACAACCGAATCGCACAACCGAATCGAGCATCCATGATGACCGTCCAACCCGAGGCCGCCGCCCATCCCTTGCCGCGACTCTTCACGCCTTGCACCTTGCGCGGCCTGACGCTGCGCAACCGCGTCGTCGTCTCTCCCATGTGCCAGTACGTCTCGAACGACGGCGCGGCCACGGACTGGCATCTGGTGCACCTGGGGAAGTTCGCCATGGGCGGTGCCGGCCTGGTGTTCTGCGAGGAAACCGCCGTCGAGGCGAGCGGCCGCAAGACCTATGGCTGCGCCGGCATGTACGACGATCGCCACGTCGCCGCCGCGCGCCGCGTCAACGACTTCATCCATGCGGCGGGGGCGGCGTCCGGCATCCAGTTGGGGCACGCCGGGCGCAAGGCCTCTTGCGGACCGCCCTGGACCAACTTCCGTCCGCTGACCGACGACGACGCCCGGCAAGGCATGCCGCCCTGGCGCGGCGTGTCCGCCAGCGAATTGCCGGCCAAGCCCGGCGCGCTGGTTCCCCACGCGCTGGACGAGGCGGAAATCCGCGCCCTGATCCAGACCTGGCGCACGGCTGCGCAGCGCAGCGTGGACGCCGGCTACGACGTGTGCGAAGTCCATGGCGCGCACGGCTACCTGATCCATCAATTCCTCTCGCCGCTGGCCAATCTGCGGACCGACGGCTGGGGCGGCGACCTGGCCGGCCGCATGCGCCTGGCCCTGGAAATCGCCGAGGCGGTGCGCCAGGTCTGGCCGGCGGACAGGCCGGTGTTCTTCCGCGTGTCCGCCGTGGACGGCGACGGCGGCGCCTGGGACATGGACGATACCGTGGTGCTGGCGCGGGCCTTGCGCGAGCGCGGCGTCGACGTGGTGACCTGCTCGTCGGGCGGCATCAACGGTCCCTTGAACATGGCGGTGGTGCCGCGCGTTCCGGGCTACCAGGTGCCGTATGCCGAGCGCGTGCGCAGGGAGGCGGGCATCGCGTCCTGCGCGGTGGGCCTGATCACGGAGCCGGCGCACGCCGAGCGCATCCTGCAACAAGGGCAGGCGGACCTCGTCGCCCTGGCGCGCGAGCTGATGGCGGACCCCAATTGGCCGGTGCGCGCGGCGAACGAACTGGGCGTGCCGGATTACCTGGGGCTGCTGCCCAGGGATTATGCATGGTGGCTGCGGCGGCGGGAGGACATCCGCGCGTTGGGCAAGGAAGGGTAGTCCCGCGCGGCGCGGCCAGCCCTGCCGCGAACGGAGGGACCGTGGGTCCTATGCGGGCGGCGCGCCGTCTCCTTCGTCCGGCGGATGGGCCGCCGCCGGCGCGGGGGACAGCGAGATGCCCTCCGGCAATTCGCGTTCGCCCAGCGTGTCCAGCAGGGCTTGCTGCAAGGCCTGCGCGGTCGAGGACAGCGACCGCAGGCTGCGCGACACCAGGAACAGTTCCCGGTACAGCACCGGGTCGCGCAACATGCGGAAGGGCAGTTGCTCCAGTTGGTGGGTAAAGGCGGTCAGGCGGGGCAGGATGCACAGCCGGCCGCCGAGTTGCAGCATGGGGTAGAGCGAGGTCGAACTGGAGACTTCCTCGCGCGGCTCGGCCACGTTGAAGTCTTGCAGGGTCTGGCGGTGCACGATGCCGACCTGCGTATCGGAGGCCAGGCCCACCAGGTCGTTCCGGTGCGCGGAGACCTGCGACCAGTGGACCTCTTCGCCCGGCGTGGCCAGCGGATGGTCGGCGCTGCAGGCGATGCCGTAGCGGTCGCGCAGCAGCGGGACGTAGTCCAGGTCGTCGTAGTCCAGCAGGCGGCTGGTGATGCCGAAGTCGACGTCGCCGTCGCGCACGCGGCGCTCGATTTCCGCCGAGCCGGCTTCGCGCACGGACAGCGTGACGTGGGGATAGTCGGCCTGGAAACGGGGCAGGGCGGGGATCAGCAGCCAGGCGACGATGGACGGCGCGGCGGCGATGCGCAGGTGGCCGTGCTGGTGCAGGGCCACGGCGCGCAGGTCGCTGATCATGGTGTCGAACTGCTGTAGCAGGGTGCTGGCCTGTTGATGCAGGTGGCGGGCGGCCGGGGTCAGGGTGACGCTGCGCGTGGTGCGCTCGAACAGCTTGACGCCCACCTCGTCTTCCAGTTGATGGATGGTGGAGCTCAGCGAGGATTGCGTCAGGAACAGGCGTTCCGCCGCGCGGGTGAAGGACCCCGTATCGGCGACCGCGACGAAGCTGCGCAGATGACGCAGCGTGATGAGCGTGGACATAGGGCGGCAGGCGTGGGTGGGCGTGGTCTCGCGACGGGACGGCGAGGCGAGGCCTTCAGCATATATAGGCCGCATCGCTGAATCAATCCGAATTTTTCATTTGTAGGTGTAAATCCCGACCCCTATCATTTTTTTCATCCGGTTTTTTCCATCCAGTCAGGAGGGCGCGCAGCGTGGAGTCTTCAACGAATCAGTCCGGCGGCAGGACAACGCCAGGGCTGCGTATCGCCGTCGATATCGGCGGCACGTTCACGGACGGCGTCGCCATCCGCGAATCCGATGGCCGCATCTGGGTGGGCAAGACCCTGACCACGCCGGACGATCCGGGCGTGGCCGTGTCCACGGTGATCGAAAGCCTGTTGTCGCAGGCGGGCGCCAAGGGCGACGCCCTGGAGGAAGTGGTGCACGGCACCACGCTGGTGACCAATACGCTGATCGAACGCAAGGGCGCGGCGACCGCGCTGGTGACCACGCAGGGCATGCGCGACGCGCTCGATATCGGCCGCGAATGGCGCTACGACCTGTACGACCTGGAACTGGCCTTGCCCGAGCCGCTCATCCCCGTCGACCGGCGCGTGCAGGCGGACGAGCGCCTGGGCGCGGCGGGACAGGTGCTGAGGCCGTTGACGCAGGAGGAGCTGGACCGCGTCGCCCAGGCCGTGCGCGCGCTGGACGTGCCTTCCGTGGCGGTGTCCCTGCTGCATTCGTACATCAACGACGCGCACGAGCGCGCCATCGGCGCCCACCTGCAACAGGCGCTGCCCGGCGTGGAAGTCTCCCTGTCCTCGGACATGGCGCGCGAGCTCAAGGAATTCGAGCGGACCTCCACCGTCGCGGCCAACGCCTACGTCAAGCCGATCGTGGCGGACTACCTGCGTCAACTGGAAACGCGCATCGACGCCGTGCATCCCGGCATCGCCTTGCGCATCATGGTCTCCAGCGGCGGCTTCACCTCGGCGCGGTCGGCCGCGCATACGCCCATCTTCCTGCTGGAGTCGGGACCGGCCGCCGGCGTCCTGGCGGCCTTGAACACGGCGCGCGCGCAGGGCCTGCGCCAGGTGTTGGCCTTCGACATGGGCGGCACGACGGCCAAGGCCTGCGCCGTCACCGAAGGCGAGCCGCCCATCGCCTACAGTTTCGAGTGCGCGCGGGTGCATCGCTTCAAGCGCGGCTCCGGCCTGCCCATCCTGATTCCCAGCATCGACCTGATCGAGATCGGCGCCGGCGGCGGCTCCATCGCGCACGTCAATCGCCTGGGCCTGCTCAACATCGGGCCGGAGTCGTCCGGCTCGGTGCCCGGGCCGGCGTGCTACGGCAACGGCGGCACCGACGTGACGGTGACCGACGCGGACCTGGTGCTGGGATACCTGAATCCCGACAACTTCCTGGGCGGCGAGATGCGCCTGCGCAAGGACCTGGCCCTGGAAGGCATGCAGCGCCTGGCGGACCGCCTGGGCATGGCGCCCCTGGAGGTCGCGTGGGGGATCCACGACATGGTCAACGAGAACATGGCCAGCGCGGCGCGTATCCACATCGCGGAAAAAGGGCATGACCCTCGCGATTTCACCTTCGTCGCCACCGGCGGCGCCGGACCGGTGCACGCGGCCGAGGTGGCGCGCAAGCTGCGCATCCCGCGCCTGCTGGCGTCGATCGCGGCGGGCGCCGGTTCCTGCCTGGGCATGCTGGCGGCGCCGGCGCGCGCCGACCGCAGTTGGTCGCAGCCCGCGCTGCTGGGCGAGATCGACTGGGACGACGTCAATGCGCGCCTGGCGGCCTTGCGCGCCGACGCCCAGGCTGAACTGCAGGCCTCGGGGGCCGGCGCGGACAGCCTTTCGTGGACCATAGGCGCGGAGATGCGCTACTACGGCCAGGGCGACAACGTGCCGGTGGCGCTCGACTGGCGGGTGTTCGAGCGCGAGGGCGAGCAGGCCGGCGGCAAGGTCATGCGCGAGGTGTTCGAGCAGCGTTATCGCGAACTCTACGGGCACTTGGTGCCGGGCGCCTTGCCGCAGGTGCTGACGTGGCGGCTGACCGGCCGCTCGGTCGTCGGCGCGCGCGACTTCACCTGGGGCGGGGCGCGCAATGGCGGCAGCGCCGCGCCGAGGCAGCGCGAGATCTACCTGCCCTTGCAGCGCGGCTTTCGCGCCGTCGACGTCCACGAGCGCTACGCGCTGCCGCCGGGCACCCGCCTGCAGGGGCCGCTGGTGCTCGAAGAACGCGAATCGACGCTGGTCGTGCCTTTCGCGGCGGACGTCGAGATCCTGCCCGACCTCACCGTTTCCGTGATTCTCAAGGAGTTCGAATAATGCAGACCGTCGCGGACCACGGCGCCCCGGTGGCGTCCCGTTTCGACCCCATCGAGCTGGAGATCCTCTGGCGCCGTCTCATCAGCATCGTCGACGAGGCCTCCACCGCCTTCGTGCGCACCTGCTTCTCCACGCTGGTGCGCGACGCCAACGACTTCGCCGTGGTGCTGACCGACGCCCAGGGCCGCTCGCTGGCGCAATCGACCATGAGCATTCCTTCCTTCATCGGCAGCCTGCCGGCCACGGTCAAGCACTTCCTCAAGAAGTACCCGGCCGAGACGCTGCGGCCGGGCGACGTGCTGGTGACGAACGATCCGTGGATGGGCACGGGCCACATCCATGACGTCAACACCGTCATGCCCATCTTCTTCCGCGGCCGCCTGGTGGCCTTCGCGGCCCTGGTCTCGCACCTGCCCGATATCGGCGGCCGGCTGCGCAGCAACGCCAACCGCGATATCTACGAGGAAGGCCTGCAGATTCCCATGCTCAAGCTGATGGAGCAGGGCCGCGTCAACGAGACGCTGGTGGACATGATCCGCCAGAATATCCGCGTGCCGGAACAGGGCCTGGGCGACATCTGGGCCCAGGTCAGCGCCTGCCGCATGATGGAGGAACGGCTGCTGCCTCTGCTGGAGAAGGTCGACCTGGATGCGCTGGGCGCCGCCATCCGGCAGCGCTCGGAAACCGCCATGCGCGAGGCCATCGCCGCCTTGCCCGACGGCGTGTACGAGTCGGAGGTGCTGCATGACGGCTTCGAGGAGCCCATCCGCATCTGCTGCAAGCTCACCGTGGCCGGCGACACCATCGCCATCGACTATGCCGGCTCCAGCCCGCAGCAGCCGCGCGCGGTGAACGTGGTGCCCATCTACGCCTTCGCGTACTCGGCCTATCCGATCAAGGCCCTGCTGTGCCCGGAGGTGCCGAACAACGAGGGCGGCTTCCTGCCCATCACCACGCAGGCGCCCCTGGGCTCCATCCTCAATCCGACCTATCCGGCCGCGTCGGGCGGGCGCGGGGCCATCGGCCATATGCTGTCGCCGGCGATCTTCCTGGCGCTCGCGGGCATCCTGCCGGAACGCGTGTGGGCGTCGGGGTCGGCCAATTCCTCGGTGACCATGTTCGGCCAGTATCGGGGCCGCCCCTTCAACGTCGTCAACTTCATCAACGGCGGGCAGGGGGCGACGGCGGCGCGCGACGGCTTCTCGGCGATTTCCTTCCCGGCCAACCTGGGCAATACGCCGGTGGAGATGATGGAGGCGCTGGCGCCCATCGTCGTGCACAAGCGCGAGATCCGGCGCGGCAGCGGCGGCGTCGGGCAGCATCGCGGCGGCGACGGCCTGACCTTCGAGTTCGAGATCACGCCCGAGGCCTCCAGCGTGGCGACCTCCTTCCTGATGACGCGCCTGAAGTTTCCGCCGCCGGGCTTGAACGGCGGCGATCCCGGGCAGCGCGGGCGCCTGACGGTGAACGGGCAGGAGCTCGATCCCACCGAGCAGCGCATCCTCAAGCCGGGCGATCGGGTGGTGATGGAAAGCGCGGGGGGCGGGGGATACGGGCCTGCCTGAGCGGGCTCATGGCTCGCTATCGAGGTTCGCTATCGAGCAGGCGGCCGCCGCGCGACGATAGCGCCTCGCCGGCGCGGTGATAGCCGATCACGCTGGCCACGCTGGCGTGATTGCTCATGGCCATGGTCTCGCCCAGGGGCAGGCCCTGGCGTCCCGCTTCGGTGATGAAGCCGGAACGCAGGCTGTGGGCGGCGTAATCTCCTTCCAGGCCGGCCAGGGCTGCGCGGGCCTGCACGATCCTGCGCACGGCTTCGGCGCCCAGGCCTTCGCCGATGACGCCGCCGCGCCGCACGCGGCGGAACAGCGGGCCCGATACGATGCCGGCGGCGCTCAGCCAGGCGTCCAGCGCCAGCGCGGCGCGGCCGACGATGGGCTTGTGGCTGTCGGCGCGCGCCACGCCTTCCTGGTTGGTCTTGGAATAGGTGAGCGTGTAGAGATAGCCCTCGGCCACGCGCCGGGTGTTTTCCATCGTGGCCCGGACCACCTCCGAGCGCCGGCGGCCGCCGCTGGCCCAGGCGAACAGCAGCAGGGCGCGGTCGCGCAGGCCCGCCAGGGATTCGTCGCAGGTGGCCAGCAACTGCTCCAGCGGTTCGCGGGTCAGGGCGTCCTTGCGGCCGGCGCGCACGCCGCGCTTGGCGTAGGCGCTGCGGGTGCGCTCCAGCACGGTCCGCACGGCGCGGCTGCGGCAAGGGTTGGGCAGGGACCGGGTTTCATGGGCCTCGGACAACACCGCCAGTCGATGGCGGACCGTGGCCAGCTTGAACGGCCCGGCCTGGCGCTTGACCTTGGCGGCGACCAGCGCGGCATCCACGTCGGCGGGCAGGTCATGCACCAGCGCCTGGCCTTCCAGATGCTCGACGTGGTCGGCGATGAACTGCAGGACGGCGTCGACCGGAACGGGCAGCGTCAGGGGCCGCCGCAGGCGCAGGGCGTGCCACGCCGCCCAGTACTGGATGGCCGAACGATAGGACGCCACCGTGTTTTCCGCGCTGCCCTCGCGCAGCAGCGCGCGGATGGACGCATCGCTGGCGCCCAGGCTTTCCAGCGCCTCTCCCGGCAGGGCAAGGCGTTCGGCGGGCGGCGGATGGGAGGGCGTGTCTTTCATCGCGAGGAACTTACCACGTTTGCCGGCATCGCCTTGGCGCGCCGGGCGGCCCTGACCCAGAGCAAGGTCATCGCCGCGGCGAGCGCCAGCAAGGGGAAGGTGATGAGGTTGAGCTTGCTCCAGCCGAGGTGCTCGAATACCGGACCCGCCCCCAGCGTCGCCAGGGCGGTCAGGACGTAGCGTATCAGTTCGGCCGTGCCCTGGACGCGCGCGCGCTCGGACGGCCGGTGCGAGGACGCGAGCAGGGTGGTGCCACCGACGTACATGAAATTCCATCCTATCCCCAGGCACAGCAATGCCACATAGAAGGATGCCAGCGTGGTGGACGCCACGGCGACGATCCCGCATAGCGCGCTGAGCGCCATGCCGGCGAACAGCACCGCCGGCATGCCGAAGCGCTTGATCAGGCGGCCGGCGAAGAAGGAGGGCGCGTACATTCCCACCAGGTGCCACTGGATGATGTTGGCGCCGTCGTCGATGGAATGATGGCAGGCGACCGCCGCCAGGGGCGCGGCGGTCATGGTGAACATCATCACCACGCCGCCGATGGCGTTGTTGGCCAGCGCGGCCAGCGAGATGGGTTGACGCAGGACGACACCCACCGGCCTCGGCGGCAAATCGGCATCCGGTTGCGGGACGCCCGACGCTCCCGCGTCCCGGTAGCCTATCCCGAGCAATAGCGCCGACAGGAAGCCCAGCAGGGCGACCATCAGATAGGATCCGGCGAACACCGTGGGCAGGAGATCGCGGCTCCAGGCGGCCAGGGCCGGTCCCAGCACCGCGGCGATCACGCCGCCGGTCAGCACGATGGAGATGACGCGCGCCTTGTGCGCTTCCGCCACGGCGTCGGCGGCCGCCAGCCGGTAGTATTGGGCGAAGGCCTGGAACACGCCGACGGCCGCGGTGCCGAGGCAGAACATCCAGAAGTGTTCGTGGATCACGGCCCAGACCGAGACCAGACCGCCCATGCCGCCGGCCAGCGCGCCGACGACGAAGCCCCGGCGTCTGCCCAGGCGTTGCATCAACAGCGAGGCGAAAAGGGTGACCACCGCCGCCGCCACGGTGATCAGCGCGAAGGGCAGCGTGGCCAGCGATTTGTCCGGGGCGAGCTGGTAGCCCGTCAGCCCCGTCAGCGTCAGGTCGACCGCGATCGAGGCGGTGAACAGCCCTTGGGCGATGGCCAGGACGGTGGTGTTCCGCCGGCCGGACGCGGGTTCGGCGGCTGGGGGCGGCGCGATGCGGGGAGCGTTCATGCGCGGCGCCTCCGCGCGGGGAGGGAGGTGGCGGGAAGCGGGACATGCATCGGGGGCTCTCCTGTGGCCTGTGGAACGGGGAAGGGCGCCGGCGGAACAGGGAATTCCACGCCGGGGCGCCGGCTATCGCGGTATGCGGATGGAGGGCATTCTGGACAGCCGGCGGCGGCGGGGAAAGGACGAAGATCCCTCGTTTCGAGACGCGGGTTGGGAATGGCGGTTTTCGAGGGATACATGTCCTTTCCGCCATCCCATTTCTCGTGCACTATTCGGCATTCGGGATATGTCATGGACGGCATGGCGCCGGCGGCCGCTTCGCCGGGCCGGCCTGTAGGCGGGTGCGCAATGAATACGAGGAATACAGGACGGGAATCGGCCGAGCCGCCGCGGGACATCGCGTTTCTCGTCTATCCGGGATTCCAGATCCAGGACCTGAGCGGCCCGTTGTCCGCTTTCGACACTGCCGGCCGCATCCCCGGCAATGCCTATCGCTGCCACGTCGTCTCCATGGACGGCGGGGGCGTTCTCAGCACCTCGGGGCTGGAGGTCGTGACGCGCAAGGTGCGCTCGACGCCGTACGACACCCTGATCGTCGTGGGCGGCCAGGGTTCGCGCGAACCGGTCCAGTGGCCGGCGATCTCCGCCTACCTGGCGTGGGCCGTGGCCCGGCGCACGCGGCGCATCGCCAGCGTCTGCACGGGCGCCTTCATCCTGGCGGCCGCGGGCCTGCTGGACGGCCGTCCGGCGACCACGCACTGGCGGCATGCGATCCAGTTGCAGCGCATGTTCCCGCGCGTCAAGGTCGACGGCGACCGCATCTACACCCGCGACGGCGACATCTGGACCTCGGCGGGCATTACCGCCGGCATCGACCTGGCGCTCGCCATGATCGAGGACGACCTGGGCCTGGACGTGGCGCAGCAGACCGCCCGGATGCTGGTGGTGTACTACCGCCGGCCGGGCGGCCAATCCCAATTCTCGGCCATGGCCGGGATGGAACCGGAGTCCGACCGGATACGCACCGTCCTGGCCTATATGCGCGAGCATCTGAACGAGGCGCTGTCGACCGAGAAGCTGGCGGCGGTCGCCTGCCTGAGCCCGCGCCAGTTCGGCCGCGCCTTCCTGGCCGAAACGGGGGAAACGCCCGCCAAGGCGGTGGAGCGCCTGAGAGTGGAGGTGGCGCGTCCGCGCGTGGAGCAGGGCGCCGAGCCCATCGAACACATCGCCCAAGCCGTGGGTTTCGCCGATCCGGAGCGCATGCGGCGCGCCTTCATCCGCATGCTGGGCCACCCGCCGCAAAGCGTCCGGAGAATGGCGGGCGCGGACGAGGCATTGGGCGTGACCCGGATTTAAATGTTAAGGTCCAGGCGTCAGGCGGGCGCTCGCGCAAATCCAGGGGGCGCCATCGGAACGCGATGAGAGAAATTCATCAAATGGGACGCCCTGGCGGCTTTCCAGTCTTTACAGTTTCCGCGCCTGAATAAAAATACGCGACTGAATAAAACCATGGAGACAACGCCGATGAAATCGGTTTCCCTTATCCAGGCATTGGCGCTGGCCGTGCTGGGCGGCGCCACGCTGGCCGCGCACGCCGAGACCTATCCGGCCCGGCCCATCACCCTCATCGTTCCTTATCCCGCCGGCGGGACCACGGACATCGCCGCCCGCACCATCGCCCAGGCCATGGGCCCGTTTCTCAAGCAGTCCATCGTGGTCGACAACCGCGCGGGCGCCGGCGGCAATATCGGCATGGGCGTGGTCAAGCGCGCCAATCCCGATGGCTACACCATCGGCATGGGCACCATCGGCACGCAGACCATCAACCAGTATCTGTACCATGACATGCCCTTCGACCCGGCGAAGGACTTCGCGCCGCTGGCCATGGTCTTCACGACGCCCAACGTCATCGCGGTGAGCGCGACGTCCGACATGAAGACGCTGCAGGATCTCATCGCCAAGGCCAAGGCCAACGCGAACAAGCCGCTCACGTATGGCTCGCCCGGCATCGGCTCCTCGGTGCACCTGACCGGCGCCTATCTGGAACAGGCCGCCGGCATCAAGATGCTGCACGTGCCGTTCAAGGGCGTGTCCGGTTCGATGCCCGCGCTGATCGGCGGCCAGATCGACATCCTGCTGGACAACCTGCCCAGCACGCTCAGCCAGTTGAAGGACGGCACCCGTGTCCGCGCGCTGGCCGTCACGTCGGCCCAGCGTTCGCCCTCCTTGCCGGACGTGCCCACCGCGGCGGAGTCGGGCTTGAAGGACTTCGACGTCACGGCCTGGTTCGCCTTGTACGCGCCGGCCGGCACGCCGCCGGAAGTGCAGGCCACCCTGATCGATGCGGCGAAGAAGGCGCTGGCAACGCCGGAAGTGAAGGCGCAACTGGCGTCCGTGGGCGCCACCGGCGGCACGCTGACCGGCGCCGACCTGTCCGCCTTCGAAGCGCAGGAGCGGCAGCGCTGGAGCAAGCTCATCAAGGACCGGAACATCACCACCAATTGATGGATGCGGCGGCGTGGCGGGGGCCGCCTATCCCGCCGGCCGCACGAGCAATACGGGCACCGGCGAAGTGCGCGCCACGCCTTCGGCGACGCTGCCCATGAACATGCGGTCCAGGCCGCGCCGTCCGCGGGTGCCCATGACGATCAGGTCGGCGTCCCATCGTCCGGCGCGTTCGACGATCACGTCCGGAATCCGGCGATCCTCGCATTCTTCCAGCAGGAATTCGATCGACGGGTCGTCCGGCCCGAACTTCTTGCGGGCCGCGTCCAGGATCTCGTCGCCATGCCGGCGCATGGCCGGCAGGACTTCATTGACGAAGATGCTGTGGCGTTCCATGCCATGGGAGTACCAGAGCGGATCGATCACGTGCAGCAACAGCACGCTGGCCCCCGTCATGGCCTTCATGCGCACCGCTTCCTCGATCGCGCGTCCGTTTCCCTCGCTGCCGTCGACGGGAACCAGGATTTTCTTGTACATGATCTTCTCCCAGATAAAGATAAAGCTTCCGCGCCGCCTGTCCGCGCCATCTTAGGCCACGGGTCCCGTTCACGACTTGATTTCGATCAAGGCGGGGCAGCCAGCCCCGCGCGCCGCTCAGAAAATCGGCGGCTCGGGCGTCGGCGCCGTGCCCTCGAGCGAGCGGAAGTCGCAACCCTGGTCCGCCTGCGTCACTTCGGCCTGGTAGATGCGGGTGTAGCCGCGCAGGTAGGGTTGCGGCGGCGGCGTCCAGGCCTGCCGGCGGGCGTCAATCTCCGCCTCGGGCACCAGCATGTCCAGTCGCCGCTCGCCGATGTCCAGCCGGATCCGGTCGCCCGTGCGCAGCAGGGCCAGGGGCCCGCCCACCGCGGATTCCGGCGCCACGTGCAGGATGCAGGTGCCGTAGTGCGTGCCGCTCATGCGCCCGTCGGAAATGCGGACCATGTCGCGCACGCCCTGGCGCAGCAGCTTCTTGGGAATCGGCAGGTTGCCCCATTCGGGCATGCCCGGGCCGCCCACCGGCCCCGCGTTGCGCAGCACCAGCACGGTGTTCTCGTCGGCGTCCAGGTCCGGATCGTTCACCGCCGCCAGCATCTCCTCGTTGGAGTCGAACACCAGCGCGCGGCCGGTGTGCCGCAGCAGCCGCGGGTCGGCGGCGGAAGGCTTGATCACCGCGCCGTCCGGGCAGAGATTGCCATGCAGGACGGCCAGGGCCATGCCGGCCTCCGGGCAATCCGGCGTGGCGGCGATCAGCGGCTGCTCGCACGTCCTTATCGTAGGCGCGGCCTGCGCCGCCGGTCCTTCGTCGGCATCGGGCCAGGCATCGATTTCCTCGCCCAGGGTGCGGCCCGTGACGGTGAGCGCCGACAGGTCCAGGTGCCGGCGCACCCGCTTCAGGACCGAGGGCAGGCCGCCCGCGTAGTAGAAGTCTTCCATCAGGCGCTTGCCCGAGGGATAGAGGTCGACGATCACCGGCACTTCGCGCGCCACGGCATCCAGCTCGTCCAGGCCCAGCGCGATGCCGGCGCGGCCCGCCATCGCCGGCAGGTGGACCGCAGCATTGGTCGAGCCGCCCAGCGCCATGTAGGCGACGACGGCGTTCCGGAACGAGGCGCGCGTGATGAAGCGCGAGGGCTTGAGGTCCTCCCAGACCAAGTCGACGATGCGCCGGCCGCAGGCCCAGGCCATGCGGGGGTGGGCGCTATCGACGGCCGGTATCGCCATGGCGCCCGGCAGCGACAGGCCCATCGCCTCGGCGATGGCGGTCATGGTGCTGGCCGTGCCCATGGTGTTGCAGGTGCCGGGCGAGCGCGCCATGCGGCCTTCCAGGCGCACCCATTCGTCGTGGCCGATATTGCCGATGGCGTATTCCGCCCAGAACTTCTTGGTGTGGGTCCCCGCGCCCACGGCTTCGCCGCGATAGCGGTCGTCCAGCAGCGGGCCCGCCGGCAGGTAGATACAGGGGATGTCCATCGAGAGCGCGCCCATGATCAGCCCCGGCGTGGTCTTGTCGCAGCCGCCCATCAGCACCACGCCGTCCAGCGGCAGGCTGCGCATCAACTCCTCGGCCTCCATGGCGAGGAAGTTGCGGTAGATCATGGTCGTCGGCTTGACCATGACCTCGCCCAGGCTCATGGCCGGCAGCTCGAAGGGAAAGCCGCCGGCCTGCAGGATGCCGCGCTTGACGGATTCGGCGCGCTCGCGCAGGTGCGCATGGCAGGGCGAGAGCTCGCTCCAGGTGTTGAGGATGCCGATGCAGGGCCGGCCCAGGAAGGCTTCGCGGGAAAAGCCCTGTTGCTGCATGCGTTGGCGGTGGGCGAAGCCGCGGATCTCTTCGTTCGCGAACCAGCGCTGGCTGCGCAACTGGTCCAGCGTCTTGCGGGCGGCGGGGCGGGTGGCGCTCACGGCGATGTCTCCGGGAAATGGATGTCAGTATTGGCTGTTCGCCACGGGCCCGCGGTGCTGGGCGAAGCGGGCGGCCATGTCGTCCGCCGCCTTGCGCAGCAGCACCTGGTCGGTGGCGACGGCGACGAAGAGCGCGCCCAGGTCCAGGCAGGCGCGCGCGCGTTTCTCGTCCAGCATCAGTATGCCGGGCGCCTTGCCGCAGGCGCGGATGCGCCGGATGGCGTCGTCGATGGCCGCGCTGACCCTGGGATGCTGCAATTCGCCGGGATGGCCCATGCTGGCCGACAGGTCGCCCGGCCCGACGAAGATGCCGTCCACGCCGTCGACCGCCGCGATGGCTTCGATATTGGCCAGCGCTTCCTCGGTTTCCACCTGGACCAGCAGGCACAGTTCCTTGTCCGCGTCGCGCACGTAGTCCGCGTCGCGGCCGAAATGGCTGGCGCGCATGGTGCCGCCCATGCCGCGTATGCCATGCGGCGGATAACGCATGGCGGCGACGGCGGCGGCCGCTTCCTCGGCGTTCTGCACGAAGGGCAGCAGCAGCGTCTGCGCGCCGATGTCCAGATAACGCTTGATCAGCACGGCGTCGTTCCAGGCGGGCCGCACCACGGCGGACGAAGGCCGCCGCTGCTCGGCCGCGACCGCCTGCAGTTGTTGCAGCATGAGCGGCACGTCGCTGGGCGTGTGCTCGGTGTCCAGCAGCAGCCAGTCATAGCCGGAACCGGCGATCAGCTCGGACACGAAGGGCGAGGCCAGGGTGGACCACAGGCCGATCTGCGGCCGGCCCGCGCGCAAGGCGTGCTTGAAGGGGTTGTGCAAAGGCATGGTGCGCTCGCTCCGTTTTCGATGGGTAAGGCGTATGGGCGTGTGGGGTTCTCAATCGATGTGCACGTTGCCGGCGCGGATCACGTCGCCCATGGACTGGTAGTCCTTCTTCAGGCGCGCGGTGAATTCGTCCGGTGTCGACGACAGCACTTCGAAGCCCTGCGCCTCCATCGGCTTGCGGAAGGCGGGGTCGTCGAGGATCTGGCGCATGGCCGCGTTCAGTTTTTCCACGATGGGCGCGGGCGTGCCGGCGCGCACCAGCATGCCGCTCCAGGCCACCGACTCCACGCCGGGCAAGCCGACTTCGGCCATGGTGGGGACGTCGGGCAGCAGCGGCGAACGCTTGGTGTCGGCCACGGCGAGCACGCGGATCTTGCCGGAATTGTGGAAGGGCACGACCGCCGACAGGTTGTGGAACATCATGGGGATCTGGCCCGCCAGCACATCGTTCAGCGCGGCGGGGCCGCCCTTGTAGGGGATGTGCATCAACTGCACGCCGGCCTTGCTCTGGAATTGCAGGCCCACGAGGTGCATGGTGTTGCCGTTGCCGGCCGAGCCGAAAGCCAGGGCGCCGGGCTTGGCCTTGGCGGCGGCGATGACGTCGGCCACGGAATGGTAGGGCGTCTGCGCGCCGACAAGCAGCACGTTGGGCGTCTGGTTGGTGAGCGTCAGCGGCTGGAAATCCTTGAGCGGATCGAAGCCCGCGTCCTTGTACAGGTGCGGGTTCACGGCGAGCGTGCTGATCGAGCCGTAGAAGATGGTGTAGCCGTCGGCCGGCGTGATGCGCGCGACGTTGGCCGCGGCGATGTTGCCGTTGGCGCCCGGGCGGTTGAGGATGATCACGGATTCCCCCAGGACCTTGCCCAGCGCCTGGCCGAAGGGACGGGCGAACTGGTCCGCCGCGCCGCCGGGCGGTTGCGGCACCACGATGGTGATGGGCTGGTTCGGATAGCCGGAGGCGGCCTGCGCGGCCTGGGGCAGGACGGTTGCGGCGGTCAGGGCCAGCGCGCCGGTCAGGAGGGCACGCGCGAAGGCGGTCGAGGGCATGGGGGTGTCGTCTCCAGTGTTTTCCATTCGGCCGGCGGGGTCTCGCGATAGCGATGGGCCGGGCAGGGACGGCGCTTATGCGCCATGGTTATGTGTTTATGGAACCGGTTTCATCCGAAGCGCAAAAAAAAGCCCCCACGCCGCGCGGCTGACGCCGCTTGCTGCCCCCCGAGGGAGCGTTTTTGCTTTGGGGTGGCCCGGCGGCAAAAAACGCCGGCGGGTAGTGCGCAGGCGTTGCGGTGGGCTTCGATATCCAAAGCCTCGTGGTTTCGGATGAAACCGGTTCCATGGCAAAAGTGTATTATTCCTCCTCGCGATCCGTCAATCTTCGCTTACTCGTTTTTCGTTTACTCCTTATTACCCGTTCGCGACGCGGCCCGGCCGCGTTCCAGCCATCCAGGGGAATCCATGACCGCCGACGCGCCGGACGAAAGCGCCGCACGCCGCCGAGGGGCGCGCCCGAAGCTGCTGGCCACCACCAACCGCGACATCGCCCGGCTGGCGCAGGTGTCGGTGGTGACGGTGTCACGCTATTTCAATTCGCCCGAACTGGTTTCCGAGGGCGTGCGCGAACGCCTGCGCGAAGTCATCGCCCAGACCGGCTATGTTCCCAGCCAGGTGGCGCGCCGCCTGGCTTCGTCCAAGAGCGGCGTGGTGGGCGCCGTCATGCAGAACATCGGCAGCCCTACCTTTGCCCGCGTCGTGCAGGGCATCACCGAGGTGGTGGACCGGCAGGGCCTGCAACTGCTGCTGGCCAGCAGCGATTACCTGCAGCATGCCGAGGCGAGGGCGATACGGACCTTCCTGGGCTGGCATCCCAGCGCGCTGATCCTGACCCGCGGCGACCACGCGCCCGATATCGAAGCCCTGTTGCGCGGCACGCGGGTGCCCGTGGTCGAAGCCTGGGACCTGGCCGACGACCGGCCATTCCACCAGGTCGGCTTCCGCCAGCAGGATGCCGGCGCGCTGGTGGCGCGGCATTTTCTCGAACAGGGCGTGCGGTGCGCGCGCTATGTCTTGCCCGCCAGCATTCAGGACAGCCGGGCGACGCGCCGCGGCGAGGGCTTCGTCTCGGCCATGCAGGCGGCGGGCGCCGTCGCGGCCTGCGTGCGGGCCGCCGAGGCCGACGATTTCGCGGCGGGCGAGGCCGCCATCGCCGCCTTCGCGGCCGAAGCGCCGGGTGCCCGGCCGCGCGCCCTGGCTTTCGCCAATGACAACATGGCGATGGCCGCGTTGCTGCGCGCCCCGGCCTACGGCGTGCAGGTGCCGCGCGATTGCGGCGTGGCGGGCTATGGCGATGCGCTGGTGGCGCCGATGCTGTCGCCCGCGCTGACCACCGTGCGCCCCGATCCCTATGCCATCGGCGCCGCGGCCGCGCACGCGGCCCTGCGCCTCATGCAGGGCGGGGCCGAGGCCGGCGCCGCCGCGGTCCGGCAGGAAGTGCCCTGCGCGCTGGTGGCGCGGGAGAGCAGTGCGATGACGGCGTGACAGGCGCCAGCGGCACGGCTGCCCGGCCTGCTGACCGGGACCGTGAAGCCGGCCCCGCCACGCGCCTCGATCAGGAACATCAATCGAAAATCATGGATCCCGACATGGCTCAAGAAAACAGCTTTGAAATCACCCGCCTGGAAACCTTCGTCCTGCGCGTGCCGGCGAGTCCGCCGGTGCGCACGTCGTTCGGCGTCATGCACGACCGTCCCGCGCTCCTGGTGCGCGTCACGGGCAAGGAAGGCGTCCAGGGGTGGGGCGAGGTCTGGTGCAACTTCCCCGCGGTGGGCGCGGAGCACCGCGCGCGCCTGCTCGATACCTGCATCAAGCCGCTGCTGCTGGGGCAGGCATGGGACAGCCCGGCGGCCTGCTTCGATGCGCTCGGCGCGCGGCTGCGCATCCTGGCGATCCAGTCCGGCGAGCCGGGCCCGCTGGCGCAGGCGGTGGCCGGCGTGGACACCGCCATCTGGGACATGGTGGCGCGCCGCGCGCGACAGCCGCTGTGGCGCCACCTGGGCGGCCAGCCCACGATCCGCGTCTACACCTCGGGCATCAATCCCGACCAGCCCGAGCGCATCGCCGAGGCCAAGGCGCGCGAGGGATATACGGCGTTCAAGCTGAAGGTCGGCTTCGGCGACCAGCGCGACGAGGACAATGTGCGCATCTTGCGCCAGGCCATGGGCGCCGGCGCGACGCTGATGGTCGACGCGAACCAGGCCTGGACGCCGGCGCAGTCGGCCGACATGACGCAACGGCTGGCGGCTTACGACCTGGCCTGGCTGGAGGAGCCCCTGCCGGCCGACACGCCCTGGCCCGTATGGCGCACGCTGGCGGAGCAGTCGTCCATTCCCATCGCCGGCGGCGAGAACCTGCGCGGGCCGGAGGCATTCGTCGCCGCCATGGAGGAGGGCGGCATGGCGGTCATCCAGCCCGACCTCGGCAAATGGGGCGGTTTCAGCGGCTGCCTGCCGGTGGCGCGCGACGTCCTGGCCCGCGGGCGCACCTTCTGCCCGCACTGGCTGGGCGGCGGCATCGGGCTGACGGCCTCCCTGCACCTGAAGGCCGCGATCGGCGGCGTGGGCTACGTCGAGGTGGATTCCAATCCCAATATGTTGCGCGATTGGCTGCTGCCGGCCGACTTCGCGGTCAAGGACGGCACCGTGACCTTGTCCGGCGAAGCGGGCCTGGGCGTCACGCCCGACCTGGAGCGCCTGCGGCCTTACATCGTCGCGGCGCACGGGGGCTGAGGCAGCAGCTTCCGACCGCGCGCCGCGCGGCGGCAGGCATGTCGCGGCCTGGAAGGACGAGGGCGCATGCCCGCGCGGGCGGCGCATACGGCAACCCTGGCGCCGCTTACTTGCCCCCGGTGGCGTCGAGGAAGGTCCCGGTGATGAAGGACGCCTCGGCGCCGGCCAACCACAGGATGGCCCGTGCCACTTCCTCGGGCTGGCCGCCCCTGCCCATGGGGATCGAGTCCTTGACGCGATCCACCCGGCCCGGCTCTCCGCCGCTGGCGTGCATCTCCGTATAGATGTGCCCGGGGCGCACGCAGTTCACGCGTATCCCTTCGCGCGCGACTTCCTTGGCGAAGCCGGTGGTGAAGGTCTCCAGGGCGCCCTTGGAGGCGGCGTAGTCGACATATTCGTTGGGACTGCCCAGCCGGGCCGACGCCGACGACACGTTGACGATGGCGCCGCCGCGCCCGCCGTGGCGAAGGGACATCCGCCTGGCCGCCTGTTGCGCGCAGAGGATGGGGCCGATGGCGTTGACCGCGAAGATGCGCTGCATCCGCTCGAATCCGAGATCCTCCAGCCGTGACTGCCGGCCGATGATCGCGGCGTTGTTCACCAGCACGTCGATGCGGCCGAACTCGCGGTCGATGGCGGCGAACAGGCGGGCCACCTGTTCCGGCTCCGCGCTGTCGGCCTGCACGGGCAGCGCGCAGCGGCCGGCGGCCCGCACGTCGGCGGCCACCGCGAGGGCGGCGGATTCGTTCGAGACATAGCTGATCGCCACGTCATAGCCTTGCGCGGCGGCAAGGCGCGCCGTCGCCGCGCCTACGCCGCGGCTTCCGCCGGTGACCAGGATCAATGGCGCATCGGGCGTGGCATCTGGGACTGCATTCCTGTTCATCTTGCAACCCTCCGGGTGATAAATGATGAGTAATGGGTGATGGGTGATGGTGGGAAATGCGTCGGGCCAGGCGCCGGGCGCGGACTTGGCTTCAGGCCGCCAGGCTTGACGGCGCCGGCCTCTCAATCCGTATGCAGCGTTTCCAGGGCGACCACGCCGAGCAGGATGACGGCAGCGGCGGCGGCGCGGCCGTAGCCCTGGCGCTCGCGCAAGATGAAAGCGGAAATGGCGGCGCCGAAGATGATCGCGGTTTCCCGCAAGGCGGCGACCAGGGCGATGGGCACGCGCGTCATCGCCCACAACACGAGCGAATACGCGGCCAGGGTGCACGCGCCGCCCGCCAGCACGAAGCGCCAGCGCGTGCGCAAGTGCCTGGCCGCATCGGCGCGCCGGCGCGCCAGCGTCCACGCCAGGATAGGCGGCGCCGTCAGGATGAATACCCACATCGTGTAGGACGCAGGATCCCCGGACAACCGCACGCCTGTCCCATCTACCAAGGTGTAGGACGCGACGGTCACGGCATTCAGCAAGGCCAGGCGCGTGGTGCGCGCCGTCGCGGCGCGGGTCGTATGTGCGGCCGGCGGATGCGCGGCCAGCAGTCCCAGGATGCCGGCGCAAATGAGCAGGATGCCGGCCCACTCGCCCGCGTTCAGGCGCTCGCCGATCAGCGGCCCGCTCGCCAGCGCCACCAGCAGCGGCGGCGTGCCCCGCATCAGGGGATAGGCGTGGCTCATGTCGCCGCTGCGATAGGCCGCGCCGATCAACAGGAAATAGGCCACGTGGATGGCCGCCGACAGCGCGATGTACGTCCAGCTTGCGCCGGCCGGCAAGGGCAGGAAGGGGACGGCGAGCAGGCAGAGCGCGGCCGCGCTGGCCGTCACGAACACGATGTCGAGCGGCTTATCCGGGCTGGATTTGACGACGGCGTTCCAACTGGCGTGCAGCAAGGCGGCCAGGAGGACGAGCAGCAGGACATGGGTGGGCATCGATCTCTCCTGGCATTCAGGAGAGATTACCTATCTTGTAGGAGGCCGACAAACCAGATAAATTGCCGGTTTGCGTTAGCTTATCTCTTATATGAAACGGACCTTGCCGCCGCTGAACGCGCTGCGGGCCTTCGAGGCCGCGGGCCGGCTGGGCAGCATCAAGAAGGCCGCCGAGGAACTGCACGTCACGCATGGCGCGGTCAGCCAGCAGGTCCGCCTGCTCGAAGCGTGGCTGGGCGCCACGCTGTTCGAGCGGCAGCACCGGCGCGTCGTGCTGACGCCCGCGGCGGCCGCTTACCTGGAAGAGATCGGCCCGCTGTTCGACCAGGTCTCGCGGGCGACGGCGAAGTACGGCATCGTGAATCCGGTGGCGCGGACGCTGCGGGTGAACGCGCTGGCGACCTTCACCTTGCGCTGGCTCGTGCCGCGGCTATCCGGATTCCGGGACGCGCATGCGGGCATCGACGTCAAGCTCGAAACCTCGAACGAGCCGCTGGAAAGCCTGGAGGAAAACTGGGACGTCATCATTCGTGGCGGACCGGATACCTTCTATGGCTACGCGATGCGGCCTTTCCTCTCCGAGCAGAGGATTCCCGTATGCAGTCCCGCGCGGCTACGGCGCCATCCGCTCGCGGTTCCCGACGACCTGCGCGCCCATACCTTGCTGCATACCTCCAGCCTGCCGCGGCTCTGGCCGGACTGGCTCGCGAAAGCCGGAGTTCCCCGCCTCGAACCGGCGGCGACCCTGACCTTCGATCACTTCTATCTGACCTTGCAGGCCGCCGTCGACGGCGCCGGCGTCGCGGTGGGGCCGACGGCGCTGGCCGCCGCCGACCTGGCCGCGGGGCGCTTGGTCATGCCTTTTTCCGGCCCCTGGCTGCCGTCACGTAGTTATTGCGCCTACGTGCCGGAAGAGAAGGCGCGGGATGAACGGGTCATGCTGTTTTGCGCGTGGCTGGAGCGCGAAGGCGCGGCGGGAAGCGGGGAGCGATCCGGCTAGTCGAGTCAGAGGATGCCTTGCTCGGCATAGGGCCGGTTCGCTTCGATGCGTTCGTAGCCCATCCGCGTCAGGTCCAGTGTCCGAAACCGGCCGTCGACGATCAGTTCGGCGATCGCCTGCCCCGCGGCGGGGGCGTGCATCATGCCGTGTCCGGAGAAACCCGCGACGGTATAGAGATTCTTCAGCCGGGAATTCCAGGCGCCGATGACCGGGTTGCCGTCCAGTTCGTTCACTTCGTAGAGCCCCGACCAGGTGCGGTGGCATCTTGCCGCCTCCAGGGGAGGGAAGCGGTGGGCCACCGCGGGCCAGACGACGCGTTCGAAGTAATCGTGGTCGACGTCGAAATTGAAGCCGCGGCGCTCGTCGCCATCGACCAGGCCGCCGGAAAAACCGTTGCCCTCGGAGCGGAAGGCCAGCCGGCTCAGGTCCTTCACGTAGGGCAGTTTTTCGATGGGATTGCCGGCGGTGAAATAGTGCTCGAAGCGGCGCATCGGTGAAATGGGAAGAGGCATGTCGAACATCCCGGCGACCCGCCCCGACCAGGCGCCCGCGCAGTTGACGAAGGCCTCCGCGTCGATGCGTCGCCCGCTCTCCAGCTTGACGGCGAGGGCTTGCCCCGTGGAATATTCCGCGCCGACGACTTTGTCCTCGATGTACACCGCGCCCAGTTCGACGGCCTTGCGGCGATAGCCCCAGAGCAGGCCGTTCGGATCGCACCAGCCGTCTTCGGGCGTATGGGCGCCGGCGCCGAGGTCGTCGACGTTGATGGAGGGGAAACGTTCCTTTAGCTCACTGGGTTTCAGGAAGTCCACGCGCCCGCCGTGCGAACGCTGCCTGTCGACGTTTGCTTCCAATAGCGGAATCTTGTCGGGCGGGACGAGAAAGAGATAGCCTCCTTGCACCCAGTCGACCGGCGCGGCGCGGTCCGCGGTCGCCATGGTCGATTCGAAGCGCTTGATGGCGTCGAGACTGCGCAGCGACATTTCGATGTTCTCGGGACAGGAGAACTGGATCCGGCAGCCGCCGGAGGCGCGCAGGGTGGATGCGAATTCATAGGTCGAATCGGGCTCGATCACCGCGACGCGGATGCCCGGGGCCATGTCCAGGATGTTGTAGGCGGTGCTGGATCCGACGATCCCGCCGCCGATGATCACCACATCGAATTTCTGCCGTTCCTGCGATAGGCCTTGCGTCATGACGGGGTCCTTGTGCTACATGTTGAACGAAAGGTATCCGGGTTTGGGACCCATGTGCATCGGTGGATGCCCGCGGTTTCAGGTAGTCGGCATGACGCCGGCACGGATGCGCCAGTTTCCCTCTTCCATGAGCCTCGCCTCGGCGTTCCGCCGACATTCTAAAAAGCGATGTTTCGAAGGGAAAAATATTCGCTTTTGTTCTCGATCCGGCTTCCGTACAGTGTGAACGCCGATAGATCAGAGACCGACAAGGCGCGCGCCCGGCATGACGCGCCGGCAGGTGGAGTGAAGATGACGTTCAAGGTAAGCCGACTGGACCTGTGGGTCCACCCCGATTTCGATGCGCTGACGCGCGCGTTCGCCGAGCTTTCCATTCTTCCCGCGCGGGGGAATGATGCGGCGACACGCGCGGCGCTGCGCGAATCTCACGCCTATCTCGTTTCGGCCGCGCGCGACGAGCTGCCGCCCGCGTGGTTCGTTTCGCGCGAGTTGCTGCGCGATTGCCCGGACCTGCTGTGCGTCGCGTCCTCGGGCGCCGGCTATGACACGGTCGACGTTCCCGCGTGTACGGAGGCCGGCGTCGCCGTCGTCAACCAGGCGGGCATGAACGCGGATTCCGTCGCCGAACATACCTTCGCCTTGCTGCTGGCGGTCCAGCGGCGCATCGTGCTCTCGCACGACAAGCTGCGCACCCGCTCCGGCTTCAGCCGCGAATCGCTGATGGGCCACGAAATCAAGGGCACGCGAATCGGACTGGTCGGAATCGGCCAGATCGGCCGCCGTGTCGTCGGCATCGCCAACGGCTTCGGCATGGAGGTCTGTGCCTACGACCCGCTGTTGGACGAGCGTGCCATCCGCGAGCGCGGCGCCGAACCGGTGAGCCTGGAAACCCTGCTGGCGACCTCGGACGTCGTGTCGCTGCATTGCCCGTTGAATGCGCAAACGCGAGGCATGATCGGCGCGCGGGAATACGCCGCCATGAAGCCGACGGCCGTCTTCATCACGACGGCGCGCGGCGGCATTCATGACGAAGACGCGCTGGAGGACGCGCTCGCTTCCGGGCATCTGGCCGGCGCCGGCCTGGACGTATGGCGGCAGGAGCCGCCGCCCAACGATGCGCCGCTGCTGCAACGCGAGAACGTGGTGGCCTCGTTTCATACGGGCGGCGTTACGTACGAAGCCCGCCGCAATGTCGCGCGCGGCGCGGCGGGGCAGTTCCGGACGATGCTCGGCGGCGAACGTCCGGTTCGCCTGGTCAATCCCGAGGTATGGCCGCGATTCCTGGAGCGGCTGGCCAAATACTAGGCCGACGAGTACATCGCCTTGCCGGCGCACGCCAGGTGCGCCTTCAAGATGGCCGCCTGGGACGATTCGGTGATGTAGAGCTCGCGATTGTCCTTACCGCCGAAGGCGATGTTGGTGGTCAGCTTGCCGGCCGGCGAATCTATCCGCAGCAGCGGCTCGCCGGCCGGCGAAAACGACCATACGCATCCCAGCCCCGCGTGCGCGACCAGCAGGCCGCCATCGGCCGCCAGCGCCAATCCGTCGGGGCCCACGCCTCCCGACATCTGGATGAACCGTCCTACCTTCGTCGCCAGGCCGTCGCGGCCGAGCGGCACGCGCCAGATACTGTTGTCCCGCGTCACGGCCAGGTAGAGCGCGCGTTCATCGAGGTCCATCACCAGGCCGTTGGGGCTGGGAACGTTGGACAGCAGGCAGGTCAAATTACCCTTCGCATCCAGGCGGAACACGCGCCCGGTAGGATCGTGCAAGCCGGTAAGCCCCTGGTCCGTGAAGTACAGGTCGCCGTTGGCGGCGAAGAACAGATCGTTCACCGCCTTGAAGCGCTCCGTGCCATGGCGTTCCAGTATCGGTTCGATGCTGCGCCGTTCGCGGTCGAAGCGCATGATGCCGTGCTTGTGGTCCGCGACGAAAATGCGGCCGTCCTTGTGGATCTTCAAGCCGTTGGGCCATCCGTCGTATTCGATGCGGACCTCGAATTCGCCTTGGGGATTCACCGTCAGGATGCGGCCGTTGACGACGTCCACGCACCACAGCGTCCCGTCCTCGTCGAAGCTGGGACCCTCCAGGAAACTGGGCGCCGCCAGGCCCGCGGGCTGCAAGGCGTTCCAGCCGGAGCCGGGCGTTCCGGTGCGCAGCGCATCGGGAAGGGTCGCGAAGATTTGCGCGGTGATGCGGGGAGGGGGTGCGAACATCGTCATGCCCTGCTGATGTGGATGGAGGAATCGGCCCCGGCGCCCACCGGCCGGCGGGTGCAGAACGCCGAGAGCACGGCGCCGGTGACGAGCAGCGCGCCGGTGACGACGAAGGCCATGGCGAAGTGGCCGGTGCTGCCGACGACGTACCCGGTAACGATGGGCGCCAGCAAGCCGAAGATATTCCCGCTGGTGCTGATGAAGCCGATCGCGGTGCCCACGTCCGCTTCATGGTCCATCAGGTCGTTGACCAGCGACAGGTTCAGGGAAACGGCCGAGGCGCAGGCCGCGAGCGAAAGGGTGATGACCGCCAGGATGGGCCAGATGTCCCCCAGTTGGGGCACGATGAAGATGATGGCCGAGCAGAGCAGGGTCGTGGCCACGGCAAGGCGCCGCTGGCCCTGGCGGATCCGCTCGGGATTGAGCAGCGCGTCACTGATTCGCCCGATGACGACGGCGAGCACGGCGGCGCCCAGATAGGGAATCGCGGTGTAGATGCCGCTCTTGAGTATCGTCAGGCCGCGTTCCGCCTGCAGGTAGCCCGGCAGCCAGGTCAGGAAGAAGTAGGTGGCGTACACGGCGCAACCGTGCGACAGGGCAATCGCCCACATCGTGGGAGAACGCGCGATGCCGGCGAGTCCCTGGGGCTGTCCCGTCTTGCTTCCCGACGTCGAGGCAGCCTCGTCGGCCGTGATGGTGTCCAGCTCCTCGCGGCTGAGCCACGACACCCGCGCCGGGTTGCCATACCACTTCAGCCAGGCGGCCAGCCAGACGAAGCCGATGACGCCGGCGACGATGAAAGCGGCGCGCCAGCCGAGCACGGTGATCAGCCAACCGAAGCAGAGCGCCCCGACCGCGGGCCCGACCAGGCTGCCGCTATGGAATACGGCGGTGGCCAGGCCGCGTTCCTTCGCGGGCATCCAGTCCCGTATGACGCGGGCGCCGGCGGGGTAGGTGGTTGCCTCGCCCAATCCCATCGCCAGGCGGAACGCGAGCAGGGACGCGTAGCCCGTGGCGATGGCGGTGAAGCCGGTGGCGAGGGACCACAGGCCGATGCCGTAACCGTTCACCCGCTTGGGTCCGTAGCGGCCGACGAGATAGCCCATGGGGATCAGCGCGATGAAGTACAGCCAGGTGAAGGAGGAGAAAAGATAGCCCATCTGCACCGGGGAAATATCGAACTCCTGCTTCAGCGCCGAGGCGCCGATGGACATGGAGACCCGGTCGATATAGTTGATCAGCGTCAGGGTGAAGAGGAAAAGGTATATCCAGAGCCTGCGTTTTGGGACGCGTGTTTGGTTTTCCATGATCATTCTTTGGGAATCTGGGCGGCGATGGCGCGAAGCGCGGGCGCTTGCTTGCTCAAGGACGCCTGCCATTCGGCGCCGGGAAGATAGGCCAGTACGGGCGCGTCGTTGCTGGCGGCCTTGATGAAGGCCGGGTCGGCGATGCTGTCCGCGATCGCCTTCTGCAACCGGGCGACCACGTCGGCGGGCGTTCCCTTGGGCGCGGCGAACCCGCGTTCCGACGTCATCGTCACCGCGTAGCCGGTCTCGGTCGCGGTGGGCACGTCGGGCAGGGCCTGCGAGCGCTGCGTGCCGAACTGCGCGATGGCCCGCAGGTCCGACGCGCCGCTTCGAAGTTCAGGAACCTCGCCCGCGCTGACGAAGGCATAGTCCACATGGCCGCCGAGAACGGCGGTCTTGGATTCGGAGGTGCCCTTGAAGGGCACCTCGTTGAACGTCGCGCCCGAGTCGTTCTGGAGTTGCTTGAGCGCCAGGTGGCCGTTGGTGCCGATGCCGTTGTATCCGCAGGACAGGGTCTTCGGGCTCTTCTTCAGCGCCTCGACGATTCCCGCCAGGGTGGTGGCCTTGACCTCGCGCTTGGCGATAAGCACGGTGGGATCGTTGACCACGCGGGCGACCAGAGTGAAGTCTTCGGGGCGATACTGCGTCTTCTTGTACAGGGGCAGAAAGTTGAACCCCGGGACATTGACGATGCCCAGGGTGTAGCCGTCCGGCTTGGCGCGCGCGACGTAGGCGTTGGCGATCTCGCCGGAGGCGCCGGGCTTGTTCAGGACCACGACCCTGGCATGGCCTCCCAGCCGTTTCTCGATGAAAGGCGCCAGCGCGCGCGCCATCAGGTCGGTGCCGCCTCCCGCGGAAAAGCCGACCACGACTTCGATCGGCTGGTCGTCGGGCCAGGCGGCGTGCGCCATGGGCGCGGCGCTCGCCAGCGCGAAGGCGACGGATAGGGCGCGCAAGGGCGCGTATGGACGTGGCATCGATAGTCTCCGGATTTTGTTCGAGTCTGGTGAACGCAATCATGGGACAGTCGGCCATGCGCTGGAAAGCGATTTAAACGACTTGGCTTTTATTCGGAAAAGGAATCAGATGCCAAAATCTAGGATCGTCGCGCGACGGGCGGGGCGGGCGGCCCATCGGAGAAATCGACCGCTTCGCGCACGAAATCCCGCAGCGTCTGGAGCATGCCGCGCGTATCGTCCCGCCGCGAGAGAAAGCAGTAGTTCAGCGTGGGCAAGGGCGGATCGCTGGCCAGCTCGACCAGCGATCCCTGCTGGACCCAGGTGCCCATGTAATCGGTCGGGAGAAAGCTGATGCCCACGCCGGCGACGGTCAGTCCGGTAATCGCCATGAGGCTGTTGCAGGCGAGGATGCGCTGCACCTGGAGTCCCTGCGCCGCGGCCCAGGCGTCGAAGGCGCGCGTGAGCCCCGAGTCCTCCGTCATCGTGATGACGGGGTGGCGCTCGAAGTCCTCGGCGCGCAGTTTCCTGCTCCTGCCCATGCGCGCGGGCGATCCCATCCAGGAGAAACGGACCTCGCTCATGACCTCGGCCTGAAGGTCGCTGTCCGGCGACGGGCCGGGCGACACGGCGAAGTCCAGCTCGCCGCGCGATACCCGCCGCTCGAGCTGGCGCGCCAGGTCGACGTAGGGGCGCAGGACCAGGTTCGGATGGGCGTCGCGGAGCATCGCGACGAACCGGGGCAGCCAGGTGAGCGAACCCAATTCGCTGATGCCGAACTTGCACACGCCGTGCAGTCCTTCCGGCGCCGAGACCAGCGCTTTCACCGTATCGCTCAAGGACAGCATCTGATTCGCCAGCGGGACGGTGCGCTGTCCCAGGTCGGTCAGGACCGCGCGCTGGCTCGAGCGGTCGAAAAGCGGCGCGCCCAGGGATGCCTCCAACTCGGCGATCCGCTTGGAAAGCGACGACTGCGTCACGTGCAGCCGCTCGGCCGCGATGGCGAAGCTTCCCAGCTTCGCCGCCCAATAGAACGCTTCGAGTTGCTTGAGGGTCATGGGAATCCGAAGGCCAATGGCCGGCCGGGCTCGAATCGAGCGATGGGCCCGATATTAGCAATCCGCCGGGCATCGCGGCCGCGGTTGTCGATCGCGATGACGCGGCCGGGCGGCACGTCGTCCGGGCGTGCCGGCCCGCTTATTCGATGGTGATGTTGGCCTTGCGGATGACGGGCTGCCAGTAGTCGGCGTCCTTGCGCACATGCCGGTCCAGTGCGTCCGGGGTGAGATACCAGGGCGTGACGCCGGCCGCGGCCAGCGCGTCCTTGACCTTCTTCGTTTCCAGCGCCTGGTGCGCGGCGCCGGTCAGCGCCTGGAGCACGTCTTTCGGCGTGCCCGACGGCGCAAACAGGGCGACCCAGGCCTCCAGCTCGAACCCCGGAAAGCCGGCCTCGGCGGTGGTCGGCACGTCGGGAAGCATGGGTATGCGGGATTTCGCGGCGACCGCGAGCGGGCGCAACTTGCCGGTCGTGACGAAGCCCGCCAGCGACGGCGGCGTCGCCACCGTCATTTGCACGTTGCCGCTCAGCACGTCCTGAATGGCGGGACCGGCGCCCTTGTAGGGCACGTGGGTGATCTGGATTCCTGTCTTTTGCTTGAAGAGTTCCATGCCGATGTGCGGCACCGATCCATTGCCGGACGTCGCGTAATTGAGTTCGCCGGGATGCGCGCGGGCGTAGTCGACCAGCTCCTTCATGCTGTGGACCGGCACCTTGGGATTGACGGCCACGACGTGCGGCGAGGACACGAGCATCGCGACGCCGGAAAAATCCTTGAAGGGATCCCACTCCAGCTTGTGGAACATGACCGGATTGCCGACGTGGAACATGGAATAGCTCGCCAGCACCGTGTAGCCGTCCGGGGCGGAGCGCGCCACATAGGAAAAGGCGATATTGCCGCTGGCGCCCGCGCGGTTCTCGACGATGATGGGCTGCTTGAGTATCTCGGCCATGGGCGGCGTAATGATGCGGACGACTTGATCGATAATGCCGCCCGGCGGGACCGGTACGACGACGCGGATCGGCTTGTCCGGATACGGGGCTGCCCGCGCGGGAAGCATCGTGCTTGCGGCCGCGAGCGTGATCGCCAGGGCCGCCTTGTAGGCAATGCTGGGCATGGTGTCTCCAGTAATAATTATTTGAGTAGTATCTGTAATTATAGAAATGGGCAGTAAAATTATCAATATGGATCAACCTGCAAGCCCCTCCGGCAACACGCCCGAGCGCATCCGGGCGCTCATCGAACAGGAAATCGCCGACGGCGCGCTGCCTCCCGGGATGCTGTTGGACGAAAAAGCCTTGGCCGCGCGGTTTGGCGTCTCCCGCACGCCGATACGCGAAGCCTTGTTGATGCTGGCCGCGCGCAAGCTGGTGGTGACGGTTCCGCGGTCCGGCACCTTCGTATATAAGCCGGGCGCCGCCGAACTCATCGCGCTGCTCGAATACCTGGGCGAACTGGAGGGCGTGGCGGCGCGGCTGTCGGCGCAGCGCATGAGCGCGGCGCAGCGCGACGAGCTGCGCCGCGTGTATGAGATTTCGCTCGGCCAGGCGCGCGACAACGACCGGCCGGCCTATGAGGCGTCCAACCTGGCCTTGCACCGGCTGATTTATGCCGGCAGCGCCAATGCGATCGTGCGCGACGAGATCGAGGAGGCGCGGCTGAAGCTATCCAACTTCCGCCGAAACGTCTTCGACCAGCCGGGCCGCCTGCAGGTGTCCAGCGCGGAGCACGAGCCTCTGGTTCGAGCGATCTGCGCGGGCGACGGGGAGGCGGCGGCCAAGGCGATGCGCGATCACATCATCGGCAAGGGCAAGGCCTTTGCCGATCTGGTGCTGGCGAATTCACAGTGATGGCGTATTGAACTGAACGCCATGGGGGGCGTCACGGGCTGCTTTTTGCGGAGAACGCTTTTCAAGCGACAGTGCATTCGTTCGTCAGACTCCGCGAATCGCAGCCACAGCGGCAGCTCCCGCTTTCGCCACCTGAGCGTGGGGATGAGCGCGGCACTGTTCGGCGATGCGCAGCAAGTCCGGCCTCGGCCGCTTCCTGATCTCGATTGCTATTGCCTCCGCCAGGAAAAAATTGTCTGCGACGGCCATGCGATTCAGCAACGCATAATCGTAGAGATCAAGACTGGGGATCAATTGAACCGCAACGTCCTCACCTTCGTCATCCTTGCAGAGCGTCTCGATGAAGTTGACCAACCCAGGTTGGTCCTGGCACAAGGGAGAGAGAACTGGATGCAGATCACTTAGGACGCCTCTTTCCTCCAACGCCCGTTCTACCGCGGCGACGAAGTGCGTGAGGGACTCAAACACGACTCGCGTGTCGCCGTCGTGGCTGAGATAAAGTATCTGCCCAGCGATCGGCGATTTCGTCGCAAAAACATGGTGATTGCTGGTCTCAGGATCGTCCAGAACGAAGCCACCGAGCGCTTCAATTGTTGGATGTCCGCTGAATAGTTCGGTAGTTTTCTGGACCTTACCCCTGGTGAGCAGGTTCACCTCATTGTGATATCGGCCAGAGTATTGACCAATTTCGACCCTTTCAAAATACACATCCAGTTCTGCGGTCCGGTCCATCGATAGCGCTCCGTGACGATGGTCCCAATTCTGGCATATCCGAAAGCATACGATTCCGAGCGGCAGCTTCTGGCCTGAAACAGTCCTCAACGAGAAGCCGATTTTGCCTGTCGGCGAGGTTCGGCGCGATATTCCAACTGCTCGCTAACGGCCATCGAACTCGATCTCCTCGGACACCACGCGTTCGATCAGACCAGGGCCTGAGCGCTTTCGCTTACGCGCTCGACGCGCCTGAATATCTCCCCTGATCTCAGGGAGCAGCGCCAGCGTTCCCGAGGTTGCCTTCAGTCTTCCGCCCTTGCGCGCGAAGCGTTGCATACCTGACTGCATTATGTTGCCACCTAAGTCCTTTTGATCGGACCGAGATGCCTGTAGGTATAAACCCTAAAGGCGTCAAAATATCGGCTTATCTACGCATATTTCCCTTGCCATGATTTCCATAAATGTATAATCTGACCATATAAATCATTAGGAGACTGCAATGACCATGCCGCCGGAGCCTCAGCGCCGACCCGGTGAACGCGCCTGGGTAGGGTGCCGTACCACCCGTGAGAGAGCGGCGCGAGGGAAGGGGATCACGGCGTTCTCCTGTACGGATAACGTGTGGTCCCCCTTGCAAGTTCTAGGGGGCGCGGACAATCCCTCCTACCTTTGCCTTGCAAGCGGCGGCGAAGCGCTGTACGCCGTGCATGGCGATGGTGGGACCGTCTCGGCGTTTGCGGTGCAGCCCGACGGGTCGCTGGCCCTGCTGAATCGGCAGGACTGCCGAGGCCGCAATCCCGTCCACCTGATTCTGTCCAGGTCGGGGCGTTGGTTGGTCGTTGCCAATTACGCAACGGGCTCCGTCGTCACCATTGGTGTCGAGGAAGATGGTCGGTTGAGTGGCGTGCGAGACCTGATCGAGTTGCCCGGAGAACCTGGGCCACACCGCCGACAGCAGCAGGGGTCGCATCCTCACCAACTCGTCATCCATCCTTCAGGCCGCTGGATCGCCGTGCCCGACAAGGGCTGCGATGTCATTCACGCCATCGCGTTGGACGAGGCTTCAGGCCTGTTGCGGCATCTTGCCATGACCGCCGTTGCACCGGGCAGCGGTCCGCGCCACCTGGCGTTCAGCAAGGATGGTCGCTACGCGTGGATCGTCTTGGAATTGACCAGCCAGGTACTCGCGGCGCGCGTGACAGACGACGGGGAGTTTCATGCCTTCCAGCGGTTGACTACCGTGCCCGCGTCGGAGACGGGCGAGAACACCGGCTCGGGAATCCTGATGGATCCGACTGGCCACGCGCTGTTCGTTTCCAATCGCGGCCACGGCAGCGTGGTGCGCTTTGCTATCGACCCAGCGACTGGTGAGTTGTCCTCGCCAGTTTGGCGCGACGCGGGCGGACGAGTGCCGCGTTTCATCACTTTCAGCCCCGACGGAGATGTTCTCGTCGCCAACGAAGACACAGACACGATTGTCCGCCTGTCGCCGTGCGTGGACATTCCGCCGATCATCGTTGCCCGCACTGGCAGTCCAGTCTGCATCGTTTTCCAGGAGTAGAGATTCATGAGCAGTCAAGATACCCAGGTTTCCGTCTGCGCGATGTACATGCGAGGCGGCACCAGCAAAGGCGTGTTCTTTGTCCCCGCCGATTTGCCGGCCTCTTGCCAGCAGCCGGGTCCCGCACGCGATGCGTTCATGCTGCGCGCCATCGGCAGTCCCGATCCGTATGAAAAGCATATCGACGGCATGGGGGCGGCGACGTCGAGCACCAGCAAGGTCGTCTTGATCTCCCGCAGCGAGCGTCCAGACTGCGATGTGGACTATCTGTTCGGGGCCGTGTCCATTGAATCTCCTGTCGTCGATTGGAGCGGCAACTGCGGCAACCTGACGTCGGCGGTGGGCCCGTTCGCCATCCATCGCGGATTGGTGCAGGCGCCTCGCGATGGCATCGCGACGATCCGGATCTGGCAGGCCAATCTGGGCAAGGTAATCATCTCCCATGTGCCGGTTGTCAATGGCCAGGTACAGGAACTGGGCGATTTTGAATTGGACGGCGTCACGTTCCCCGCCGCCGAAATCAAGTTGGAGTTTCTCGATCCGGGTGCGGATGGCGACGAAGCCGAAGGCGGGGCGATGTTTCCTACCGGAAACCGTCTTGACCAGTTAGAGGTCCCGGGCGTTGGCACGGTCGAGGCGACGCTCATAAATGCCGGTAATCCCGCCATCTTCGTGGACGCGAAGACGCTGGGGCTGAAAGGGACGGAAAGCCAGGCAGATATCAACGGCAATGCGGAATTGCTTTCCCGCTGCGAAGCCATCCGTGCCTATGCAACCGTCGCGATGGGCTTGGCCAGGACCGCGGAAGAAGCTACGCGCTCGCGCCCGCACACGCCGAAACTGGCGTTCGTGACAGGGCCGCAGACCTACACCGCATCGAGTGGCAAGGTCGTCCGTGCCGAAGATATCGACATCGTCGCGCGCATCTTTTCAATGGGAAAACTGCACCATGCCATGACCGGCACGGGGGCCGTCGCGATAGCGGTGGCCGCGTCGATTCCCGGAACGGTGGTGTCGCGCGCGGCGCCGCATGGGCACGCATCGGAAGTCCGTTTCGGCCATCCATCGGGATCACTGCGCGTCGGCGCCGAGGCGCGGCAGGAAGGCGAGGACTGGATCGTCTCCAAGGCGACCATGAGCCGAAGCGCCCGCCGGCTGATGGACGGAGTCATTTTCGTACCCGAATCGGTCCTCCAACGGTAATTGCCAGCGCGGCAGTTACGCTGCCAGGAAGAATCATGAACTACTCATCGCTTATCAAGAGCATGCCCATTGCGGGAAAAGACCTCCAATACGCCAGCATCGCCGAGTTCGAGCAGGTAGAAGCGTTACCTTTTTCCTTGCGAATTCTTCTGGAGAACCTCGTGCGCCAGGGCGCGCGTGGGGAGTCGGTGCAAGACGAAATTGCCGCGGTCCTGTCCCGTAAATCCGGCACCGGCATCAATTTCTACCCGGTCCGTGTCTTCGGGCAGGACATTCTGGGTCAGGTGATGCTCGTTGATCTGGCCGGCATGCGCGACGCCGTGGCCGATGCGGGCGGCGATCCCGGCCGCGTCAGCCCTAAAGTGCCTGTGGACGTGATTATCGACCACTCTCTTCAGGTGGATAAATGGGCGAGCCCCGATGCAAGGCGGGTCAACCTGGAAAAGGAGTACTCGCGCAATGGCGAGCGTTTCGCTTTCCTGCGCTGGTGCAGCAACAGCTTCGATGGCGTGCGTATCGTGCCACCCGGCAAGGGCATCATGCACCAGCTTCACCTGGAACGAATCGCCAGGGTCGTCTGGTTGGACAAGGCCGCGGACGGCTCCGTCCTGGCCATTCCGGACACCTGTGTCGGCACGGATAGCCACACCCCCATGGTGAACGGCCTGGGCGTGTTGGGTTGGGGCGTTGGTGGCATCGAAGCCGAGGCGGTCATGGTCGGAAAGCCCGTGGCGCTGGCATTGCCCGAGGTGGTGGGCATCGAAGTTCGCGGCCAGTTACGCGATGGCGTACTGCCGACGGATCTGGTCCTGGCCATTACCAAAAAGATGCGCGAGCTCGGCGTGGTCGGAAAGTTCGTCGAGTTCTTTGGTGCGGGTCTCGACGCGCTCTCGCTGGGCGATCGCGGAATGATAGCCAATATGGCGCCCGAATACGGCGCGACGGCGGTCTACTTCCCGGTAGATCGGATCACGCTCGATTATCTACGCATGACGGGCCGTGAGGCTGAAGACGTGGCGCTGGTCGAGGCGTACTACAAGGCGCAGAAGCTTTGGCGCGACGCATCGACCCCGGCGCCGGCCTTTGGGCAGACGGTGGTCATTGAGCTCGATTCCGTGCAGCCCTGTTTGGCGGGGCCGCGCAATCCGGAAGACCACATCGACCTCGGATCGGTCAGCGAAGCGTTCAAGCTGCACTATCGCGAGATCGCTCGTAAGCCGTTCGACCCGGCGCATAGGGTCCCGGTCACGGGTGAGACATTCACCCTGCACGATGGCGCCGTGGTCATCGCCGCGATCACGAGCTGCACCAATACCGCCAATCCGGTGAACATGATGGCCGCCGGCCTGGTGGCCAGGAAAGCGGTTGCGCGTGGCCTGCGGACTCAGCCCTGGGTCAAGACGTCGTTGGTTCCCGGTAGCCAGGTTACTGCCGCCGTCCTGGAAAAGGCGGGTCTGCAGGACGCGCTCGATACCCTTGGCTTCCAGATCGCCGGTTTCGGTTGCACCACCTGCAATGGTGGTTCGGGCCCGCTGCCCGAGCCGGTGGTGCAAGCCATTGAAGGTAATGGCATCGTCGCGACGGCCGTATTGTCTGGCAACCGCAACTTCGAAGGCCGGATTCATCCCAATGTCCGCGCGGCGTATCTCGGCTCACCCGCGCTTGTGGTTGTCCACGCGCTGACCGGCTCGCTGACCGTCAATGTGACGACGGATCCCATCGGCCAGGACCGGGAGGGCAAGAACGTTTACCTGAGTGATATCTGGCCAAGCGCGCAAGAGATACGCGACGCAGTGCAGGGTGTGTACGAGCCCGGGATCTTCAATGAAAAGTACGCGGATCTCTTCGACGGAGGCCAACCGTGGGATGCGCTTGCGGGCGAGGGCAGCGAGCGCTTCGATTGGCAGCCTGAAAGCACCTATATTCGCCGTCCCCCGTATTTCAAGGATTTGCCGCGCCATCCTTTACCGGTGAGCGACATCGTCGGTATGCGCCCCCTCGTCATTCTCGGCGACTCCGTAACGACGGATCACATTTCGCCTTCCGGGGCGATCAGCCTGGGTACGCCAGCCGCCGACTTCCTGATTTCCAAGGGTGTGCAGCAGCGCGACTTCAATAACTACACGACGCGCCGCGGCAACCACGATGTCGCCATCCGGGCAACGTTCGCAAACATCCGTTTGCGCAACCAGATGGTTCCGGGCGTGGAGGGCGGGGTGACGCGTCTCATGCCGGAGGGCGAACAGATGCGGATATTCGAGGCGGCGGAAGTATATCTGGAACGTCAAGTTCCGTTGGTCGTGCTTGCTGGAAAAAACTATGGTTGCGGCTCTTCGCGTGACTGGGCGGCCAAAGGCGTGGCGCTATTGGGGGTCAAGGCTGTGATCGCGGAGGGGTTTGAACGCATTCACCGCACCAATCTCGTTGGAATGGGCGTCTTGCCGTTGCAATTCGAGAAGGGCGTGAATGCGCAGACGCTCGGGTTGGATGGGAGTGAGACGATAGACGTGCTTGACCTGCACGACGATATCGAGGTCGGCGCCTCCGTTCGTGTGGTGTTCCGGCATGCGGATGGCCACGAGCAGACAGTGCGCGTGCAAGTGCGTCTGGATACGCGTGAGGACGTGGAGTATTGGCGCCATGGCGGCATCATGCCGCGTGTTTGGCGCGATTACCTCAATGAATCCGAAACGACTGTGCCGGCCTGACTCCAGCCTGCTTGCGTTAACTGGCCTTTATCGCCGTCAGTGGCGTGCCGGGCGTCGTACCTCTTTTTTTGAACAAACGAACTTTAGAAGTCGATCATTGGAGACAATCATGGAAAGTTTGAGCTTGCATCGCAGGCGCGCGCTGCGCGTCTTGGCCGCGGGTGGCGTATTCGCGGGCCTGCCTTCCCTGGCGTTCGCCAAGGAAAGTTATCCCGAAAAGCCGATCACGCTTATCGTGCCGCAGCCGGTTGGCGGTGATGCCGACGCGGTCTGCCGCATGCTGCAGCCGCAGTGGCAACAGGTGCTGGGACAGCCGGTCATCATCGACAACAAGGCCGGCGCAGCCGGGAATATCGGAACCAGCACCGGTGCGCGTGCGCCGAATGATGGCTACACCTATACGTTCGTGAATCAAGGGACGATGTCGATCAATCCTTTCCTCTACAAGAATCCAGGGTTCAAGGTCGAGTCGTTGATGCCTGTGAGTTGGCTTACGAGCAATGACCTCATCATCTGTGCCCATCCCTCCGTGGGCGCATCCAATCTGGCTGAGTTTCTTGCAAAGGCGCGCGCCAGGCCAGGCGAGTTCACGTACGGCACGGCAGGCAATGGGAGCGCGAACCATCTCGCCGGCGAGATGCTGAAGTCCATGGCCAAAGTCGATCTGGTCCACGTTCCCTACAAGGGTGGCGGCCCCGCAATCATCGGCGCCTTGGGTGGTGAAATATCGACCGTGGTGGCGTTTCCGATCGCCGCTTTGCCCCATATCAAGTCCGGCAAGCTCAAGGCCCTCGCCGTGACAGGGCCGCGGCGTAGTCCTATTCTGCCGGATGTGCCTACCGTGCAGGAAAGCGGTGTCGCGGGCTACGAATTCGTGTCCTGGATGGGCATTGTGGCGCCCGAGGGAACGGCCGGAGACCGCATCGCGCGGTTCTCCGAAGCGACAGGTCAGGCCTTGCGGGACAGGACCGTCGCGGAGAGGCTGAAGGAAAGCATGATGGTGCCTTCCGGCGCCGGGCCGGACGCCTTTCGCGCGCAGATACAAGGCGAATCCCGCAAGTTATCGGCCTTGATTTCGCAACTGAAGCTGTCCATAGACTGAGGAGGGCGGCACCATGATCGGAACGGGAATGCAACGGGCGGGAGCGGCGCTGATGCTTGCCTTGGCGGCCGTCTGTGGGTCCGCGAAGGCGGCCGATTACCCTGATCGTCCAATCCGCCTGATCGCGCCGTTTCCCCCGGGCGGTTTCACGGATGTGGTCACGCGGCGAGCCGCCGTCACGTTGTCCAAAGAGCTCGGGCAGTCGGTTGTGGTGGAGAACAAGCCGGGGGCGGGTACGAACATCGGGACGGAGTATGTTGCGCGGGCAGCGCCGGATGGATATACGCTGTTGGTGGGAACGTCCAGCCTGGCAATCAATCCGACGCTCTATCCTCGCTTGGCTTTCGATGCCCAGAGGGACCTGCGGCCTGTCGGCATCCTCTCGACGACCGGATACACGTTGATCGCGAACAACGATTTTCCGGCATCGACGACGACGGACCTGCTGGCTTATGCCAAAAAGCATCCAGGTGAAGTGGCTTTCGGATCTTCGGGCAACGGTGCGGTCAACCATCTCGCCGCGGTGATGTTCATGCAGCAGGCGGACATCAAGATGCAACACATCCCTTATCGAGGCAGCCAGGCCGCGATCACGGACTTGCTGGGTGGCCGGATACAACTCTTCTGGGCGTCGACGCTGGAGGCCTTGCCTCTGGTTGCCGGGCATCGGGCCAAGGCGTTCGGTGTGACGGACGCCGCGCCTGTCAAGGCCTTGCCGGGTGTCGCCGCGCTTGGGGCGGTGGTGCCGGGCTATGAAGTGAAGTACTGGATGGGCCTGTTCGCGCCAGCAGGCGCCAGCGATGAAATCGTCAGCCGCCTTTCACATGCCCTTCAGGCCGCCGCAAACGAGCAAGGGCTGAAGGATTATCTGATTCAGAGTGGCGCGCAGAGCGAATACATGCCTCCACAGGATGCCGCGAAGTTGTTGCGTGACGATACCGTCCGCTGGGGGCGCGTCGTCAAGGCTTCGGGCGCAAAGGTGGAGTGAGGGAGGGCAGGACATGGCCCCGGTTCAGCTCGCTGGTCATGTGCTGCCGCTTGAGGCGCCGCGGGAATTGACGTCGGCCTTGGCGGCCTGGCTTGGCTGGTAGTGCGTAAAATGCGTGCTATGGATAATCCGATTGCTGATCTGTCGCCCGTCCAGGCTCGTGTCGTACGGGAAATCATTGCGCTTGTCCGGCGAGAAAACTGGCAGGCGGGGGCTGCCTTGCCGGAGGTGTTACTCGCCGAGGCAATCGGCACCTCGCGTACGCCTGTGAAAGTTGCTCTGCGCCATTTGGCCACTTTGGGCGTTGCGCGGCAGGATACGAACCGTCGATATATGCTTGCGCGAGATGCCGTCGCCCTTGACGACGTCGTGGAGGACGTGGCCGCGTCGCCTGATGATCCGCTATACCTGCAGATCGCGGAAGCTCGCCAATCAGGAAAATTGCCGGAAGAAGTAAGCGAGGCCGAACTGATGCGAGTATTCGATGTCGCTCGCAGTACGCTACGCAAGGTGCTTGCGCGTATATCGAACGAAGGCTGGGTCGAGCAGCGGGTTGGTAGCGGTTGGGTCTTCTTGCCTATGATCGATTCCCCGCAGGCCTACGAAGAAAGCTACCTTTTTCGGCAGTCCGTAGAGCCCGCCGCGCTATTGAGCCCTTGGTTCAAGGTGGACCGGGAAGAACTGGTCAAATTACGGCGCGAGCAGGAATTCATCGTCAATGGTGGCTATGAGACGATGACGGCTATTGAATTGTTCGAGGCCAACAGTCGTTTCCATGAGACCCTCGCGCTCTGGTCTGGGAATCGCTTTGTCTTGCAGACCGTCCGAAGGCTCGATCAACTGCGCCGCCTGGTGGAGTACCGGCAAGCGGCTACGCGGCGGCAAGCGAGGCACACTCAGGCCACCGAGCACCTGACTATATTGGCGGCCATAGAAAGGCAGGACTTGATTGAGGCCGCGGGATTGATGCGCAAGCATCTGGAAGACGCAAGACGAGCCAAGGTCTATGGCAGCGAAGGGGTGTTTGGCGATTCCGGGGTCCAAACCAATCGCACGACGTCTTGAGCTAAGTTCTCACGATAATCGGCTTGCTGAGCGGGTGTCATCGAGCTTGACGCCGCGTCAGTATGCCCGGTCGTCCAAGGCGCGAGACGTGAATTCCGCGCCACGCGTTTCGCGTAGGCGCTACGCGTCCTTTCTAAAAGGATCATCACGGAGCGGCCGCGGCAGGGACTTTTGGCGAGGATGAGTGCAGGTTGCGCGCATCGAGGAGCCAGGCGGCGCCGAGATCGTCCAGAACGGCGAAGTCATCCTCTATTCTCCAGTGCCCGGGGACAAGCTGGCCCTACGGTAAGCAGGTCAGCAGAAACCGCCGGACTTTCCTGAAGGCGCTATCCAGGCGAGGGCGACGCGCCCTTGCGCTAGCGTCGGCTTCAAGCGTTCTTCTACGACAATCGCTTCAATCCCTATATGACTGGCGGCTCGACCGGCGTGGCGATCGACGATTTCAACAATGTGCTGACCTACGTTCGTAATAGCTGGGGCAATCGCGGAGAGGAAATCCCCGTGTCGAAGGTTGCCGAGGCCAGGGCGTCGCTGCCCGCCCCCCCGATTAGTCTTTATTTACCTTCGCTAGGGCCTTTGGAGGGCTTTCGAGCCCTCTTTTTTTATGCCTCGATGCTTGGCGCATTCAGCTTCATACCTCCGCTCGCGCGCACCCATTGCGAGGCAGCTGCCGCCGGCGATAAATTTGAAACGTTTTTAATTGGACGAACGAAGAAGCACCCGAATTTGTTTAGATATCGATATTTTTAGGCCTTAGAGGCATTTAGATATTGAATAAAAACGTTTTGCAATGAGTTGAGCGCCTCATAGAATGGCCTCACTTCGGTGGGGTCAGGCTTGCCTCGCGGACGCCGGAGATTCCGACCACCATCCGTTCATGAAGGCCGATCCGTGTCTCGAGTTCCAAACAAAATAGAGGTTCGCCCGCTGTCCTTGTGGACTGGCGCTGAAATCCATGGCGTGGACCTGCGCGAGCCGCTGGCCGCGGATGTCATCGCGGAGATCCGCGCCGCGCTGCTCAAATGGAAGGTGGTCTTCTTTCGCGGCCAGCACCTGGACCATGCGGATCAGATACGCTTCGGCCGCCATTTTGGCGAGTTGACCATAGGGCATCCTGTCTTCGGCTATGTCGAGGGATATCCGGAGCTTTATTCCGTGGCGAAGGATCGTTTCAAGGCGCGGTTCAATGGCGAGCCCCTTGTTCGGCCTTGGACAGGGTGGCATACCGACATTACCGCGGCCGTAAATCCTCCAGCGGCATCGATATTGCGCGGCGTTACGGTACCGCACTACGGTGGCGATACAGAGTGGACCAATCTTGTCGAGGCGTACAACGGCTTGTCGCCGACCTTGCGGTCCTTCCTCGACGGCCTCAGGGCCATACATCGGTTCACGCCGCCTGAAGGGCGGTCGGCGAAGCAGGAATTCATCAAGAAAATCGACGATACGCCCCTGGTGTCAGAGCACCCTTTGGTGCGCGTACATCCGGAAACCGGCGAGCGCGCGCTGTTCATCAGCCCCGGCTTCATCAAGCAGATTGTCGGCCTCAGCCCGCGCGAGAGCGAACACCTGCTGGCGCTGCTGTTCGAGCACGTACTCAGGACCGAGTACGTCGTGCGGTTCAAATGGGAGCCGGGTTCCATCGCATTCTGGGACAACCGGGCAACAGCCCATCGCGCTCCCACTGACATCAACAAGACGGATTTCGACAGGCAGCTCTATCGCATCACTCTTGTGGGCGATGTTCCTGTGGGCCCCGATGGCCAGTCTTCCAAGGCCATCCAGGGCAACCCTGTCCTGGCCCACCAGATCGCGGGCTGAATTCACCCGGGTCGTCCTTTCGTGCATTTACCCAAGGCAGGCTTCATGCGCTTTACTCCTACCGCCCTGAAAGGGCTGGCAATGACGGGTATCCTGCTCGTTGCTTCCGCTGCATCTCACGCCGCTCCCACGTCACCCGCTGTCGACACCGACACACTTGTGGTGGGCGTCGAGAAAGAGTTCTACAACCTCGATGGCCTGGTGGCCGTCAGCGGTGACTCGCTGCGATATGGCTGGCAGATCTATGACACGCTCTACGCCTTCGACGGCACGGGCAATATGGTGCCCCACCTGGCGACCAGTCTGTCCATCTCGGATGATGCGCGCGTCTTCACTTACAAACTGAGGCCGGGCGTCAAGTTCCAGAACGGCGCGGCCTTCACTTCCCGTGATGTGAAGGCGTCCCTTGATCATATCCTGGACCCACGGAGCAAGAGCACACGCCGGCCTTTCTTCGCGCCCATCGTCGACGCCGTCGAAACCCCCGACGATCTGACGGTCGTATTCAAGTTGAAGCAGCCGGACGGCGCTTTCGCCAACAAGATTGCCGGCTATCTGTATATCGTACCCGCCGACTATCTGGCGAGCTTGCCCAATCCCGATGCGTTTGCGCAGCATCCCATCTCTTTGGGGCCATATCGATTCAAGTCGTTGGCGCCCGGCGGCAGTGAACTGGTGCTGGAGCGGTATGACGGCTACTGGGGCGAGAAGCCGAAAATCAAGAAATTGGTGTTTCGCGCCATCACGGAGCCCGCCAGCCGAGTCAATGCGGTCTTGCGCGGCGAGGTGGATGTCTCCGTCGCCTTGCCTTTTTCTGACTTCGACCGCCTGAAGAAGCAGGAAGGAATCGATGTCATACAGAGCCGCGTCGCGTCGCCTATCTACGTCCGTGTCTATACCAACGTCAAGGACTCGCCGTTCGCCAATTCCAAGGTGCGCCAGGCGCTCAGCTATGCGCTGGACACCCAGGCCATCATCAAAGGCGTGCTGCACGGTGTCGGCGAGCCTCTCGGGACCTTCATTTCCAACTACTACCCGTATGGCGGTGACCGATCGATCAAGCCCTATCCCTACGATCCGGCCAAGGCCAAGGCATTGCTGGCCGAAGCCGGTTACCCGAAGGGCTTCAACACTGAGCTCAACATCCAGGGCGACATTCCGGAGGGCGTGGCGGAAGCGGTTGCCGCGTATTGGGGGCAGTTGGGTGTCAAGGTGAAATTGAATCGCCTTACCTATGCCACGTTCCAGCGCCTGAACAACAGCCATACCTCAGGGCCGCTGGCATTGAGCCAGTTCACCAACGCCCTGTACGACCCGATCCATCCGGTCGGCGGAGGATTTGCGACAGGTGGCAGCTGGTCGGATTATTCGAACCCCAAAGTCGATGAGCTGCTCGCCCAAGTGTCCAAGGTGAGCGACACGAAGAAGCGTGGTGAGATATTCCAGCAGGTGGGCCGCGAGCTGCATGACGACGCCGCCGCCTTCTACATTTCCGAGTACACATATATCTTTACCAAGAAGAAGGGTGTGCAATGGCAGCCTCAGCAAGGTTCGGGTTTCCTGAATTTCCGTACCGTGCAGTGGGCGCCTGGAAGCTGACCCATGCTCTTGTATAGCCTGCGGCGTGCGGCATCGGCGCTGCTCACCGTCCTGTTGATGTCGCTCCTGATCTTCGTGCTGGTGCGCATGGTGGGCGATCCAGCCTATCTGTTGATGCCGCCGGAAGCGACTGACGCGGATCGCCAGCTGTTCCGCGAGCAACTGGGCCTGGCGCAACCCGTTCCCGTGCAATACCTGCATTTCCTTTTGGGCATGCTGCGCGGCGACATGGGGAACTCCTTTCATTTCGGCGCGCCGGCGCTGACGATGGTCGCCGACAGGCTGGCGTCGAGCATGGTGCTGGTGAGCACCGCGCTGGTAGTGGCGCTGGCCGTGGGCGTTCCGTTAGGGGTGGCCGCGGCGGTGGCGCGCGGGCGCCGTATCGGCCTTTTTACGACTCTTTTCGTGGTGCTGGGCCAGGCCGTTCCACCGTTCTTCGCGGCCTTGCTCTTCATTCGCCTGTTCTCCGTGCAATTGGGCTGGCTTCCCACCGGGGGGCACGGAAGCTGGCGGTATCTGGTGCTGCCGGTGGCGGCGCTGGCCTGGTATTCAGGCGCAGGCATCGCTAAGCTGACGCGCGTGAACCTGCTCGCCACCCTGGAGACGGACTACATCAAACTGGCGCGGCTCAAAGGCTTGCCTGAGCGTGTCGTGATAGGCACGCATGCCTTGAAAAATGCCGCCATCCCCATCATTGCCTTCAGCATCTCCCAGTTCGGCGTTCTGGTGGGCGGCGCCGTGGCGATCGAGACCGTATTTTCCTGGCCGGGTTTCGGCAGCCTGATGGTCGAAGCGATCAATACGCTGGATTTCACGGTGGTGCAGGCGGCGGTGATCGTCTCCGTGGTGCTGTTCATCGGCATCAATCTGCTGGCTGATATTCTGTACGCAGCGATCGACCCCCGAATCAGGTACCAGAGATGAGAACGTTTTCCTGTCTTTTCCTGGTCATCGTGGCCAGTTCGCTATTTGCCTCATGGGTGGCCGGCAGTGATCCCAACGCGATCGACCTGGCCGCCACGTTGCAGCCGCCCGGAATCGCGCATTGGTTCGGCACCGACCAGATGGGCCGCGACGTCTTCGCCCGAACGTTGTACGGTGGTCGCGTCTCCCTGCTGATCGCCTTCTGCGCGGTCGTGCTGGCCGGCTTCTTCGGCGCGCTCGCGGGGATACTCGCCGCCTACATCGGTGGACGGTTCGATGGCGCGCTGATGCGTATCGTCGATGTCCAGTATTCCCTGCCGCCCATCTTCCTGGCCATGTTGATCGTCGGTTTGTTGGGCCCCAGCACACTCAACATCATCGTCGTGGTCACGCTGGCGAACTGGGGGCGCTTTGCCCGCATCATCCGTGCCGAGGCGCTCAGCCTGCGCGAGCGCGATTTCGTCCTGGTCGCCAGGTTGCTCGGGGCGTCGCCGGTAAATGTGGCCTGGCGCCATCTGCTGCCGAACGTGCGCGACACTTTCGTCGTCCTGCTCACCATGGACGTGGGGTTGATCATTTTCATGGAAGCGGCGCTGAGTTTTCTTGGACTCGGCATCCAGCCGCCCGATCCATCGTGGGGCGGCATGATAGCGGAAGGCCGCAACTATCTGGACAGCGCCTGGTGGATGTCGGCGCTGCCTGGCCTGGTGCTTTTCGCGACCGTGCTGAGCACCAACCAGATAGGCGAGGCCTACCGGCGCCGCACGCAGTCGTTCGGGGTGTTCCGATGAGCCGCTGGTCGTCCGTGGCCGCCGCCGAGGCGCCGGTGTTGCGTGTCGAGGACCTCGTGGTCGAAGCCCATGGCCCGAAGGGGCCGGTGCGCCTGGTCGACGGCGTGGACTTCTCCGTGCAGCGGGGCCGTACGCTGGGATTGGTCGGAGAGTCGGGTTCCGGCAAAAGCGTGACCTGCCTGTCCGTGCTGGGGGTGCCTCCGCAAGGAACGCGCATCGCTCGGGGCCGCATCCTGCTCAACGGCAGGGCGCTGGAGGAGAGCACGCCGGAAGAGATGAATGCGTTGCGTGGCGTGCATATGGGCATGGTGCTGCAGGACCCGCTGACCTCGCTCAACCCCCTGTTGACGGTCGGCCGCCAGATCACCGAGATGTTCCGTTTTCGCGCGGGTATCGGTGATCGCCAGGAGCGCCGCAGGCGCGCGGTGGAGCTCATGCGGCGCGTGCGGATTCCAGACCCGGAAAGCCGTCTGGACAGTTATCCGCACCAATTCAGCGGAGGCATGCGGCAGCGTATCGCGATCGCGATAGGCATTGCCTGCAATCCGGATCTGCTGATAGCCGACGAACCAACCACGGCGCTCGACATCACGGTGCGGCTACAGATTCTTGACCTGCTGCGTGAATTGCAAGCCGAGAATGGAATGGGCATGGTGCTCGTGACGCACGACCTGCATCTGGTGCGGCGTTATTGCGACGACGTCGCGGTGATGTACGCCGGGCGGATCGTCGAGCGCGGTCAGGTGAACGCGGTGTTCGCGCGGCCTTTGCATCCCTATACGCAGGGCTTGCTGGCGGCCGTGCCTCGTCTGCGCGGTCTCCAACGCAGACTGGAGGCGATCACGGGCCAGCCGCCACAGCCTGGCAGCATCGCGCAAGGATGCCGATTCGCCCCGCGCTGTCCCCAGGCCGCCGACGATTGCCTGTCCGCTTATCCGGATACGCGCAGCCTGCCTGGCGGCCAGGAAGCCGCCTGTTGGCGCACGCCCCGGATCGCGCACTTGCCGCCGGCCGGTGCGCGCGGGATCCCGGCTGCCGTCCCGGCGCCCGTTGACGCGTGATCCGACTTCAAGGCGACGCTCACATGACTCATTCCGCGCCGGTTTTACCCCCCACCGCGGCCGCGCCCACGTCCACGCCGGCCATCGAGGTCAGCGCCGTGACGCGCACGTTTGCCGTGCGTACCGGGGTTTTCTCGCGCGCACGGTCGCTGCGGGCGGTCGAAGAGGTGTCTTTCACGCTGCCGCGAGGAGGGACGTTCGGTCTGGTGGGGGAATCGGGTTCCGGCAAGTCGACCCTGGCCAGGATCGTGCTGGGCGCCGACCAGGCAGACAAGGGGAGCGTGCGGTTGGGTGACAGGCACTTTTCCGGAAAACCGCGTGGCGATGACGTCCGCTGGCGGCAGCGTGCCGTGCAGGCGGTGCTGCAGGATCCCTTCGGCTCGCTGGACCCCCAGATGAGCGTCGGCGACATCGTGCTGGAGCCGCTGCATGTCCAGCAGCGGGGGCCGATGCGCGGAGCACTCGACGCCCGGCTAAACCAATTGCTGGACCAGGTCGGGCTGCCGGCCGAGTTCAAGGCACGCCGCCCGCGGCAACTCAGCGGAGGCCAGCGCCAGCGTGTGGCCATCGCGCGCGCGTTGGCGCCAGAGCCCGAAATCATTGTGCTGGACGAGCCGGTTTCCGCGCTCGACGTTTCCATACAGGCTCAGGTGCTGAACCTGCTGAAGGACCTGCAGGACGAGCTCGGGTTGAGCTATCTGCTGATCTCCCATGACCTGGCCGTCGTTGGATTCATGAGCACGCATATCGGCGTGCTCTACCTCGGACATTTCATGGAGCAGGGGACGCGCGAGGACATCATAGAGCGGGCCGCGCATCCTTACACCCATGCGCTGATCGCGTCGACGGAGATCGACGCAGCGGCCTCGCAGACCCTGGCGGGCGAGATGCCATCGCCGCTGGATCCTCCGGAAGGCTGTGTTTTCAATACCCGTTGTCCATTTGCTCAGGACATATGCAGATCGGTACGCCCGCAGGTGCGCAACCTGTCCGAGACGCATCGCGTCACTTGCCACTTTCCTTCCCTGGCGCCGCTGGGCGGGTAAAGAAGAGGTTCACCAGCATGTCCAATGAAATCCGCATCAATGCTTTCCTGACGTTCGCTCCCACTCATCTTTCGCCTGGGCTATGGGCTCACCCCAATGATCGGTCGCTGGAGTACAACACGCTGTCTCTCTGGACCGAGTTGGCGCGTACGGCCGAGCGGGGCGGATACGATGCCCTTTTTTTCGCGGATGGCATCAGCCAGTACGACGTGTATGGCGGATCGAACGCGTCGGGCGTGCGCCTGGGCTTGCAGTTCCCGCGGCTGGATCCTCTGCTGCTGATCTCGGCGATGGCGCAGGCCACGCAGCACCTGGGTTTCGCCGTTACCAGCAGCGTGACCTACGAGACACCATATTTGTTTGCGCGCCGGATGTCCACGCTGGATCATCTATCGCAGGGTCGCATAGGGTGGAACATCGTGACCAGCTTCGGGGATTCCGGCGCGCGCGCCATCGGACAGGAAAAGGCACGTCCGCATGATGAGCGCTACGACCTCGCCGACGAATACCTGGACGTGGTCTATCGACTTTGGGAGCAGAGCTGGGAAGAGGGGGCCGCGCTCCGGGATGCTCGAGAGGTCGTCTTTGCCGACCCCGCCAAGGTCCATGAGATCAGGCATGAGGGCAGGTTCTTTTCGATGCAGGGGGTGCATTATTCCGAACCCTCGCCGCAACGCACCCCGCTGCTATACCAGGCCGGCTCATCGAACCGAGGCAAGGATTTCGCGGCATTGCACGCCGAATGCGTGTTCCTCAGCGCGCCCAGTCCCGGCATCGTGAAGCGGGACATCGCGGACATCCGCCGGCGCGCCGAGATCCTTGGCCGCGATCCCCGTTCCATTTTGTTCTTCTCTCTGGCGACAGTGGTCGTCGCTCCGACTTCGGCCATGGCCCAGGAAAAGTGGCTGGACCTGCAGCGCCATGTCAGCCTGGAAGGCGCGCTGGCGCTGTTCTCGCGGTGGACCGGCGTCGATCTGTCCACCTATGATCCGGACGCGCCCTTGCGCTACGCCAGGACCGAAGGAATGCAGTCGACCATCGAGGGCTTCACCGTGGCCGATCCGGATCGCGTCTGGACCATACGCGAACTCGCCCTCCATAACGCCATCGGCGGCAAGGGGCCCGTATTCGTGGGATCGCCCACCGAAGTCGCGGACGCGCTGCAGCGTTGGAAGGACGAGGCCGGCGTCGACGGCTTCAATCTCAGCCACGCCTTGATGCCAGGCACGCACGAGGACTTCGTCGACCTGGTGGTACCTGAACTGCGCCGTCGAGGCGTCTACAAGCAGGCCTACGGCAGCGGCACGCTGCGGGAAAAACTCTTCGGCACCGGCAAGGCGCTACTGCCCGAACCTCACCCCGCTGCCCGTCACCGGGCGGCGTCCCGCAACCCTGTTGAACCTGAAACTCATGCCTGACATTTCCTATAAGACCATACACGTCAAGCCTCTCACGCGCCATATTGGGGCCGAGATCAGCGGCATAGACCTTTCGATACCCTTATCGGCGGAGCAGGTGGCGGAGTTGCGCCGCGCACTGCTGGATCACCTTGTCATTTTTTTCCGGAGGCAGCCGATCAACCTGGACCAGCATCTTGCGCTGGGCCGTTATTTCGGCACGCTCCACGTGCATCCCAACAGCCCTGGCCCCGATGGTTATCCCGAGGTGTTGCCCATACACACCGATGCGAATTCGCGCCGGATCGCCGGCGACCGGTGGCACTCCGATGTGTCCTGCGACGAAGCGCCGCCGCTGGGCAGCATATTGCATCTGCACACGGTACCCCCGGTAGGCGGAGATACCCTGTTTTCCAGCGCCTATGCGGTATACGAATCGCTTTCGCCTGGCCTGCGCGGCTATCTCGAAGGCCTGACCGCGACGCACGATGGTGGCCCGAACTACCGCGAGCGGAACCGGCTCAAGGGCATCGACGACACCGGTAAGGTCTATCCCAAGGCCAGCCATCCCGTGGTTCGTACGCACCCGGAGAGCGGGCGCAAGGGCGTCTTCGTGAACCCGGCATTCACCACACACCTGGACAACGTCTCCAAAGCTGAAAGCGATGCGATCCTGAATTTGCTTTTCGACCGCTTCGCGGTGCCCGATTACCAGGTCCGCTTCACCTGGGACAGGGATTCGATCGCATTCTGGGACAATCGGTCATGCCAGCACCTGGCGGTGTGGGACTACTTCCCCGAGGTGCGGTCGGGCTACCGGGTGACGATCAACGGCGACAAGCCTTATCTACGGACTTGACAGGATATTCCGATGGCTCAGAAGAAAGAGATACGCGTCAACGCTTTCGCCCTGCACAGTCCGGTCCATCATTCGCCCGGGATGTGGCGGCATCCGCGCGACCGGTCGCTCCAGTATCACACGCTCGATTATTGGGTAGATCTGGCACGGACGCTCGAGCGCGGTCTGGTGGACGCCCTGTTCATGGCGGACAGCGTCGGCGTCAACGATGTCTACGGCGGCGGCGTGGCTACCGCGTTGCGCCACGGCGCGCAGGTGCCCAAGCAGGATCCGCTGATGGCGCTGTCGGCCATGGCGTACGTCACCCGCGACCTGGGCCTTTGCGTGACCAGCAATGCCAATCACGAGCCGCCCTACGTGTTCGCCCGGAGAATGTCGACACTGGATAATCTGACGCGCGGGCGTATCGGATGGAATATCGTCACGGGATTTTCGCAGAGTGGCGTCAGGGCATTGGGCAAGGAGAACGTCGCGCCGCGTGACGAGCGCTACGACATCGCCGATGAATACATGGACGTAGTCTACAAGCTGTGGGAAGGCAGTTGGGCGCGAGGCGCCGTAGTGCGGGATCCCGTCACGGGCGTCTTCGCGGATCCCGGGAAGGTCCATGTCGTCGACCATCAAGGAAAGTATTTCAAGGTCCGAGGCATACACATGACGGAACCGACGCCGCAACGCACGCCAGTTCTGTTTCAGGCCGGCTCGTCCGAACGTGGACGCCGTTTTTCCGGCCGCCATGCCGAAGGCGTTTATTTGAGCGGTCCCAGCAAGACCGTACTCAAGCCGGTCGTGGACCTCACACGAGCGGAAGCGGTGAAGGCGGGCCGTGCGGCAAGCGACATCAAGTTCTATACGATGGCGACCATCATCACCGGCCGTACCGCGCAGGAAGCCCGCGACAAATACGAGGACTATCGCCGTTACGTGACGCCCGAAGCTGCCTTGGCCATGTTCTCGGGTTGGACCGGCATCGACTTTTCCGCTCACGATCCCGATGCGCCCATACGCTATCTGCAACTGGATCATGGCACGTCCTCGGCGCTGGAGGGTTTCACCAAGCTCGATCCCGACCGGGTATGGACCGTCAAGGAATTGGCGCTGCACAATGCCATTGGTGGCCGCGGCCCGGTTTTCATCGGCTCACCGGCCGAAGTGGCCGACCGCCTTGAAGAATGGGTGGACGACACCGGCGTCGATGGTTTCAATCTCAGTTATGCGGTGACCCCGGAAGCTTACGAGGACTTCGCGGACCTGGTCGTGCCGGTGCTGCAGGAGCGCGGACGGTATAAGACTCGGTACGCACTGGGTACATTACGCGAGAAACTCGGCGGCCGCGCTGGCCTGGCCGAAACCCATCCAGGCGCCGCGTATCGCAGGTAGCGGACGGTGCCGCCTTTCACATTGAATCTGGCCACTTACAGGATCGCAGTAATGAATACCGTTGCCCGACAGAATTCCTCCGATAATCTGCCCGAGGCGCTGGCGCGTCTGCCCGCATTGGCGCGGGAAATAGGCATTGACGCAGCGCAGCGCGAGGTCAGGCGCGAACTGCCTTACGCGGCCTTCGACGCCTTCCGGGCATCGGGGTTGGCCGCCTTGCGCATCCCGGTCGAACGCGGCGGGCTTGGCGGGTCCCTGGAAGACGCCATCCATGTGGTGACGACGCTGGCGGCAGCCGAGTCCAATGTCGCGCATGCCTTGCGGGTGCACTTCGATGTCGTCGAGTCCATGCGGCTGGCGCCGCGCACGCCTTTCCACGATCGGCAGGTTCAGCGTCTGGTCGACGGGGCGCTCTATGGCGGCGCCTCCGGCGAGCAAGGCACGGCGCGCGCGGGCCAGATCGAGACCGTCCTGCGGCGGGAAGGGGATCACTATCGGGTGACGGGCCAGAAGTACTACACGACGGGTTCGGCCTACGCGGACTACATCAGGGCTAACTTCGTGGATGAAGAAGGCAAGGGTGTCATGGCCGTCATTCCCGTCAAGGCGGAGGGCGTGAGGCCCGTCGACGACTGGGACGGGATGGGCCAGCGCATGACCGCGAGCGGCAGCGTTGTCTTTGAAAACGTCCGGGTGGACGCCACCGAGGTCCTTGGCAAGGGCGAGCCGTCGCTGGCGGTACGCCATGGCGGGGCCTACCGCCAACTTCACCTGGTGGCCGTGGCGGCCGGCATCGTGCGCAACCTCGCGTCGGATGCCGCCGCCTACGTGAGAGCCCATGGCAGGCCCGTCCTGTACAGCAGCGCGTCCACCGCGAGCGAGGACGGATTCATACAGCAGGTGGTGGGTGAGCTCTCCGCGGCAAGCCATGCCATCGACGCCTTGGTGTACGAGAATGCACGTGTCCTGGGACATTCGTCGGACGCCATCTTCCATGCGGACGCCGATGCCGATGAGAAAGTGCTGCAGGGCGCCCTGGCTACCGCGCGCACGCAACTCATCGTGGCCCAGCTGGCCCTGAAGGCGGGTGAGCGTCTGTTCGACGCCGGTGGTGCGTCGATGACGTCCCGCAAGTACAACTTCGACAGGCACTGGCGCAATCTGCGTACGATCTTCAGCCACAATCCCTTGCATCACAAGGCGAGGGTGGTCGGCGAGTACGTGCTCAATGGCACGAAGACGCACCTTGTGGAAGGCCGGACGTTCTGAGCGCGCGAACGCGGTGTCGTCGGGCGCTTGCCTGACGCCGCGCCCCGCTTCACGACGAGTAAACTGGTATCAATAAATTTCTTGATTATCGATTTCCATGAGCAAGAGTGTGTCGGTGCGCGACGTGGCGCGGGAAGCTGGAGTTTCGATCGGCAGTGTGTCCAGGGTGCTCAATGGCGGCGACAACGTAAGCGACGTATTGCGAGCCAAGGTGTTGGCCGTGGTGCAGCGCCTGGGTTATCGGGCGAATGTGCATGCGCGCGGGCTGCGGCTGGGGGTGAGCCAGATCGTGGGTTGCATGGTGCCCGAGATACGCAACCCCATTTACTCCACCTTCGTCGGCGCGGTCGAGTCTGAGTTGAATTCGCAGGGCTATATGTTGCTGCTGGGAAGTTCGCGTGGCAGCATCGAGCGCGAGCAGGAATTGCTGCGCTTCTTCGAAGGCCACGGCGTGGATGGCATCATTGCGACGCCAAGTGTCGAAGGGCCCGATTTCGCCAAAGGTCCGTTCGGACGCAGCAAGACGCCTTTGATCGTCTACGGTCGGGATGCGGATGGCTTGCGCGACACGGTACACGTCGACCAGCGCGGCGGCGCGCGGCAAGCCGTGGAATACCTGCTTTCGCTAGGGCATCGGCGCATCGCGCTTTTCACCGGAGGCTTTCAGCTACGCACCGGGATCGAACGTGTCGCAGGCTACCGTCAGGCCCACGCCGCGGCTGGGTTGGAGGTCGACGAGCGATTGATCCGTCCGGTGGAGTCGTGGCTTTATCGGTGCGCCGATGACATGCAGGCACTCCTGCGGCTGCCTGATCCACCCACGGCCGTCATCGCGCCAAGTACGAGGATGCTCGGCGGGGCGCTGAAGGCGGCACGGCTTGCCGGCCTTTCGATCCCGGGGGACATATCGGCTATCGGGCTGGGGCCCACGGACGCCGTTGAGTTTTCCGTTCTGCCCCTGACGGTCGTACGTTGGGACGTGGAGTCGTCCGGCCGGCTGGTGAGCCAGCTGCTGATCGAACGAATCAAGGCGCGCGATGCGCCTTGCCGCACTTTGACCGTCGAGTCTGAACTCGTACTGGGCCAGTCCTGCGCGCCTTACCGGGGAAGATCGTCCCGGTCGGCATCGTAGTCGAGATTATGGACAGCGCTGCCCGATATTCATCGGGCAGCGCCGCAACGGAAACGCTCGCACCGCGGGGCGGACTTGCGCTAGGCAGCGTTCCCCGGGCGGCGGTGCTTGTGCGCGGGATGCGAGTCGCCGAGGCGGGGCGAGCGGCCAAAGAGCTTTTCCCGCAACGTTCCCGCGCGGTAGGCCTTTTTATACACGCCGCGTCGCTGCAGCTCCGGGACCACCAGTTCGGCGAAATCCGCGAAGCTCTCATGCGCCAGCACATAGCCCAGGTTGAAGCCATCGACATCGGTCTCGTCCACCCAGGATTGCAGTCCATCGGCGACCTCCGAGGGCGAGCCCACCAGCAGCGTGCTGCCGCGATTACCTAACGCGATGGCTTCCAGGATGTCCCGCACAGTCCAGGTCCGCCCGGGATCCGCGGTCGTGTAAGACTCCACGGCCGATTGCATGTGATTGCTTTCTTCGTGTCGCAATGGCTCGTCGAGGTCGTATTGAGCGAGGTCTATCCCACTCCAGCGGGAGTACAGCGCCGCCGCCCCTTCCACGCTTGCGTACTGGCGATAGTCTTCGTACTTCGCGACGGCCTCGGACTCGGTTTTGCCCGGGATGATCTTGATGGACGCGAAGAACAGGATTTCTCGCGGATCGCGCCCATTATCGGCAGCGCGACGGCGCACATCGGCGACGAGGTCACCGACCACCTTCTTGGTCGGGCCACTGACGAACACGCATTCGGCGTGGCGAGCGGCAAACTCCCGCCCCCGGGTGGACGCTCCGGCCTGGTAGAGCAGGGGAGTACGCTGGGGCGAGGGCTCCGCGATGAAGATCCCTTCACTTTTGAAATTGGCGCTATGGTGGGAGACTTCGTGGATGAGCCCTGGGTCCGCGAACACGCCGGTGGCGCGGTCCCTCACGGCGGCGGCGTCCTCCCAACTGCCCTCCCAGTACTTGTAGACGAGATCCAGATAGTCATCGGCCAGTGCGTAGCGGTCGCCATGCGGTTTGGCGTCCTCTCCTTTCAATGCCTTGGTGCCGCTATTGCCAAAGCTGGTCACGATGTTCCACCCGACCCGTCCTTGAGTGATGTGGTCTAGCGTGTTCATGCGGCGCGCGAAAAGATATGGGGGCTCATAGGTCACACTGCTGGTGATGCCGAAGCCTAGGTGCTGGGTTACGTGCGCCATGGCCGAGACCAGCAGGATGGGATCCAGGCGGGGGAACTGCACACCCAGGCGGACAGCCGGTTCGCTGCTGCCCTTGTAGACGTCGTAGAGGCTGATGCCGTCGGCGAGAAAGATGCCGTCGAATTTTCCGCGTTCGGCAATGCTCGCCAGATCCGTCCAGTAACGCAGCGTGTTGTATTCACTCGACCGGTCGCGCGGGTGCCGCCAGAGACCGGGAGAGAGATGAGATGGCGCTGCCAGGGCGAAAGCATTGATTCGGATTTGTCTGGACATGATCTATGGCGATGTGCGCAACGGGCCCGGCCGGCGGGCCCGTGCGGTGGTTAGACGGTCGGCGTCCGCACGGCGGCGTTGTTTATCTCAGGCAGCCGTCCGCGAGGGGGGCGCGGAGAGCGCCGGGATATCAAGGTGGCATGCTATCCAATGGTCCTGGGAAACTGGACGCAATAGTGGTTTTTCCGTGCGGCAACGCGCCGTTGCGTGGATGCAGCGCGCTTCGAATCGGCATCCTGATGGCAGATCGATAGGCGAGGGGATTTCGCCCGCGACGGTCGCCGACGCGTCGACGCGGCTTTCGCTCGCGGTAATCAGCGTTTGGGTGTAAGGGTGACGCGCGGAGCCGACCACCGTTTCGCTCGGGCCGATTTCCATCAGCTCGCCCAGATACAGTACGCCGACCTTGGTGCTCATATAGGCCACGACGGCGAGATCGTGCGAGATCAATAAATACGTCAGGCCGCGTTCCGTCTGCATGTCGCGCAGCAGGTTCAGCACTTGAGCCTGGATGGACACATCCAGCGCCGACACAGGTTCGTCGAGCACCAGTACTTTGGGCTGAACGCCGAGTGCGCGTGCGATGGCGACGCGCTGGCGCTGGCCGCCGCTCAACTCGTGAGGATGCCGCCGGGCCATCTCCGCCGTCAGGCCGACCAGATCCAGCAATTCATGCACCTTGCCGCGCAAGGCCTTACCCCGGTGCAAGCCATGGACGCGCATCGGCTCGTCGACGATGTGCTCGATGCGCATGAGGGGATTTAGGGATGAATAGGGGTCTTGCAGAACCGGCTGGACGTCCCGATGGAACTGCCGGTCGACTCGCTTGCCTGCGTCGAGCACATGCCCGGCTACGTGGATCGAGCCTGCGGTAGCGGGCTCGGCGGCAAGCAGTACCTTGGCAATGGTGCTTTTTCCTGAGCCGGATTCACCCACCAGGCCGAATGTCTCGCCCTGTTCCAGGGCGAACGAAACCCCGGCGACCGCGTGCAACGTCCGGCCTTTGCCGAAAGGATTGCGTCGGACCCGGTACTCCTTGCGCAGCGCATTCGCGGAAATGAAGGGTAGGCTCATGCCGCGGCCTCCAATCGCGCATCCATGTCCCAGGTGCCGGGGCCACGCCACACGACAGGCGCATCCAGGCGTTGTGGTGTGTGCCAACAGGCGGCCGCGCGCCGCTCATCCTGCCAGGCGAACCAATCCGGCAAGGCCAGGCGGCAGCGTTCGTCGGCCTCCGGGCAGCGAGGCGCGAAGCGGCAGCCTGGACCGCGCGCGTTCGGCGAGGAGGGGGCCCCGGGTATGGTGAGCAGACGTTCGTGCCTGGTGCCCAGCGCGGGCGCCGCGCGCAGCAAGGCTTCCGTGTAAGGATGGACAGGTTGGCGGAAGACCTGTCCGATAGGCCCCCGCTCGACGATGCGTCCGGCGTACATGATGGCGACGTCATCGCAGAACTGCGAGGCCAGGCGCAGATCGTGGGTGATGAAAACGATGCTCATATTGCGTTGCTGCTGGAGTTCACGCAGCAACGCAAGGATCTGCAATTGCACGGTCACGTCGAGCGCTGTCGTTGGTTCGTCGCAGAAAAGCAGGTCGGGCGCGCAGGCGATATTGATGGCGATCGACACGCGTTGCCGCATTCCGCCGCTGAACTGGAATGGATAGCTGTCCAATCGCTCGCTGGCGGCGGGTATCTTCACGGCTTCGAGCGCCTCAATGGAACGCCGGCGCAGTTCCGCGAGATTTCTGATGCCATGGTGATAGCGGAAGACCTCGGCGATCTGGTCCCCTATCGTCATCAGGGGGTTCAATGACGTCATGGCGTCCTGCAACACCATGCCGATCCGCCGCCCCCGGATTTGCCGTAAGTCGCGCGCACTTTTCTTCAGCAGGTCCTCGCCGTTGAACAGCACCTGCCCCGACACGACGCGGCCATTGGCTGGCAGTACGCCCATCAACGACGAACAGGTCATGCTCTTTCCCGAACCCGATTCTCCGACCAGGGCCAGTGCGCTGCCTCGCCGCACCTTGAGATTGACGTGATCCACCGCGGTGACGAGGCCGTTGCGGGAAATCAATTGCGTGGTCAGGTCGCGCACGTCGAGTATATCGCTCATGGGGATTCCTGCTTACCAGGATTGTGGAATGACGGGATTGAGCCGATCCCGCAGGGCGTCGCCCAAGACGTTCAAGGCGAGTACCGTGGCAATGAGCACGGCGCCCGGGAACACGCACACCCACCACGCATTGTTCAGGAAGCCGCGGCCCTCCGCGATCATTCCGCCCCACGAGATCAGCGGCGCCTGCACGCCCAGGCCCAGAAAGCTCAGCGTGGCTTCGAACAGGACGATGGTGCCCGCGTCGAGGGTGGCCAATACGATGAAGGTCCCGAGGACGCCGGGCGCCAGGTGGCGCAGCATGATACGCCGGCGCGATGCCCCGGCGAGACGCGCCAGCAAGACGAAGTCGCGCGTTCGAAGGGACAGCACTTCTCCTCGTGCCACGCGGGCGAACCGGGCCCAGCTGGACAGCGCCAGCACGATCACCAGATTGCCGAGACTGGCTTCGACCACGCCCGCCAGCACCATGGCCAGTATCACGGCGGGCAGGGCCAGTTGGAGATCCGCAAGACGCATGGCCACGGCATCGACGATGCCGCCAAAGTAGCCCGCCATGATTCCCAGCAGGCTGCCGGCGATCCCCGCCAAGGCGACCACGCTGGCTGCGATCATCAGGGTGATCTGTGCGGATTGCACGACGCGCGCGTAGACATCCCGCCCGAGCTGGTCGGTGCCGAACCAGTGCAGGCCGGATGGGGGTAGGAAGCTGTCGCCTGGCGCGATCGACAGCGCATCGAAGGGCGCGATCCACTGTGCGAAGAGCGCGCATGTCAGCACGCCAGCGAAGATCGACAGCGCGATCCAGAACTGTGCGCGTGCGAGCCACCGGCGGCTGCGCCGGATGGCGCCGTTGTCCGGTTCCGCGGGATCCGCGGCATACTGGCGCAGTTGCGGGCTGGACGATGAAAGGTGAGGATCAGCCATAGTGGATGCGTGGATCGACGACGGCGTACAGAAGGTCGACGACCAGGTTGAGCAGCACGAAATTCACCGCGATCAGCAATACCGCCGCCTGTACGACGGTGTAGTCCAGGTTGTTGATGGAATCCAGCAGCAGTTGGCCGAGTCCTGGCCACGCAAAAACCACCTCGACTGAAACCGCGCCTCCAAGCAGGATGCCAAACTGCAGCGAGACGAAGGTCAGGACGGGCAGCAATGCGTTGCGCAGCGCATGGCGTAATACGATCACATGCTCGGGTACGCCCTTGATGCGCGCGAATTTCACGTATTCGGAATGCAAGGCCGTGCCCATGCTGGATCGCGTCAGGCGCGCGATCCCCGCGGCGGCGTACCAGCCGAGGGCAAGCGTGGGCAGCGCCAGATGGGCGGCCGTGCCGTAGCCTCCTGTGGGGAACCAGCCCAGCCGCAGGGAGAACAGCTTGATGAAGATCAGGCTGAAGAAGAAAGGCGGGCCGGCCTGGCCGAGGACGGCGAACAACTTGCCGAATTGGTCGATCACGCTGCCAGGCCAGACGGCGCTCGCCACGCCCAGGGACATGCCCAGCAGCAGCGCCAGCGCCAGCGAGGTCGCCGCCAGGAGCAACGTCGGAAACAGGGAGTTCCACACGACGGTTCCGGCCGGCTTGGAATATCGATAGGACATGCCAAGCCGGCCGTGTGCAATGTCAGAAAGATAAGACACGAATTGCACCGCCAAGGGCCGATTCAATCCCATTTGTTCGCGTAGCACCTGGCGATCGGACTCCGTGGCTTCCGGAGGCAGCAGGATCTGGGTAGGATCGCCCACGGCGCGCACGATGACGAAGATCACCGCGACCGCCAACAATACGGTAACCAACGATTGAGCCAGCCGCTTCAGGATGTATGCGTACATGATGAGGATCGCGCGCGGACCCGGTTACTTCCAGGATGCGTCGCGGAAGTTCAGGCTCCATCCGGCAACCTGGGGATCCCATTGCAGCGTGGAGTCCTTGGCATAGTTCAGGAAGACTTCCGCGAGCAGCACGGCCTGGCCATCGTCGTGCGTCAATTTCAGGATCTGCTTGAACAATGCATCGCGCCTGGACAGGTCGGACACGCCGTCAACCTCGTCGATCAGCTTCTGCACCTCCGGGTTGTAGTAATCCGACCAGGTGCCGTCCTTGGAGACCGAGCCGCCAATGACATGGATCGGATCGTAGATCGCATTGCCGAACTCGGAGAAAGCCAGCGGACCGCTTTGATGGACGTTGTTGATCCGGTTGAACGCGACGTAATCGAGGGTCTTCAGCTGAACCTTGATGCCGACCTGGCCCCAGTAGGCCACGACCGCCTCGCCAAGCGCGCGGGGGAACGCCGCCGGGAAGTACACCGATGTCTGGAACCCCTTCGGGTAACCGGCCTTGGCCAACAACGCCTTGGCTTTCGCCGGATCGTAGGGGTAGGGTTGTAGATCAGGATTGGACCCGTAGGGGTAACTCGACGGGATGGTGGAGCTGAGCGTGGCCGCCCGTCCGCGATAAACACTCTTGATCAGCGCATTCTTGTCGATTGCGTAGTTCAAGGCAAGCCGGACGTCGGGCTTGCTGAGCGGCGTGCCGGGTTCTTTCGAGTAGATGCGCACATGCAGGGGGCTGCCGCCGGGAATCGATGTCACGCTGATTCCCTCGTGCGTCTTGAGTTGCTCGGCATCGGATGCCGCGACATCGGTCACCAGGTCCACTTCGCCGGATAGTACGGCATTCACGCGGCTGCTCGGCTCCGGAATGAAGCGATAACGTATGGTCTTGATCGCGGGGGCCTTGCCCCAGTAGCCGTCGAAGCGCTGCAGTTCCAGCGAACGGCCCACTTCGTGTCCGACGATGCGATAAGGCCCGGTACCTATGGGCGCCTGCGCGAAAGCTTCCGGCGTAGCCAGGCCCTGGGTATAGGCCTTTGGCACGATATACAGGTAGCCCGCCACTTTGTTGATGAACGCGCCATCGGCCTGCTTGAGACGGATGATCACGGTCTTGTCGTCCGGCGTCTCGACTTTATCGACAGTGGGTGCAAAGTAGGGACGGCGCGTGCTCTTGGTCGCCGGTTCGATGATTCTTTCAATCGAGTACTTCACGTCGGCCGAGGTGAAGGCCGCGCCATTCTGGAACTTGACGCCTTCCCTGAGCGTGAACGTATGCACCAGTCCGTCCGCGCTGACCTTGTGGTCCGTGGCCAGGCGAGGTTCCAGCTTGCCCGTGCGGTCGAAGCCATAAAGCGTATCGAACACGTTCCACGCAAACTTGGCCGAGTCGACGCTGGGCGCGACCTGGGGGTCCAGATTGCCTGGCTCGGCAGGCAGCGCGACCACCAGCGTGCTCTTGTCGACGGCGGGTTTGCCACCCACCGCATGAGCGGGGCCGGCACTGAGCAGGACCATGGCCGCAGCGCCGACCGCAATCAGGGATTTGAGGCGGAAGCCGGAAGCTTTGACTTGCGAAAGTGTGGACATGGACGTACCGATATCGGGTTAATAACGTTTCGATTTTGTGTTGGCATGAGGTCATGCACAACTACTAAAGCATGATATGGATAGAAGCGAAGCGAGTTGAATGAAGGACCATCGCCGCCGCTGCGCTTGCGCGATCGGCGTCATCGCTCAAGCCGGTGCGCCAGATGGCGCGCGGCGTTGCGCCCGCCGACGACGCATTCGGCAAGGTTGCCGCCGGCCAGGTAGATGTGGCCGAACACGCTGCCCAGTTCACCCGCGGCATACAGGCCTTCGATCGGCTCGCCGCGCACGTCGATCACGCGCTGGTGGGCATCGTGGACCGGGCCGCCCTGCGTGTTGATGACCAGAGGCCAGACCTCGGCGGCGTAGTAGGGCGCGTGCAGCAACGGCAGCATCGTCTCCGGCCGGCGGTCGTACGCGTCGTCGCGGCCAGCGTCACACGCCGCGTTCCACTGCCGTACCTGGGTTTCAAGCATGACCGGATCCATGCCCAGGGCAGTGGCCAAGGCGGGCAGCGACTCGGCACGACGCAGGATACCCAGCTCCACCTCGGCCAGATTGTCTTCACTCCAGCGATACGTCATCGCGGGATCGTTGGCAATGGCACGTCCCAGGGGATACATCTCCAAGCCTTTCCGGTCGACGATCAAGTAGGCCGGCAAGCGGCTGTGCGCCGCGCTGGCGGCATCGAAATGCGCGAAATGCCTGACACCGGTATCGCCGGGATAGGGTTCGTACTCGTTGGCGAAACGCCGCCCCCGCTGGTCCACGAGTATCCACGGCACGGGGGGCAAGGGATCAGGATGATGGCCGGGCGTCCACATTGGAAAGTTCTTGGCATACAGGCCATACCGGAATGCCGGATCCGGATGCCGAAAACCGTAAGGACCATGGAAGTGCCACATATGCCAAAGGTCGGCGCCCAGCGCCTGGGCCATGGTGATGCCGTCGCCCGTGTTGCCCAGAAAACTGGCAGGGCGAGTGCCGGTCGCTTCAAAATACTGGCTTTGCATCTGCGCATTGGCCTCGAATCCGCCGCACGCCAGGATCACGCCGCCGCGGGCGTCCACGGTCTCGCTTTGCCCCTCATGTTCGATCCGCAGCCCGTGCACGCCTGACGCCGTGCGCAGCAGGCTTTTGGCGGCGGTGCCAAGCCTGACCTCGATGCCGCGGCGCTCGACGCACTGGCGCAGGAGGCCGAAAAAATTCGTGCCGGCGTTGGAGTAGAAAGTAGGCGGCAGGGGGGTGGCATCGGACTGCAGCCGATCGACTTCGACATAGCCAAGTTGGTCGAACCCTTCGAAAGGGTAGTTGCCCAGGGCGGGAAACACGCGGACGGACGCATCGACCTCCTTGGCGAGTGCCTGCATCCAGCCGGGAAGTTCGACCATGCCTTGCGCGAGCCGTCGGAGCACGTCCGGTGGTGTGCGGCCCCCACAGGTCGCGATCAGGTATCGTGCCGCGGCGTCCGCATCGTAGGCGATCCGGGCGCCGCCGGCCGAGACCACGGACAAGCCACCGGGATACGGCATCTTTTCGACGATCAGGACGCGGGCGCCCGCGTCATGCGCGGCGATCGCCGCCGCGGCGCCCGCGGCGCCATAACCAACGACGACGACGTCGAAATGGGCCGACATGCTCATCTCTGGCGAGTCGAGTCGAAATGCTGGCCCATGCCGGCCTGCCCCAGGGTTTGATACGTGCGGTCATTACCGACATGCAGTACATGTGTCTGCAGGTCTCTCGTAAGCCGGCCAAGCGGGTGTTCGTCGAACAAGGCGGTGGATCCCACCAGCTTCGACAAGCTGTCCGCGAGCGACTGGGCCGTCCTGGCGCAAATGGACTTGGCGGCCATGGATGCAAGTTCCGCATTCGTGACACTGCCATGTTGCCATGCGCGCAGCGCGCTTTCGAAAGCGGACTGGGCCGCATACAGGTCCGTCTGGGCCTGGCCTACGTGCCATTGGACATAAGGATCGGCCTTCTTCTGGGAAATCTGTCCGATCCAGGCCAATGCCCATCGCAGGATGCCTTCAGCCGCGCCAAGATAGGTCGCCGTGAAGCCGAGGTGGAAGCGGCCTTGCCACCGGCCGTTCGGGTACGCGCCGGCGGGCCCCAGGATGTGGCTGGCTGGAATATGGACATCGTCCAGATGCACTTGCGGACTTTCCGCTACCCGCATGCCGCTTGGCTGGTACCAGCCTTTTTCTTCGCGTACGCCAGGCATATCGGGGGTTACGACCACCATCTGGTGATTGGCGGCCATGCCGCCCTCGACGTCTTTCAGTGATGTGAAAACCAGACCCAGGCCCATTTCGACGCCGTTGGTCGCGTAGTACTTACGGCCGGAAATGCGCAAGCTTCCTTGAGGCCCTTTTGTGGCGATCGTCTGGAAGGCCTGAGCGCCGACCTGGAGGCCGGGCTCGCTGCCGATGAAGGACGCCAGGTGGAGTTTCTCGGTCATGGGGCGCAAGAAGCGCTCGCGCTGCTCTGGGGTGCCCAGTTCCGCGATGGCCCACGCCGCGTGATTATGCACTTGCAGGCAGTGAGCCGTTCCCGGAGAGACGCGCGCGACGATCCGGATGGCCTGCAGGTAGGTCGCCTTATCTTCGCTGTATAGATGGCTATCCGCGCCGCTGTAGGCCGGTGGCAGTGTGCTGCGCAACCATCCCGCGTCATGCAGATCCCGCAGATTGTCGACCGGCAGCGAGGCATGCTGGTGGCTTGCCCGCTCGCGCGCAGGGAAGCGTGATGTCACCAGCTGCTCCAGCTGGCTCAATCGCTTGACATCGCCCGAGAGCGGTGGGGAGAAGGAAGCGGGCATGGCGTCCTGCCGGGATGCGGTGATGTTGCTTGGCACGGTGATGTCGCTTGGCATTTAGTGGCGGCGATCGGCTCTGACGGTCACGCCGCTGCCGGCGCGCCGCGCGTCGGCGCGCATGCGCAGGTCCTGGTGTTGATACCGAGGCTGGTGCCGGATGCGGCGACAGGCGCCGTGATTCCGATCACGAGAGACAGGGACATCGTCAAAAACGTTTTTATTGAGAGATCGTCGAATAGTCTCCTACAACGCCGGTCGAATGGTCCACTACCTTTATGGCGTTAACTAATTCGGCAACGGAATTAAAAACGTTTCAATTTCGGCGAGAAGAAAGGGGGATGGCGGCGGTCAGGGAATCCGAGGTGGTTGCCGTGCACGTACGGTGATGTGGGGGAGGGGGCCAGCATGGCTATGACCACGACGAACTGGCAACAAGCCGGGCAACCAGAGCCGGCGCAGGCGCACGTCCAGTGGCAGCCGCGGCATCGCCGCGACTTCCAGCAGCTCGGCGTTTATGGACCGAACCCCTTGGATCAGGTTGAACGAGATGGCGGGCGCGATGGAAATGGCGACCGCGATGGCCGAGCCTGCCGCGCTGATGCCGAACCAGATGATGCAGAGGATGGCCCACACCAGTCCGGGCACCGTCAACCCCACGATCAAAAGCGGCTCGAAGAACGCGGCCAGACCAAGACGGCGACCATGCCCAGCACCAGCACAAACGCGGTGAGGGAGGCCAGGATGAAGCCGGCCGCCACCCGGCCGCCCGAACCAAGTTCTTGCTATTTGTTTATTGATTTCGAATTTTCGAAATTGATGTTGCGCCGAAAAGATCAGCCTTGGGAGGCGCGGTGCGCGGATCGCTTGGGATGCGCGACCAGCGCATAGGCAAACAACAGCAGCCCCACCAGAGTGGCGGGAATGTTGTAGGCCAATGTCGCGTGTGCCAGCGCATGACCGTAGCGGGCCGCGGTCTGGCTTGCTTCCTCGGCAGCCGGCAGGACGGCCGGCAAGCGCATCGCGCCGCCACCGTCTGCGCCATGGTCCAGGGCTGAAAACAGCAGCATGCCGACGATGGTGACCCCCACCGACGTACCGACTGTTTGCAACGTCCCCACCGCACCGGCTGCGACGCCCGCTTGCTCATCGCGAACCAGCCCCAGCAAGGCGTTCAGGGCCAGGGGAATGACCAGGCCCTGGCCAAGACCGTTGACGGCGACCGACAGGGAGAGCCAACCAAGCTGCCGCGGCGCGTACGTTCCGATTAAAGCGGACAAACCGAGCCCGGCGCCGAAGCAGATCACGCCCAATAGAAGCGCCCACGGGCCGATGCGCGCGGCCACGCGAGGCCCGAGCAGCGATCCGGAGAAGAAGGCAACGGCGGAAGGCGTGAAGACGATACCTGCCGCGAGAGGGCCCAAGTGCAATCCCGCTTGCAGCAGGAACGTGAGCGTCAGGAAGAAAGAGCTGATAGCGGAATAGAACAGGAAGATTGCAAGAACGCCTAGAGAGAACGCCAAGTTGTGGAAGAGCGTCACATCGAGCATGGGCGAACCTTTGCGCCCCCGTAGGTTGCGCTCGTACCGGACAAAAGCGGCCAGCACGGCCACGCCGAGCCAGGGAAGCGTGAGCGACCACGCTGGCCAGCCGCTCTCGCGCCCCACCATCACGGGGACAAGAATCAGGCCCAGGCCGAGCGCACTGGTGGCGGCGCCAACCAGATCCAGCCGCGGGGCATGGCCAGGAGGAAGTTTTGCCAACACTGTGTAGCCGCCCCACAGCGCCAGCAGCCCCACCGGCAGATTGATCAGAAAGACCATGCACCATCCCTCTCCCAGAGGAGCGTGCTCGATCAACCATCCGCCCGCCAGTTGGGATATGGAAGCGGCTACGCCCTGGACCGCCCCCATGATGCCGAACGCCTTGCGCCGTTCGTCGCCTTCGAACAGCAGTCGCGTCGACGCCAGGACCTGCGGCATTAGCAAGGCCGCCCCCACGCCTTGCAGAACGCGGCTGCCGATCAGGAGGTTTGGACTGAAGCTCAAGCCACACAGCACCGATGCGAGCGTAAATATCGCCATGCCGACCAGGAAAATACGACGGCGACCGTATAGATCGCCCAGGCGCGCTCCATTCATCAGGCAGATTCCATACGCCGCGGCGTAGCCGACCAGCACCAGCTGGACCTGCGCGTCACTGGCCGCCAGGCCGTCGCGCAGACTGGGAATGGCGACGTTGACGATGAACAGATCCAGGATGGTGACGAAATTGCCGGTCAGCAATACGGCCAAGGCAAGCCAGCGTCGTTGGACGTGGGGGCGGTTTGCGTCGGTCTGCGATGTTGTCGAGACATTGCTTGGGTGGCCGATAGACATGCTTTTCTCTCAAAAATATACATCCGATCGTATATATAAAATGATGGTCTAGTCAATCGACAAGCCCCTCTGTGGGGAACTCGGCGCATGCAGGAAAGCGCCTTCCGCCTCGCTGGGTTTCACGCTGCCGCCGGATGATTCCGGTGATTACGTCATTCTGGATAAGTATAAAAACGTTCGTATGCTTAGATTAATATTTGCGTGCGTTCGCAACGTGATGCGGACAGGTCCCATGCCCTAGCGAATAGGGTTTTCCAACGATATCCGCTCGCCTACATGAACTCCTTCGACCAAATGCGCCGCCGCCTGCTTGTCACCGGCGCCGCCGGTGCGCTCGCCAGCCTGGCTGGCGCGCCACGCCAGGCCCAGGCTGTCGCCGCTTACCCCGACAAGCCCGTCCGGATCGTGCTGCCGTATCTGACCAGCGGCCCCAATGGAATCGCCACGCGCATACTCGCGGATGGTCTGGCGCAGCAATGGGGGCAGTCGGTCATCGTTGACAGCCGTCCAGGCGCCAACGGTTCGATCGGCGCCATGGCGGTCAAGGAAGCGCATGCCGACGGCTACACCTTGCTGTCCGGCGCCATGTTCGTCGTGCTCAATCCCCTGATTGATCCTCAAGCACGGTACAAGACGGAGGATTTCATACCCGTTGCCAGTTTTGGCGCACCGCCGAATGTCATCGTCGTCAATCGCGACGCGCCCTGGCAGACATTGGATGACCTGATTCGTGACGGCAGGCGGCAGCCCGGCAAGCTTTCCTCACCGCATGCGGGGGTAGGCAGTTCCGTTCATCTGGGGCTGAGCCTGTTCCTGCAACAGGCCGGTATCGATGCCGTGGTGGTGCCTTACAAGGGCTCGCCTCCCTACGTCACAGACCTTTTGGGAGGGCGCCTGGATTTCGCCTTTCTCAGCGTGCAGCTTGCGCTGCCGCAGGTCGAGGCAGGACGACTGCGGGTGCTGGCGACAGTCTCGGAGCGGCGCCTGCCGGAGTTGCAGGCAGTGCCCACGCTCGGGGAGGCGGGTTATGCCGGCGCCGTGGTGACGCCGTGGTCCGGCCTTTTCGCTGCCGCCGGTACGCCTGCACCCGTGCTGGAGGTGCTGGCGCGCAGCGCCCGCAAGGCCCTGGCCGATCCCGATATCCAGCGGCGCTATCGCCAGATGTACGCGGAACTGCCGGTCGACCCGCTCGGCTTCCCGAAACTGGTCAGTGCAGAAGAAGTCCGGTGGAAACAGATCGTTGCCAGCCGGTCGATCAAGGACTTGGTCTGAATGCGTACGGCGCTGTCACCGCGTAGCGGCAACTTTGCGGCGGGCGCTGCGTGGGCGGCTGTGGCCGTGCTCGAGAAGAAGACGCCGCGACTGGTTGTGGGCGAGCTTGAATTGGGCGGTGTCGCCCATCAGCGACGCGACATTGGCGCTGGCCTGAAAGGCCAGCAGCGCGAATGCGAGGGCCGGCACGTCGGTCTCGTCGCGCAATTGGCCCGCCTGGCGCGCGGCCTCCAACCATTCCTGCAGACGGGCCTGGCCCGCATGGCGGTAGTGATTGATGGCATCGCGGATCTGGCCTGGGCGCGCGCGGTACTCGCTGCTCGCCGAATTCAGAAAGCAGCCGCCCGGCAGCACGCGTTGTTCCACGAACGCGAACCAGTTGTCGACCCAGGCCAGCAGACGGTCCAACGGGGTGCGCCTGGTCGAGGCGGGGACAACAACCGCGCTGCGGAACTGCTCCATGACGCGGTCCAGCGTGGCGATCTGCAAGGCCTCCTTGTCGCCGAACAGCACAGTAATGTTGCCCTTGCTCACGCCGGCCTCGGTCGCCACGCGTCCTATGGTCAGCCCGCTCAATCCATCGATCGAGGCAATGGCGATGGCGTGATCGAGGATGTGGGCGCGCGAGCGCTCGCCGCGCAGGCGGCGGCCGTCGGTTTCTTCCGTGGTCATGGACGTGATTCCGTTTTCGGGGCGTATTGCCCGGATATTTATTCCACACGTACGTATTGTTTTCGATGATAGCAGAGACCTTAACGAGTGCGGGTACCGGCCGGCCTGGCAGTGTTGATGCGGGGGGGCCGTCCTTGCTGGACAAGCGCGCACACGCCGTGCGTGAACTGCTTGCAAAAACTCGGGCGTCGACCCATGCACGGGATGGCCGCATACCCGATCTGTCGCAGATCAGCGCCGACCTGGCGCGCCTGGCCGCAAATGCAGCGTGGTTCACGTTCGACGAGTTTCCTGTCGATCTCGAACGCGTTACCACTTTTTATCGTCTTGCCGAAGACGCCGACGGGGCCTTTGCGCTTTACGTGTCGGCCAGCGTCCCGGGCCGTAAACAGCTGCCGCACGACCACACCACGTGGGCGGTCATCGCCGGCATCCGGGGTCAGGAGAAGAATGTCGTCTATCGCCGGACGCCGGGTGGCACGCCGGGCGAGGTCAAGCTGTCGGCGTCGCGCACAGTCACGGTCGGCCCTGCGCAGGTGGTCGCCCTGGCCCCCGAGGACTTGCATAGCACCGAGATCGTTGGTGCCGCTCCCGCGCTCCATCTGCACTTTTATGGCCTCAGCCAGGAGCTGATGTTCGACCGTGTGCGGTACGACGACGTGGCTGGCGGGCATCCCGTACCGGTGCCCGTGCCGACGCGCATCCGGCATCCGCTGGTGACGCCCGAGACATTGCACGGCTGGACGCAGGGCGCGGGTGAATTGGCATTGGTGGATGTGCGCACGGAGGCCGAGTACGCCACTGGCCATCTGCTGCACGCCAGCAACGTTCCCCTGGCCAACCTGGTGGCACGGATCGGCCGGCTCGTTCCTGGCCTGGAAACGCCTGTCGTCGTGTTGGACGCCAACGAGGAACTGGCCCATCTGGCGGCCGCCACCCTGGTCCGCCTGGGCTATGGGAGCGTTTCCGTGTTGCGCGGGGGGACCGGGGCTTGGGAGGCTGCCGGCTATCCCTTGTTCGAGGGAGTACATGTGCCAGGCAAGGCGCTGGCGGAGCAGGCACAGCGCGTTCTGGGTATTCCCGAGGTCGACGTGGCCGAATTCCATGCGTGGCGGGCCGAAGGACGGCCGCTGTTTTTGTTGGACGTCAGGCCGTTCGACGAGTATCGCCGCTATTCGATACCCGGCTCGATCAATTGCCCCGCGGCGGACCTGGCGTTGCGTCTGCCGGCGCTGGATCTGGCTCCGTCCCTGACAGTCGTGGTCCATTGCGCGGGCCGTGCGCGCAGCCTGGTGGCGGCGCAGACCTTGATCGCGGCCGGAGTGCCGCAGCGTGTCTACGCCTTGCGCAACGGCACCATGAGCTGGGAGTTGGAAGGTGGAGAACTGAAGTCGGACCAGCAGGCCTTTCTGCCGCTTCCCTCCCATGACGAGCGGCCCGAGCAGGCTGCGCGGCGGCTGGCGGAGCAAAGAGTCCGTGCCACCAGCGTCGCGCGTCGCGCGGGACTGGACGTCGTGGACGATGCCGCATTGGCGCGCTTGCGCGAAGAATTCCATGGATCGGTTTATCTTTTCGATATCCGCTTGCCAGGGGAGTTCGAAGCCGGTCATGCGGCCGGTTCGGTCAATGCGCCCGGAGGGCAGTTGATCCATACGCTCGACGCGTATGCGCCCGTACGGGGCGCGCGGCTCGTTCTGGTCGACTGGGATGGCGTGCGAGCCGCCTACATCGGCGCGTGGTTGGCGGCATTGGGCCGTCATGACGTTTCCCTGTGGCGGCCGTCGTCCGCGACGCCCTTGGTCACGGGCGCGACGCCGGCGCTCAAGCAGCCGGAACTCCATCCTGCTTTCTCCCGTGCGTTGACTACGGCCGCGCCGCCGTCGGCGCATGACGCCTGGCGTGGCCCTCACTCTTTGACCGATCCTCAGGAGAGACACGAGGCCTTCATCCGTTACCTGGAGTGGGAGGCAGGTTTGATCCGGCAGTTGTCCGACGCAGGGGAGACCGAATTGAACGAGGGTGTGCTCGCGGCTCTCGCGAGACCCGTAGCACAACCCTGACGCCGGCCGGTGATGCCGGCAGTCCCCGATAGCCTTTCTCCTGAACGCGAGCGGATTCATGAACTTTCCTGCCTATCGAGTGTTTTTGGTGTCGACTATCCGCCTGATGCGGAAGACACGAGCTTCTCTTCGAATGAAAAACCGGCTGGCCCGCTATGCCCTGGGAATGGTGCTGGGCATCAGCGCCGTCCCGGCACATGCCCTGGACGAGGTGACGGTAGGCTTGACGCTGCCGCCCACGCCTGCCAATGGAAGCTTGTGGGATTTTGCCCAGCAACTGGGCATCTGGCAGGAAGAGGGCATCCAGGTCAAGACCATCGTATTCAACGGCGCCGGCGCGGTGATTCCCCAGGTGGCAGCCAAATCCATCTTCACGGGTCTGCCGAGTCCCGAGTCCATCCTGCAGGCATTCGCCGCGGGCCAGGACCTGCCGCTGGTCTATGTCTACAACCAGATCCCCGTCAATACACTGGAATTCGCCGTACTGGAGGATTCCCCGATACATCGCGTAGAGGATCTGAAGAACGGCAAGATAGGCGTGGGAGCGCTGACCTGGGGCAATATTCCCAGCACACGCGCGGTGCTCAAAGACGCGGGTATCAAGCGCGACGAATACGAGATCATCCCCGTCGGCGCGCTGAACGCCGGGTTCACGGCGCTCAAGCGGGGCAAGGTCGACGCACTGAATTTCAATCGGGACTGGAACGATATGTTCGAGTTGTCGGGTAACCCGATCAGGCACATTCCCTTGCCCGGCGTTTATGGCGCGATGTCGCTCAATGGTTTCGTGGTCCATCCCGATACCTTGAAATCGCGGCCGGATCTTATCGTCCGATTCGGTCGTGCATACAGCAAAGCGCGCATCGCCTGCGCCGCCAATGTGCCCGCTTGTGTCGCAGCCTACTGGCGCGCCCACCCTGAAGCCAGACCGGCCGAGGCCGACGTTCGGGCGGGCAAGGATCACTCCCTGGAACTGACCCGGCGCTGGCTGGCACGATTCCTGACCTACCCCGATGGCACGCCACGCGTGCAAGGGGAGTTCGACATTTCCGTCATTCGGCAATACGTTCATCAGATGGCCGTCAACGGCGAGTTCGCGTCTGACAAGGTTCCTGTGGATCGCCTGTTCACGAATGCTTTCGTCAAGCAGTTCAACCAGTTCGATGCCGAGGCGATCCGCGCTCGGGCGCGCGGAGTGACACCGTGAATTCCCTGGACGCTGATCCGCCCGGCGCCGAGCCGATCGAGGGAGAAGTATTCCACTCGGGGGAGCGGCGCTTGCAGCTTCACTTCGGCGTACGCGAGCGGGTATCGCAAAATGGCCGGCGTGCCATCCAACCCGCGATGACCGGCGTCCATGCCGAGTTCCTGCGCAGCCTGTCTTATCTCATCATCGGGGCGCGCGATGGACAGGGCCGGCTGTGGGCGACGATGGTTTTCGGGACGCCGGGTTTCGTCGTTCCCCGCAGCGATGTCGTTTTGGACATCGGCGCCAGGCCCGCCGGGATCGATCCTGCCGGCGCAGGGTTGGAGCAGGGAGCATCGGTGGGGCTGCTGGGTATCGTCCTGGCCGAGCGCCGACGGATACGCGTCAACGGATCGGTTGCTCGATCGACGGCCACAGGCCTGCGCGTCGATGTCGTCCAGTCCTACAACAACTGTCCGCAGTACATCTGGCCCCGTACGCCAGGTCCGGTCGAGGCACCCAACGTGACGGTGTGGGCGCCTGTCCGGCAAGCCACTTTGGCGTCCCCCGCGGTCCGCCAAGCCGTCGAGGCCGCCGATACCTTCTTCATCGCCAGCGGCTATCGCAGTCAACCGGGAGACGCCGCCAATATCGATGACGGCATCGACGTCTCTCATCGGGGAGGAAGGCCCGGATTCATCCGTATCGATGGCGGCGTACTCAGCTGGCCCGAGTATCGGGGCAATTGGTACTTCAATACGCTGGGCAATCTGCTGGTGGACGGCAATTGCGGTCTTCTTATTCCGGACTTTCGCAGCGGTGCGGTCCTGCAGATTCAGGGGCACGCCACGATCGTCCTGGACCCGGACGAGCCGGTGCGTGATGGCCTGGATGAAGGTTTGAATGTGAATGCGGAAGTCCGCGTCACTGTGCTCCAGGTCCTGGTCCGTCCAGGGATGATCCCCCCGAACTGGCAGTTGTCGTCGCGGGCCCGGACCAAGGATGTAGAACTCTAGTTTCCCAGGGAATCGACAGCCATGTGTGTGAATGGCGTGATCTTATTCAAGCGTGCGTCCTGTTTCTGGCGTACGGCCTGCTGGCCGCTGGGACATCGCGCCGCGTGGCCATCGAGCAGGGCGCGGTCATGCAGGCCGCCGGGGCGCCGCTGTTCTGGATTGCCTTGATGGCAGTGCTGGTTTTCTCGCATTCCGGCCGTGTTCGGCCGGGTGCAGTACGCTGTCAAGGATGCGCGATTCAAGTATGCCAAACGCAGGATTGCGCGGGGATCGGGGGCGGGGCAGGTCGATACGCAGATCCAGCGCGATGGTGCCTTCTTCGATCACCAGCACACGGTCGGCCAGCGCCACGGCTTCCGCCACATCGCGAGTGACCAATACGGCGGTGAATCCTGCCTGCTGCCATATTCGCTCAATCAGTCCCTGCATCTCCAGCCGCGTCAGCGCATCGAGAGCACCCAGCGGCTCATCGAGGAGCAGCAGCCTGGGGCGATGCAGCAGCGCGCGCGCCAACGCGACACGCTGCTTCTGGCCTCCAGAAAGCGCGGCCGGCCAATCGGCCGCGCGGCTTTCCAGACCGACGTCGCGGAGGACCGACATCGCTGTCGCACGGGCCGATGGCGGCAAGCCCAGGGCCACATTGTCGATCACTCGGCGCCAGGGGAGCAGGCGATCGTCCTGGAACATCAGCCGGATGTTGACGTCCGCGCCGTCGAAGCCTATGGATTCCGGCGCGCCTGGCGCCCCGTCGTTCGGCGCTTCCAACCCCGCAAGCGTACGCAGCAACGTGCTCTTGCCGCAGCCGGAGCGCCCGACCACGGCGACGAACTCGCCCGCTTCGATGTCGAGGTCGATCGCGTTCAGCACACGCCGGTCGCCATAGGACTTGCTAAGGCCACGCAGTCGTACCGCGAGGCCCCGTGGCGCGTCGGTCGTTTCGGCACCGATCCCGTTCGACGCGGGCAGGTCGACCAGCGCCGCGTCTCCGGCGCCCAGCCCCAGACGGCGCAAATGCGTGGACAGGAAGTTCATCGGAGCATCCGTATCATTTCGTTTGCACGGGCTGGTACGCGGGATGCCAGGCAAGCAGCGAGCGCTCCAGCAGTTTGGCGGCCAGGTCCGCCGCTTTACCCAGCAGGGCGTAGAGCAGAATGCCTACCATGACGACGTCGGTCAGCATGAATTCGCGCGCATTGACCACGAGATATCCTATGCCGGCCTGCGCCGCGACCGTTTCCGCGACGATAAGGGAAATCCACATGTGCCCAAGGGCGTAGCGCAGTCCGACGAGTATGGAAGGCGTGGCGCCAGGCAGTATCACCTCGCGAAGTAGCTGACGATGGTCCAAGCCGTAGCTTCTTCCCATTTCGATCAACGCGGGGTCGACCGCGCGGATGCCATGGTGTGTATTGAGATAAATGGGAAAGAAGACACCGATTGCGATGAGCAGCGTCTTCGTCTCTTCGCCGATGCCGAACCACAGAATGATCAGGGGTAGCAATGCGAGCGAAGGAATGTTGCGCAGCATCTGTACCGTTGTGTCCAGTACGGTCTCGGCCGATCGGAAGGCGCCCGTTGCCATGCCCAACAACAAACCCGCCGTGCCGCCGGCGGCCAGCCCTATGGCGGCACGCCACGCACTGATGCGCAGATCCGCCCACAGCTCGCCGCTACGAGCGAGCTGGACGAGCGCCTGGATGACCTCCCACGGTCCGGGGAGTACGCGTGGCGGGAAGATATTGCTTTCCGCCACGATCTGCCAGAGGACGGTGAGCAGGAGTGGGACGGCCCAGGCAGCTGCCTTGGGAACCGGGCGACGATATGCGCGCGTCATGGCTGCTTGTCCTCAGTCGTGCCCTATGTTCACGACGGCCTTGGACACTTCCACCGGTCGCGGGATCAACTTGTTGTCGAAAATGAGGTCCGCGGACTTCTGCTGGGCCGAGATCACTTCGGCGCTTAATGGGTAGTGCGTCCCCCAGCCGGCGCGCGGAATGGCGACTTTCCAGATGGGCGCCTTGACACCGGTCCCCTGTTCGAGCAGCGTTGCAGTCTCGTCGATGTGCGCAAGCGCATACTTTTCCTGCTTGTCGAGCTGGTCGAAGACGACGCGCAAGGTGGCGGGGTAGCGCTCGGCGAAGCTGCGCGCGGCGATGTAAAAGCTGTATTGCGGCACGGAGATCTGGCCGATGCGCAGGACGGTGCGGGCATGGTTGTTCAGTTCCACGTCGGCGTACCGCGGATCGGGCACGACCCAGGCGTCGATATCCCCACGTTCGAAGGCGGACCGGGCATCGCTGTAAGACAAGAAGGTGATGCCGACCTCAGTGATCTTGATGCCGGCGTCGCGAAGTGCCTGGAGCAGGAAGACGTTACCTTGCGAACCTTTGGCCGTCGCCACGCGCTTGCCACGCAGGTCAGTGACGGCATGAATGCTTGACTTCTCCGCGACGACGATGCCGTAGCCATCCTTTTGAGGATCCGAATAGGCGACGTACCGGACTTCCGGGGCACTGCCTGCCTGGGCCAGGATAGGGGGTGTCGAGCCGACCGTACCCAGGTCTACCGCTCCCGCGTTGATGCCCTCGACCAAGGGAGGACCATAGGCAAAGGTGAGCCATTCCACCTTGACTCCGTGCGGCGCCAGGGCTTTCTCCAGTTGGCCAGAGGCGCGCAGGGCGACCAGGCCGTCGGCCTCCTGTACGCCTATGCGTATGACCTTGGGCCAGTCTTCCGCCATGGCGGCACCGCTATTTGCACCGAGAATGGCGGCCATGATGGCCGGACCAATGAGAGCCTTGAAATTCAGTTTCATGGGTAAACGTCGTGGCTGAGATAGGGCTGGACCGGCGAAGGCACCTTGCGGGCCTCCTGCACGGATGTATGGGGGCTGGACGGCAGGCGTATTCCGCGTAGCGGCAAAGACCATCGAGTTGTGCGTAGCTCTCGATCTTAAGTTTCGTCGCCAGGCCGAGGGAAATAATCATTTCGACCATAGACATTCCCATGTAGATATGGCGTTCGGCTAGCCTGATCCCTTCCTTGCACGCAGCTTCGCTGCATACCCTTATGCGCCATCGATCTATGGATGCCCATGCCGCGCCGATAGAATCTTCGGCATAGCATGCCGGGAATCGGCGCGGGCAGTGTCCTCCAACGCAGCCCGGCATTGCGTGCCGACGCGCCTGGCCTGGGTAGGACAATGAGCGAATATCTGGATTATTGGCGCTGCTTCGGCGAAGACTACGCGTCCGCAAGGCATCTTTTCCTGGAAGCGGCGACCGCCGCCGGCGCCGACCTGACGGCCTATATCCATCCCGACAGAAAAGGGCCGGAAGGCGAGGCATTGGCCGTGGATGTGGCGACCCTGGGCCCGCAAGACGCGTCCAGGCAGTTGCTGATCCTGAGCGGCACCCATGGCCTGGAGGGCCGCGCCGGCTCCGCCATGCAAGTGGCGTGGCTGCTTGCCGGCGACGGCGGCCGCCTGCCTCCCGATGTCAGGGTGGTGCTGGTTCACGCCCTCAATCCCTATGGCTTCGCCTACGCGTCGCGGACCACGGAAAACAACGTGGACCTGAACCGCAACTTCGTCGACCATGGCGCGCCGTATCCGGACAACCCGGGCTACGCCGAACTGCACCACGCCTTGCTGCCACCGGTCTGGTCCGAAGCGGCGCTGGCCGCGACGGAGGCCGCCACCGCACGCTATCGCCAGGAGCATGGTCCCGACGCCCTGTTCGATGTGACCGCGCGAGGCCAGTACACCCATCCCGACGGCGTCATGTATGGCGGGCGTGGCCGCGAGTGGTCCAATCTGACCCTGGAGCGTATCGTGCAGACCCATCTGGCCGGCGCGCGCCAGGTCGGCCTGATCGACTGGCATACGGGCATAGGCGACTATGGCGAGCCTTTCTTCCTGTGCTTCAACCCGGACGGCAGTGACCTTCAGGCGGAGGCCGCCCGCTGGTGGGGCCATGAACGCGTGGTGGGCCAGCGGCCAAACGGCCTGGCCCGGCCGGACTACCAGGGCCTGGTGTTCAACGGCGTCAGGCAGTTCCTGGACGGGCGTCCCATGGTGGGCGCGGTCATCGAGTACGGCACCGCGGCCGGACCCGCACGCGCGGCCTCGCGACTGGACCAGTGGCTGCGCTTCGTGGCGCCGGGCCAGCCCGATCCCAGACGGGACGCTATCCTGAAAGCTGACGTCATCGACGCCATGGTGCCCACGTCCAGCCTGTGGCGTCGCGCTGTCATCAAGCACGGCCTGCAGATCACCCGCCAGGCGGTCGCCGGCATCGCCAGCTGGCGCACGGACGACACGCGCGTGGGCACACTCACCGGGGAATCGTGATGGCCACTCGCCAATTGAAGCTGGGCGCCTTCATGCGCCCGGTCAGCATCCATACCGGCGCATGGCGCTATCCAGGCGCCACGCGCGATGCCAATTTCAATCTGCCGGCATTGAAGCGCTACATCCAGACCCTGGAGAAGGCCAGGTTCGATGCCTTTTTCATGGCGGACCACCTGGCCGTGCTGAACATGCCGATCGATGCGCTCAAGCGCAGCCATACCGTCACGTCGTTCGAGCCTTTCACGCTGTTATCGGCGCTCAGTCAGGCGACCGAGTATATCGGCCTGGTCGCCACCGCTTCCACCACGTTCGACGAGCCCTTCCACGTGGCGCGCCGCTTCGCCTCGCTGGATCACCTGAGCGAGGGCCGGGCAGGGTGGAATGTGGTGACCACGTCCAATCCTGATGCCGCGCTGAATTTCGGCCGAGAAGAGCATGTCGACCACGCCCGGCGTTATGCGCGTGCGCGTGAGTTCTTCGACGTGGTGACCGGACTGTGGGACAGCTGGGCCGACGACGCTTTCATTCGCGATGCCGAGCAGGGCCTTTATTTCGATCCCGCGCGCTTGCATACGCTGGCGCACAAAGGCGAGCACTTTTCCGTACGCGGGCCCTTGAACATCGCCCGGCCCGTGCAGGGCTGGCCGGTCATCGTGCAAGCCGGGGCCTCCGAGCCCGGCCGGCAATTGGCCGCGGAAACGGCCGAAGCTGTCTTCACAGCGGTGCCCAACCTGGCCGCCGGCCAGGCTTTCTATGCCGACGTGAAAGGCCGCATGGACCGTCTCGGGCGCGACCGGGAACACCTGAAGATACTGCCAGGCGCGCTCGTTGTCGTGGGCGAGACGCTCGATCAGGCCAAGGATATCCGCAACCGCCTGGACGGCCTCGTCCACGATGCCAGCGCGATTGCGTCGCTCTCTGTCGTGCTGGGCCACGACGCATCGAAGTTCGACCTGGATGGCCCGCTGCCTGACATCCCCGAAAGCAATGCCAGCAAGACCGGGCGGCAGCGCGCCGTGGATCTGGCGCGCAGCGAAAACCTGACCGTGCGGCAGCTGGCGCGGCGCCTGGGCGGCTACGGCGGCCTGACTTTCGCCGGCACGCCGACGTCGATCGCCGACGAGATGCAGGCGTGGCTGGAAGGCTATGGCTCCGATGGCTTCAACGTGATGTTTCCCTGGCTACCGGGCGGCCTGGACGCCTTCGTCGAAGGGGTCGTTCCCGAACTGCAGAGGCGCGGCATCTTCCGCCGGGAATACGAAGGCAAGACGCTGCGGGACAACCTGGGGCTGCCCCGGCCGGAGAATTGCTTCTTCCCGAGGTGAATCCGGCCTTGGGCCAGGCAGCCCCCGGGGGCATTTATCTTTCCTGGGCAAACGCCAGCAACGTGCCATAGGCCGCCGTGCGATACCGAAATCGCGCCGGACAGACGTTCGTGGGCGGTCATGCGCGGCCGCGGCGCCAGGATCACGGGGAGGCGGTGCGACGGCGCGCATGGCATTCCTTGCGGGTGAAGTGCGAAAGAGTTCAGGCCCGGCGTCCCGCCGGCCGGGTTGCCGCGCCGATGGCTTCGCCTACCAGGCTCAGCGCAAAGACGGTCAGCAGGATGGCGCCGCCCGGAAGCGCGCTGATGTACCAGGATGTGCGCAGCATGTCGCGGCCTTCGCCGATCAGGCGGCCCCAGGTCGCGACGGCAGGATCCGAAAGGCCAAGGAAGGACAAGCCCGCCTCCAGGAGGATGGCGCCGGCAATGATGATGGTGGCCAGCGCGATGATGGGCGGCAGGGCGTTGGGCAGGATCTCGGAGAAGATGATGCGGGTGTCCGTCATCCCCAGCGACCGGCACGAGGCGATGAAGTCGCGGCTGCGCCAGGTCAGGAACTCCGCGCGCGTGAGGCGCGCCACGGGGGGCCAGGTCACCGCGCCGATGGCGAGGATGGTATGGGCGACGCCGGTGCCGAAGATGGACACGATGGCCAGCACGAACATCAACGCAGGGATGGTTTGGAACAGCTCGGTCAGCAGCATCGCCGCCGCGCCCGCGGCGCCCCCGAAATACCCGGCAACGGCGCCGAGCAGCACGCCGATAACCGTGGCCGTCAGGCAGGCCAGCAAGCCTATCGACAGCGTGGCGCGCGCCCCGTGCGCGATCAGCGCGGCAATATCCCGTCCCATCGAGTCGGTGCCCAAGGGATAGCGCCAGTCGTGCAGCGGCCACTGCTGGGGCGGCGCGACGATGCGCAAGGGATCGCCCGGGTATAGCCAGGGGGCGGCCAGGGCCACGATGATGAGCACCCCGAGGATGACGACACCCGGCCACGCGCCGCTGACGCGCAGGAAGCGCCGCGCGGCAAGCGCGAAGGGACCGTTGCGTCGTTCGGGGAGGGAAATCGCACTCATAAACACGCCTTCACGAGAGTTGCATGCGCGGATCCAGCCGCGTATAGATCAGGTCGGTGAGCAGATTGGCCAGCACCACGACCACCGCGCTCAAGATCAGTATGCCCAGCACCATCGGATAGTCGCGATTGAGCACGCCGTCATAAAGTAGGCTGCCGATACCCGGCCAGCCGAACACGGCCTCGATGACCACGCTGCCGCCCAGCAAGCTGCCGAACTGCATGCCTGCGAGGGTCACCACAGGCAACAGCGCATTGCGAAGCATATGCGTCCAGACGACGCCGCGCGGGGTCTGGCCCTTGGCATGGGCCGTTCGCACGAAGTCGAGGTGAGCCACTTCCAGCATGGATGCACGGGTAACCCGAAGATAGATGGCGCAGTGGAACAGACCCAGGGAAATCGCCGGCAGGACGAGGTGACGCAAGACGTCCCATGCCCGAGCCCAGGCACCACCGGTCTGGGTATAGGATTCCATGTCGCCGGCAGGCAGCCAGCCCAGCTTTACGGCGAACAGCACCACCAGCATCAGGCCCAGCCAGAAACTGGGCGCGGCATAGAGAAACAGCCCCAAGGTCGACACGATGCGATCGCCCGCACGGTTTTCGCGCATGGCCGCGTATACACCGGCAATGGTGCCCGTCAGCACGGCAATGGCGATGCCCGACAACACCAGCAGCAGCGTCGCGGGGACGCGTTCAAGGACGGCATCGATGACAGGCACGCCTTGCCGATACGAGAAGCCCAGATCGAAATGCAGCACTGCGTAGACATAGCGGCCCAATTGGACCAGCGCCGGCTGGTCCAGGCCGTAGGTGACGCGCAGCTTGGCGATCATGGCGGGATCGGCCAGCTGCATGTCCGACGTCATGACGTCGAGGAAGTCGCCCGGCGCCGCCTTGATCAGGAAAAAGCTCAGGACGATGACACCGAATATCATCGGCAGCGAATGTGCCAGCCGGCGGGCGATCACGCCTGTCATGAAAATGCTCCTTTCAACCCGGACAAATGGCTATCCATTCTGTGTCAGGATCGTGCGGATCCACCATCGCCAGATCGTCCGCGGGCCGGTCGTGATCCCAAAGGTCACCGAGGTCGTAAGGGCCGTGGTTCATGCTGGAGGTCCTCAGGCTGACAGCCAGATCGAGTCCCAGGAGTCCCGCTTGATGTCGGCGACGTTGGGCAGGCCCTGAACGACGGAGCGGGCGACGGTGATCTGCTTGACCTCGACCAGGCGGACGTTGGTGGCCTCCGTGGCAGCGAATACGGCATAGTCGTGGATAAGCTGCTTGCGCTTGGCCGCATCGATTTCAAACGTGATCTTGTCGACCAGCGCGTCGAATTTTGGATCGGACCACTGGCTGGCGTTGCGAAACGCCAGGCCGCGGGCGATCCCTTCCGAGGTGAACAACTGGGTCGTCCCCGGTACAGGTTCGGCCGTCGAGCCGGCGTTGGTGATGGCCAGGTCGAAGTCGTAGTCCGTGTAGATCGCCTTGAGCGATCCGGCACGATCGGGAACACGCAACTCCACGTCGACGCCCACATCCTGAAGCGCTTGCCGGATATATGCGCCCAGCTTGCCGTTCTCGTCGACCCAGCCGGCCGCCACCAGCCGCACCGCGAAGCGCTTGCGGCCTTCCTTGCGCGGGAAACCGGCCTCATCCAGGAGTTTTTCCGCCCGTGCCTTGTCGAAAGGATATTGCGGCACGTCGGGGTTGTAGTAGAGCGAGTTGTGGCTGCCTATGATGCTGCGGGCTGGCGTGGCGAAGCCCTGGTAGATCACGTCGGCAATGTACTTCGGGTCCAGCGTATGCAGGATCGCCTGGCGTACCGCGCGGTGTTGCGTGATGGGGTGCTTCACGTTGAATATCAACGTTGCGTCCCAGTCGGAGATCTCGTAGTTCTTATCGCTGACCAGGAACTTGCCGCTGTCTCGCAGCCGCTTGATATCGGCGAACGGGACGGGGTTTTGGACGCCGATGTCCAGTTCGCCTGCTTCCAGCGCGGCCGCGCGCGCCGACGGCTCACGCCACCAGCGCACCACCAGGCGGTCTGGATTGGGCAGGGACGGCTGCCAATAGTGCGCATTGCGTTCGAACTCGGCGCGGCTGCCACGCACCCAGCGTTGGAAGCGGTATGGGCCGGTGCCCACGGGCGCGTTGTTGGCGGGATTGGTATTCAGATCGCCCTTGCCGTAGATGTGCGCCGGTATGACGTTGAGGGTTCCCAGCGCATAGAGGAAAGTGAATTCCGGGACCGGCTTGTCGAATTCGACGGTCACTTCCTGCTCGCTGCTCGCATAGGCCCGCTTGAGCGCGGTCAACGCGCCGCCAGCCGCGATCTGCTTCCAGTATTCGCCGATGGTGAACGCCACGTCGGCCGCGGTGAAATCCTTGCCGTCGTGCCACTTCACGCCCTGGCGCAGGGTGATCCTGTAGCGTTGGTGATCCGGGTCGATCGCCCAGGCCGTGGCCAGATGCGGGCTCACCGACAAGTCCGGCGCGATGCGCACCAGCGTTTCCAGAACCCGTGCCGCGGTAAAGGCGGGGCTGCCGCCACCGCCGGCCGGCGCGAACATCGTATGCGGCTCCGGAAACCCAATGGTCGCGGTCAGGACGCCGCCTTTGCGCGGCGCCGTCGCGCCTTGCGCCCAAGCGGGAATCTGCCAACCCGCCGCGGCCATTGCCGCGCCCGCGCCGGCCACCTTGACGAACCCGCGCCGTGATATACCTGCCATTGCCCTGACTCCTGACGATGCAAACGTGCCCGATCGGGCGTTGCTGTAACCAGCGATCTTAGGCAGGACAACGCGTGCGAGGGAAATAACAATATCGACCATAGACATGCCGACGCATCCCTGGCGCGCATGGCGCGGGACGTATATCCTGTGCGCGGATGCGTCGCGCGTGAGCGCTGTCGATGGCCCTCGCGCTGCTCGGCATAAAAAAATAGAAAACGAGTCTTTGATGCGCGCGCAGCCACCCTCCTACTATGTACGGTTCTCGGCGCGGCATGTGCCACGCGGTGCCTAGGGTGAGCTATGAGCGAACAGCGATTGCAGGGAAAAGTGGCGTCGGTGGCCGGCGCTGGGCGCGGTATTGGACGTGCGACCGGCCGTGAGCACGGACATCGAGGTCGTGGCTAACTCGGAAGCCTATCGGGAGACTGTATGGCACAGCCGGACCACGGCCAGGAACGAGCGCCCGTCCTGGAAGTGTGTGGCTTGACCGTGGCGCTGCCTCCGGGAGCCGACCGCGTAAACGCGTTGCAGGGTGTCGACCTTACCCTGCGGGCGGGCGAGATCCATTGCGTCGTGGGCGAGAGCGGCAGCGGCAAGTCCATGACCGCCAGCGCCATCCTTGGGCTGCTGCCCGCGGGGGCGCACGTGCAAGCAGGCGCGATCCTGCTGGACGGCGACGATATGCTGGCGTTGACCCAGGCGCAGTTGCGGCGCATTCGTGGCGCGCGCATCAGCATGATCTTCCAGGATCCCATGACGGCGCTGAACCCGTTGCATACCGTGGGCCGCCAGATTGCCGAGACGTTTCGCCTGCATCGTCGTCTGGCGCGTGCCCAGACACGCGCCAAGGTGCTGGAGCTGTTGGCCCAAGTGGGCCTGCCCGAGCTGGCGGCCGTGGCGCGCGCTTACCCTCACGAGCTATCCGGAGGTCAGCGTCAGCGGGCCATGATCGCCATGGCGCTGGCGCTCGATCCGGAGGTCTTGATTGCGGACGAGCCTACCACCGCGCTCGATGTCACGACGCAGGCGCAGATACTGGCCCTGATCAAGGACCTGCAGTCGCGCCGGGGGACGGCAGTGCTTTTCATCACCCACGATTTCGGCGTGGTGGCGGAGGTGGCTGACCGCGTGACGGTGATGCAGGATGGGCAGGTGAGGGAGTCGGGGAGCGCGGCCCAGGTCTTGAACCAGCCACGCCATGCTTATACCCGCGCGCTGATCGCCGCGGTGCCGCCGCCATTTGCCACCGGTGCGCCTGATAATGGAATTGGCGCCGCGTCGGCGTCGGTCGCGCCCCTGGCGGGCGCCTTGGTTCCCAATACCGTCCTGAATGTGCGGGATCTGTCCTTGACCTATCGCAGCACGGGCTTTCTCCGTCCCGGCCGGGTGACCTCGGCGCTGAGCCATGTCAATCTGAGCCTGGCCACGGGTGAGACGCTCGGCGTCGTCGGGGAGAGCGGATCGGGAAAGTCGACGCTCGCACGCTGCATCCTGCGTTTGCTCAAGGCGCAGGAGGGCAGCATCGAGATCGCTCGCGTTGACGCGGCCGATCGCTCTCGCAGGGGTAGACTCCGCTATGCGTCCCAGGTGCAGATGGTGTTCCAGGATCCCTATGGATCACTGAATCCGCGCCATCGCGTCGGTGACCTCATTGCACAAGGACCGATCACTCACGGCGAGGCGCGCGACGCGGTGATGCCTCGCGTCGAGGAACTCCTGCGTCGCGTCGGCTTGAAAGCGTCGGCCATGGACCGCTATCCACACGAGTTTTCGGGAGGGCAGCGTCAGCGCATCGGCTTGGCGCGGGCGCTGGCGCTGCGTCCCCGCCTGCTGGTCGCAGACGAGCCAGTGTCCGCGCTCGATGTGTCCGTGCAGGCGCAGGTACTGGCATTGCTTGCGGAGTTGAAGGAGGAGCTTGGCCTGTCGCTACTTTTCATCACCCATGACCTGCGGGTAGCAGCCCGTGTGTGTGATCGCGTGGCTGTCATGCGCCAGGGCGAAGTCGTCGAACTCGGCCTGGTTGGGCAGGTCTTCGGCGCACCATCGCATCCCTACAGCAAAGCGCTGCTCGCCGCGGTGCCCGGTCGTCACTGGGTACCGCCACGTAGCGCGGTCGAACAGGCAGGGACGTGAGGCGTGGACGCCGTGCCGGCACCCTGGCGGGTAAAAATCGCGCCGGCACTGGCGACGGCCAGGCGGCCACGCCGGTCTACCAGGAAAACACCGCGGCGACGGGGTACTACACCCAGGAAGGCGAGGTCTGCCGTCTATCGTTCGTCACCGACGGCAATAAGAACATTGTGTCTTACGAGCTGTTGGGTGGATATTGCGACAAGCTGTTTCTGGACGGCGGTTAGGCGGCACCCTTGCTCGCGGGTGCCTGCCTGAACCTTGGCCGGTCCGTCCCTGGCCGGCCTGTCAATCACGTCCGCGTCGGTTGGCCGCGCTTGACCTTGATGAACACCAGCACCAGGATGGCCGCGCACAGCTCCATCGCCGCCACGCTGTAAAGACCCGATTCCAAGGTGCCCGTCTTGTCGCGCAGCCAGCCCATGAGGAACGGCGCTGCGAAGCCAGCCAGGTTGCCGACGGAGTTGATCAGGGCGATGCCGCCCGCGGCAGCCGTGCCGGTCAAGAATGCAGCCGGCAACGACCAGAACACCGGGAAGGCGGCCAGGATGCCGATGGCGGCGACCGACAGCGCGACCAGCGCCATCACGGGGTTGTGCAACAGCGCGCCGGTGCCCATCAAGCCCGCGGCGGCGATAATGCTGGCCAGGATGCAATGCCAACGGCGCTCGCCGCTGCGATCCGAGCTGATGCCGTTCCAGATCATGGCGATGGTGCCCAGCACGAACGGAATGGCGGAGACCAGGCCGATGTTCAACGGCCCCTGCACGCCCAGCTCCTTGATGATGGACGGCGTCCAGAACGCAATGGTGGCGTTGCCGCTGACCACGCAGAAATAGATCACCGCGCAGAGCCACACCTTGGCATTGAAGGCATGGCGCAGGCCGGAATGCTTGGCGGGGTCGTGTTGCTCCTTGTCCAGGTCGAGCTGGACGATGTCACGCTCACGCTGCTGCAGCCACTTCGCGTTCTCGGGCTTCTCCGGCAACCACGCCAGCACGGCGAAACCGGCCAGCACCGAGGGGATCCCTTCGATGACGAACAGCCACTGCCAGGCAGCCAGCCCTTCGACGTCGCTCATGATGCTCAGGACGAAGCCCGCGATCGGGCCGCCGACCACGCCCGCGATGGCGAACGAGGTCATGAAATAGCCGTTGATGCGCGCGCGCCGGTCGGACGGGAACCAGTAGGTCAGGTACAGCACGACACCAGGGAAGAAGCCGGCCTCGAATACGCCCAGAAGAAAGCGCATCACGTAGAACTGCGTCGGCGTCTTCACGAAAATCATGGCCATGGAGGCCAGGCCCCACAGAATCGTGATGCGCGCCAGGGTGCGGCGCGCGCCGATTTTTTCCAGCAACAGGTTGCTGGGCACTTCGAACAGGAAATAGCCGATGAAGAAGATGCCCGCGCCCAGACCGTAGACAGTCTCGCTGAACTGCAGATCCTGCAGCATCTGCAGCTTGGCGAAGCCGATGTTGACGCGGTCTATCCACGCCAGCACGAACAGGAAAACAAGAAATGGAATGAGGCGAACGGTGATCTTGCGATAGGCTAGCGCGCGTTCGTTCTCGGAAGGCGCGGGACTGGCCGAGCCGCCGGAAGCCGGTGTAGCGATGGACGACATGGGTGAAAACTCCCCTTGCATTGAAAAAGCCCCGTTCAGCGGGGACTGGTGGTGATCAGTTCAGAGCGGCTTCTACAGCGGCCGAGATTTGCAGGATGCGTTGGTCGGCGTCGCGCAGGCCATTGACGGCCAGGCCCACGCCCGGTTCGCCGCAAGGCAGCGACACGGCGCATCCATCCAAGAAGTTGATGACGCTGGGGTTGCGCAGCACCAGGCCGTTGGCGGCGAAGAAGGCCTCGTCCTGCTCCAGGTCGCGCACGCGCGGCGGCACCACGGCCACCGTGGGCATCAGCCACGCGTCGGCATCGCGCAGACGGTCGGCCGCGATTGCCTGGATACGCGCGCGCGCATGGAACAGCTCGATATAGTCGGCAGCGCCGATGTTTTCACCACGGCGTATGCGCGTGGCGACGCGCGGGTCGTAGGCATTGCCCTGTTCCGCCAGCAGCTTGCGGTGCCATTGCCAGGATTCGGCCGCGGCGAAACCGCCACCGCCATTGATGGTGGGCAGCTCGCGCAGTTCGGGAAAATCGAACTTGACGATCTGCGCGCCCTGGGCGGACAGGCGGCTCAAGGCGGACTCGATGGCGGCGCCCACCGTGTCGTCGACACCGTCGCCGATGAAGTCCTGGGTCACGTAGAAACGCAGGCCGGCAAGATTTGCGGGACGGGCATCCAGGGCCTGGCCGCTAAGAATGGCGTCCACCGTGGCGCAGCAGGCCACCGAACGGGCCAGCGGGCCGGCGGAGTCCAGCGTCGTCGACAGCGGCACGCCGCCCTGCAGTGAAACGCGATGGGCCGTCGGCTTGAAGCCGGTCAGTCCGCAGAAGGCCGACGGTATGCGGATGGAGCCGCCGGTATCGGTGCCCAGCGCGAACGCCGCCATGCCCTTGGCCACGCTGACCGCACCGCCAGACGTCGACCCGCCCGACACGCGTTCCTCGTCATAAGGCGCGCGCGGGGTGCCGTAATGCGGATTCCAGCCCAGTCCGGAAAAGGCGAACTCGCTCATATTGGTGCGCCCGACCAGGATGGCGCCGGCCGCGCGCAGGCGCGCGACGGCAACCGCATCCTGCTGCGCGGGCGCGGCGCCGTCCAGGGCCTTGGACCCAGCCCGCGTCACCTGTCCCTTCACATCGAAGAGGTCCTTGATGGATACCGGCAGCCCAGCCAGCGGCGACGGGGCATAGCCCGCCTTGCGCGCGGCATCGCTGGCGCGCGCTGCCTGCAGGGCAGCTTCCGCATCCACATGGACAAAGGCGCTGCCGCCCTGCTTGCGATGTGCCTCGATGGCGTCCAGCGCTTGTGCCGTGAGCTTTTCGCTGGTGTTGCGGCCCGCTTGCAGGTCGGCCTGCAATTGTTGGATGGTCTGCATGTGAAGTCCTATTCGAACCAGATTGACGAAGCAGGGTTGAGAAATAGAAAGTTCAGTCGGCAACGGGCAGTGCGCGCACCGTGTAGGCGCACGTGAGCGAACGGTTCAGTTTCGGATCGTGCAGTTCAAATTCGAATTTTTCGCCATAGCCCAGCTCGCCCTTGACCGGCTGCGTGCCGCAATACATGGCGGTTCCCACCGGCAGTTCGGCGGCATTGGCGTACTTCTGCGCCAGCTCGCGGGGATCGCGCAGCGACGTCATCGCGCCTTCCTGATACAGCTCGCGCACGCCGTTGCGGGTGCGCCAGCAGCGCGCGATCAAGTCATCCCAATGGCCGGCCACTTCGTCGAAGCGCCAGACGTCACGGCTGACGGGCTTCGCGCACATCTGCTTGGAAACCGTCACGTCGTAGGCTTCGGCCTTGCGGTCCGTGTGGTCCGAGCCGATGCCGACCAGCAGGCCTTCGGACGTCGACAGCAATACGGCTTCCACTTCGCCGGACGAGTCCGCGCGCGGCACTTCGATTTCGTCGTCGGTGGTCAGCAGCGCGGCGGCCAGCGGGTAGTAGCAAGGAACGGTGGAGGGCGCCTTGACACCAATCGCTTCCAGTTCGCGAATGTGATGCTGCACGCCTTCCGCGTCGCGGCCGGCCCAGCCGGCGATGACCAGATGGTCGATCTGGACGCTGCGTTCGCCGGTACCGGCAATGTTCAGATTGAGTTTCGGCATGATGTATGAGGTCCTTTCGTTGCGGCGTGGCCGCGCTTTGGCAATTCGATTGGGTACGAGGTAATGCAGGCGTCCGGCGGCCGGGCCGTCAGATCGAGCGGATGATGTTCTTGCGGAATTCGTCGATGTGTTCGCGTATCGCTTCGCGTGCGGCAGGCACGTCCCTGCGCTCCAAAGCATCGATGACGGCCATGTGTTCCTGGTAGACATTGGCCAGGTGAATGGGATCCTGCAGGGACAGGAACCAGAAGCGGGCTTGTTTCTCGTGCAGATTGCGCAGCAGTTCCGCCAGCACGCGATTGCGCGACGCCGCCGAGATGGCGATATGGAATTTCAGGTCGAGCGCCATGAGGCCGTTGATGTCGCGATGTTCCAGCAGCTCGGCGGAACGCTGCACGATGTCGCGCATGGCCTGCAGGTCGCTGTGGTGCGCGCGCTCGGTGGCTAAGGTCACACACAGCAGCTCGTTGCTGAGGCGCACTTCGATCATGTCCAGCACGTCGTTCAGGGACAGCGGCGCCACCAGCACGCCTTTGCGCGGCAGGATGGTCACCAGGCCATCGCTTTCCAGACGGTGCAGGGCCTGATGCACCGGCGTGCGTCCCAATCCCAGCAGGGCGCCGACCTGCGATTCGTTGATGGCTTCACCCGGGCGGAACTCGCAGGCAATGATGCGGCGCTTGATTTCCGCATAGGCGAGCTCACGCAAGGCGGCGCCGGATGACGGACGGGGCGCCGCCGCTTCCTGTTTGGTTTCGGCGTTCAAAGGAATGACTACGGAGCGCGACATGAGGGGGCCTGCTTCTGATGATCAAGTGATAATACTCTGATATATCACTAATTCGGCATGCGGGTTTTCCCCAGGCGGTTTTCCCTGTGCGTACGTGGGCGGTGCCACGAACAGGCGCGAGTGGGCAAGGCGCATCGCGGGCGCCGGCCATGCGCGTGGGTGTCGATGTTGGAAGTGAGCGACGCCTAGGTGGGGCGCCTGTATGAATGGTGCCGACGAAATCGCGGCCACCTTGTTTAGCGACTGAACCCGCACATGACCATCCGCCCACGTTTGCGGTTGGAGCCCTCTGAATCGACGTGGTTACAACGCGGGAAGTAAATTGGTCATTAAGCGTGCAGAGGTGGTGGAAGAGGCATTTATGTCGCGTTGAGGAGACATCCACTGACCGAATTGCTTCCGCGAGCTTCAGAAGTGTATTATTTAATATGTGTGATGTATTAAATAATACTTTATAGCGCATTTAAGTCGGATAACTTTTAATTATCCGACCTAGATATCCGATACCTGGGACGCGTCGGATGGACACGGCCACCTAAGCATTCCGCGAGATAGGAGAACGACTTCATGGCCACGGGTGTGCAAGCTTCGGACGTCTGGGCGGCGGCGGACGCGTTGTTGCAGGCGGGCGAGCAGCCTACGATCGAACGGGTGCGATTGCATTTGGGACGGGGCTCGCCCAATACGGTCGGGCCGCATCTCAAAGCTTGGTTTCGTGGCCTGAGCGAACGCCTGGTGGGCGGGCAAGGGCGGTCCACGGACATTCCCGAAGGGGTGACCCGCGCGGTGACGCAGATTTGGGAGCAAGCCCTGGCCTCGGCCCGTGAGGAATGGGCGCTTGCATCGGCGCGCGAGCGCGATGAACTGGCGCGGGTTCGGGAGCAGATTGCCTCGGACCAGGCTGCTCTCGCGCAGGAGCAGGTTCGCCTGCGTATCCGGGAAAGCGACCTGGAGGCTGCCGCGCATGCCGCCCGCGCCCAAGCCACGGCTGCCGAGGAGCGCTTGCGTAACGCCGAACGACAGGCGCGGGACGATGCGGCCGCCCTCAAGACGCTGAATCAGCGATTGGCCGCAGTCCAGGAGCAGGTCGTCGCCGGCCAGCATGCTTTGCGCGAGGCGCAAGCGGCCGGACGGGAGGCGGTGGCAGCCAGTGAAGCTCGCCACTCGGCCCATGAAAAACGCTGGCTCGGTGAGATCGACGCCCAGCGTCAGGCGCTGAAGAAGACGCAGGAAGAATTGGACCGGCTGCGCAAATCCACCGAGGCCGCTGCCGCCCAATTCCAGGCGCAGGTGTCCCAATTCCAGTCCCAATCCACCCAGCTTCAGGCGCAGGTAGCGACATTGCAAGGGGAGTTGACCCAATCCCGCGACGAGATCGATGCCCAGGCGCGCCGCGCGGCGATGGCCGAGGCGAATGCCGAGACCTTGTCCGCGCGCATGGCAAGCGCCGCCGAGGCGGCCGACGCCGCGCGAGCGCAGGCCGCGCAATCGTCCGCTCAACTCATCGCGCAGAACGAAACGCTGCGGGAACAACTGGCCGCCAAGGATCGCCAGATCGAACTATTGATGCAGGTAGCCGCGCGCGTCAGGGCCTCTGACGATCAAGGCCAGGACAGCAGCAAGGAGAAGGCGCTAACGGCGCAAGCCACTGGCCCCGTCTCGGCGCCGGCCAGCCCCACGTCGGCTGACGCTGCCGGGGCAAAAGTTTCAGGAAAGAAGGGGAGGGGCGGCTGAACCGCTCAATCCGGGACGATCGGCGATTCGTGGCCCACGGCAGAGAGGAAGCAGCCTGCCTGTGAGGGCGCGCTACGTCGACTGGAATTTGCGGGACCTTTAACTTGCGGGACCTTTAGTATGAAAGATGAAGGGATTTAAAGGCTGGATCCGCCTACCAGGTTGTATCACTGGGCTCGGAAGCTTGATTTGTCGTAGTGGTTTATCCGCGCACAGACATGGATCACAGCGGATGGAAACAGGCGGCCGCTCGTCTATCGCCAACCGGCTCCAGCGCCGGCACGCGGGCTTTGCAATCGGCCTGGGCATTGACGCAGCGGGGATGGAAGGTGCAGCCCGGGGGCAGGTTGGTCGGCGAGGGGATCTCACCCTGGATCTTGGGCAGGGCGATGCGCGCCCTGGGATCCGGGACGGGCGATGAGTCGCGCAAAACCCGGCTGTAGGGGTGGCGCGGGTCGTCCAGCACCTGGCGGGTCGGGCCGGTTTCTATGATGCGGCCCAGGTACATCACGCTGACGGTGTCGCAAAAGTGGCGAATCACACCCAGATCGTGGGACACGAAGACGAACGCCAGCCCGCGTTCGCGTTTCAAACGCTCCAGCAATTGCAGGATCTGGGCCTGCACCGACACGTCCAGCGCCGACACCGGCTCGTCCGCGACGATGAGCTGCGGATCGAGCACCAGGGCGCGGGCGATTCCTATCCGCTGCCGCTGACCGCCCGAGAATTCATGCGGGTATTTATCCAGGGCCGACACCGGCAATCCTACTTCCTGGATCGTCTGGACGATCTTGGCATCGATCGCCGATGCGTCGCCGGCGCCATGGACGAACAAGGGTTCCGCCAAGGTCTGGCGTATGGTCCGGCGCGGGTTCAGGGAGGCATAGGGATCCTGGAAAACGATCTGGATGCGCTGCCGCAAGGCCCGCAACTGGGCGGCGCCGGCGCTGCGCAGGTCCTGGCCGTCGAAGACGATGCTGCCTTCGTCCGCTTCGATCAGGCGCAGCAGCATGCGGGCCACGGTGGATTTGCCGCAGCCGGATTCGCCGACCAGCCCAAGCGACTGGCCCCGTCCCACATCGAAGGACACGTCGTTGACCGCATGCACGATCTTTTTCGCGCCGCCCAGCCAGCCCCCGCCGCTATGGAAGCGCTTGACAAGATGACGCACCTGCAACAACGGATTCATGGATGTGCTTTCCCGCGGCTGCGTGACTGCCTCCTCGACAGAGGGTTCGCGTTGAAAACTACCCGGCACGTTCACGGGTGTACCCTCCTGACGCTGCGCGACCGCCTCCCCAAGAGAGGACTCGCGCTTGGCCTGGTCCGGCACGTTCATGCTTGCTCCTTGGAAGCGGACAATCCCGATGCTTGGGAATTCGACGTCAGGCTTTGTGTCACCTTGACGCCGCCATCGGGCGCTCTCACCAAACAGCGCACCGCATGCTCTCCGCCAATGTCGTTCAACGCCGGCCGCCTGGCCTCACAGGCGGGCTGCCGCAGCGGACAGCGCGGCGCATACGCGCACCCCGCCGGAATCGCGGTGATCGCGGGCACGCTTCCCGCGATGGGATCCAGGGACGCCGCATCCGTATCCACCCGCGGCATCGCCCGTAACAAGGCCTCGGTATAGGGATGCGTGGGCGCGGCGAACAAGGTGTCGACGTCCGCCGTCTCCACCACTTCGCCCGCATACATCACCGCCACGCGGTCGGCGATCTGCGCCACCACGCCCAGGTTGTGCGTAATGAACACCACCGCCATGCCGCGCGCCGTCTTCAGGTCCGCCAACAGGCTGAGGATCTGCGCCTGGATGGTGACGTCCAGGGCCGTGGTCGGCTCGTCGGCCAGCAGGACCTTGGGCTTGCAGGCCAAGGCCATGGCGATCATCACGCGTTGCCGCATGCCGCCGGAGAACTGATGCGGATAATCGTCGTAACGGCTGGCCGCGGCGGGAATCTTCACTTCCTCCAGGGCCTGCAAGGCTTCCGCCCGGGCATCTTTCCACGACACCTTGCGGTGCTGGCGTATCGCTTCGGCGATCTGGTCGCCGATCCGCATGGTCGGATTCAGGGAAGTCATCGGCTCCTGGAAGATCATTGCCAGCGCATTGCCGCGCAGGCGGGTCATTTCCTTTTCGGACAAGGCCGCCAGGTCGCGGCCTTCCAGCAGGATCCGTCCGCCCGCATGGCGCGCGCCGGCCGCGGGCAGCAGGCGCAAGACGGAAAGCGCGGTGACGCTCTTGCCGCTGCCCGATTCGCCGACGATGGCCAGGGTTTCGTTGCGCCTGACGCTCAAGGAGACGTCGCGCACCGCCGCGTGCCATGCCCCGCCGATGCGGAACTCGGTGCGCAGGTCGCGCAGTTCGAGCACGACGGGCGCGGCGCCGCTCGTCTCGTCGCCGGGAAGGGCTTGTTCATCCTGCATCGTGCGAACGGGCGTCAGAATCGATTCCTTCATCATGAATGCTCCGATCGCAGCTTGGGATCGATGGCGTCCCGCAAGGCATCGCCCAGCAGGTTCAAGGCCAGCACCGTCAACAGGATCGCAATGCTGGGAAATACCGTCAGCCACCAGGCATCCAGGATGTTCTCGAAACCCTCGCGGATCATGGCCCCCCAGGTCGCGGCAGGAGGCGGCACGCCCAGGCCGATGAAGCTGAGCGAGGCCTCGGTGCGGATGGCCGAGGCCATCCACAGCGACCCCACCACCACCACGTCGGAAATCATGTTGGGCAGGATATGCACGCCCATCAGGCGCAGGGGACCGAAGCCCAGGGCCCGGCCGGCCTCGACGAAGTCGCGCTGCTTCAGGGCGATGGTCGGCGCCCGCGCCACCCGCACGAAGGGCGCGATCTCCGTGATGGCGATGGCGATGATCAGGTTCTCCAGGCTGGCGCCCAGCATCGCCGCGACCATCAAGCCCAGCAGCAGGGTTGGGAAGGAGAGCAGGACGTCGACCAATCCCATGATGAACTGGTCCAGCAGTCCGCCCACATAGCCCGCCAGGATGCCCAGGGACGCGCCGATGCTCATGGCGATCAGGATGGCGACGAAACCCACCAGCAGCGACACGCGCGCGCCATAGATCAGGCGCGACAGCACATCCCGTCCGTAGCTGTCGGTGCCCAGCCAGTAGTCGGCCGACGGCGGATCCAGCCGGTAGGCGATGTTCTGCTGCAAGGGATCGTGCGGCGCGATCCACGGCGCGAACGCCGCCACCAGGACGATGGCCAGCAGCAGGCCGATGCCGACCCACGAAAGCTTGTTGCGCCGCAGGGCCTGCCACAGCGCATTGGGCCGGCGCGAAACCGGGGCGGGCGAGGCGGCGGAGGAAGGAACGGCGCTCATTGGTATTTCACCCGGGGATCGACCCACCCGTACACCAGGTCGGTCAGCAGGTTGACGAAGATCACGCAGGCGGCGAAGACCACCATCAGGCCTTGCAGCAGCGTGTAGTCGCGGGTATTCAACGCGCCGAGGATCAGCTTGCCGAGTCCCGGCCGGTTGAACACGATCTCGGTCAGCACCGAGTTGCCGATCAGCGTGCCGAAATACAGCCCCACGACGGTGACGATGGGGATCAGCGCGTTGCGCAGGCCATGGCGCAGCACCAGCCGCATCGGCCGCACACCCTTGGCGCGCGCGGTGCGGACGTAGTCCTCGCCCATGACGCCCAGCATGGACGAGCGCGTGACGCGCATGACGTAGGCGGTCATGATCAAGCCCAGGTTCAGGGCCGGCAGGACCAGGGCGCGCAACTGGCTGGTCCAGTCGCCGGCGATGGTGCTGCCGATCACCGGAAACCAGCGCAACTGGATGGCGAAGGCCAGCAGCATCAGGATGCCCGAGACGAAGGCGGGAAAGGACAGGCCCGCCAGCGACAGCACCCGGCCCAGGTAGTCGGGCCAGCCGTTGCGGCGCAAGGCGGCCCAGGTGCCCAGGGGCAGGCCGAGGATCACGCCGATGAGGATGGCGGCGGCGGTCAACTGCAGCGTCCACGGCAGCACCAGCGCGACTTCCTGAAGCACCGTGCGCCCCGACGCCATCGAGACGCCGAAATTGCCGGACAGCATGTCGCGCAGGAAATGCAGGTACTGCACCTGCATGGGCAGGTCCAGGCCCAGCCGGGTGCGGAGCGCGGCCAGGGCTTCGGCGCTGGCCTGGTCGCCCAGCATCACGGCCGCCGGATCGCCCGGCACCAGGCGCACCAGCACGAACACCGCCGTCAGCATGGCCAGCAGCGTGGGGATCGCCAGCAGCAGGCGCTTGACCGCATAACGCATCATGATGCGTGCTCCCTGGCGGCCGCTGTTTCGGATGGCGCCCGCGCCATCAGGCGTTCCGCCTTGAGGTTCTGGATGGGACGCCGGGTGCCGCCGCGCAGGACCAGGTCCGCCATCGTCGCGCCCACCACCGGCACCAGCTCGAAGCCGTGGCCGGAGAAGCCGAAGGCATGGAATACCCCCGGCGCGTTGGGCGAGGGCCCGACCACCGGCAGCAAGTCCTCGGTCTTGGCCTCCAGGCCCGCCCACACGCGCACGATGCGGATATTGGCGACCGCGGGAAACAGGTCGGTGGCGGCATGGGCGCCCTTGGCCAGCACTTTCATGCGCGCCGTCGACGTTTCCTTGTCGAGGTCGGGGATGCCTTGCAGGCCGCCGCCGATCACCAGCGTTCCCTGGTCGGACTGCTTGAAGGACAGGGAGCGGCCCATGATGGCCACCACCGGCTTGATGAAGGGCCGCAGGCGTTCGCTGACCATCATCATGGACGACTTGGCGGCCAGGGGAATATCGTCGCCCACCAGCGCGGCGATGCGCGCCGCCCAGGCGCCGGCGGCGTTGACCACGGCCGGCGCGGTCCAGCTTCGGCCGCCTTCGCCGATCACGCGCCAATCCTGGCCCCGGCGTTCGATGGCCGTGACGCCGCAATGCTCGACCAGCTCGACGCCGGCCTGCAGGATGGCGCCGCGAAAGGCGCGCAAGGCGCGATGCGGATCGGCGGCGCCGTCGCGGCGGGCGATGGACGCGCCCAGGCAATGATGGCTCAGCTCGGGCAGCAGGCGGCGCAGTTCGCCGGTGTCGATGATTTCCTCATGGACATAGCCGGCGGCGCGCAGGCCTTCCACCCGGGCCTGTAGCTTCTGCAAGGCGGCGGGCGTTTCGGCCACGCAGATCTGCCCGTTGGCGTGGAAGCCGCAATCGTCGTCCACCAGCGACGCCATGGCGTGCCACATATCCATGGCTTCCAGGGCCAGATCGAGTTCGCGCGGGTCGCGGTTCAGCGTGCGCACGCCGGCCGCGGTGGCGCCGGAGGCATGGCGCCCCACCCAGTGCTTCTCGACGACGACCACGCGGGCGCCGCCGCGCGCGAGATGCAGGGCGGCCGACAGGCCGTGCAGTCCACCGCCGATGACGACGGCGTCATAAGCCCGGGTTGCCGCCGGATTGCTGCTGGCGGGGCTGCTGGGGGCGCTGCTCATTTGGCCTCCGCTTTCTGCGCGTCTTCGAGGTCCAGGCTCGCCAGTTCTCCCAGCGTCAGCGGTTTCAGCGGCGGCCGCACGCGATAGAAACCGACCTCGGCGACCGGACGCTTCTGTTTCTCCGCGAGGATGTGCGCGATGGTGTAGCCGCACTGCCGTCCCTGGCACGGCCCCATGCCGGCGCGGGTGAAGGACTTGATCTGGTTGGGGCCGGGCTGGCCCAGGTCCGCGGCCTTGCGGATGTCGCCCGCCGTCAATTCCTCGCAGCGGCAGACGATGGTGTCGTCGGCGGGCGAGGAAACGTTGGGACGCGGCGGATAGAGCGCGTCCAGCATGGGACGCAGGCGCAGCATGTCGGCCAGGGAGGCGCGCAGGGGCGCGGCGGCGGCCGATGCCTTGGCGGCGTCCAGCGCGCCCGCCGCCAGCGCCATGCCCAGGGCGGCGATCTCGCCGCGCACGCAGGCGGCATTGGCGCCGCCGATGCCGGCTCCGTCGCCCGCCACGTACAGGCCGGGCCGGCTGGTGCGGCCCCATTCGTCCAGCACGGGCGCGAGGCAGGACTGCCGTTCGTTCCACGCATGCTCGCATTCCAGCGCGCGCGTCATGTGGATGGACGGCACCACGCCTTCATGGACCAGCAGCACCTGCGCGTCCGCGCGCTGCGTGGCGCCGCCGGGCAGGGTGTATTCGAGCTGTTGCAGGCGGCCTTCGCCCAGGGCGCGGAATTCCCGCACGCCCGCGATGCGGCGCACGCCGGCTGCGCGCAGTTCGCGCAGCCAGCGCAGGCCCTTGCCGACCTCGCCGGCGCGGCGCAAGGCGTCGCCCAGATAGGGCAGGGCGCGGCGCCAGGCGCCGGGGGGCGCGGTGTCCAGCCAGCCGGCGATCTTGCCGCCGGCGCGCAGCAACTGCGCCATGTAGAGCAGCACCAGCGGTCCGCTGCCGGCCACCCAGACGGGCTGGGCCGGCACCTGGCGCGAGGTCTTCAGGAGTATCTGCGCCGCGCCCACGGTGAGCACGCCGGGCAGCGTCCAGCCGGGGAAGGGCATGGGCCGCTCCTGCGCGCCGGTCGCCAGCAGGACCTGCCTGGCGCGCACGGCTTCGGCCTTGCCCGCCCGGGTCATGTAGACGTGCCAGTCGGGCTCGATCTGCCACACCTGAGTGCCCGGTTCGTAGACGGCGCCGCTGCGCCGGAACGCCTCGGCCAGCGCGGCCCCGGCGCGGTACTCGTCGCCCAGCAGCGCGCCGGTGGGCGTCGCCGCCACGGTTTCGACCGCGCGCCAGATCTGGCCGCCGGGCGCGGGTTGCTCGTCCACCACCAGGACGTCGCGGCCCAGGGCGCGCAGGCGGATGGCCGCGCTCATGCCGGCCGGGCCGGCGCCCACGATCAGGACATCGAATTCGCGCATCATGGCAGCACGCTCCGCTTGCCGAACTGCCGCTGCACGCGCATGCCCTCGCGGACGGTGACCAGACAGGTCTGGGTGGAGGCCACGCCGTCGACGATGGCCAGGCAGTCGAAGCACACGCCCATCATGCAATACGGCGCGCGCGGACTTTCCCGCACGGGCGTCGTGCGGGAGGCGGGGGCGTCCTGGCGCAACAGGACGGCGGCGACGGTCTCGCCGGGTTCGGCGGCGGCCGGCTGGCCGTCGATATAGACCGTCAGCGTCTGCGCGCCGGGTTCATGCAGCTTGCGAAACATCGAAGCGCTCATGGTTGAAGGCATCCAGGAATGAAGACCAGGCCGCGCGGGCGGCCGCGGCGGCGGAAGAAACGGGTTGCTCGCCGGCAGCGGCGATGGCAGGAATCGCCGCGCCGGCGCGCGGCAAATGCGCGGCGAAGGACAGCGGCAGCTCGCCGCCGTCGATCGCCCGCGCCAGGGGCCCCGCATGGAAGGCGGCCAACGTGACCCCGGAGTGGCACAGCGCGGTCCAGGCGCCGGGTTGCGTGGCGGATTCGGCATAGACGGGACAGCCGTCCCGCGTCATGACGCGCAGGCAGGACCACTGCCGCACCAGGCGCGCCCGCGCGAGATCCGGCAGCACGCGCAAGGCCTTGCGCGCCATGCGGGTGGCCGCGATGGCGGTGGTGCCGATGTCGTAGCCGGTGTCTTCCTGCGTCAGGCCGACCAGCACCGTGCCGTCGCCCGTCTGGCGCACGCCGCTGGCCGGCACCGGCAGCAGCGGCGCGAGGCGCTCGGTAACCAGGACCTGGCCGCGCTGCGGGCGCAACGCGATGTCCAGGCCCACCATGGGGTTCAGGGCATTCGACCCCAGGCCGGCGGCGACGATTACGCGGCCCGCGTCATAGCGGTCCTGGCCCGCGGAAACCGTGAAGCCGCCTCCCGGGGCCCGCGCGATGGCGTCGACGCGATGCCGGCTGATCAGTCGGCCGCCCCGGCCCTGGTAGGCCGACTGCAAGGCGGCCAGCAGCCGCAGCGGATTGACGTGGCCGTCGGTCGCGCCGAAGCTGCCGCCCGATACCTCGTCGCCCAGGCGCAGGGTGGGGAAGCGGCGCTGCAACGCGCCCCGGTCCAGCATCTCGATGCAGGAGGCGCGTTCGGGCGTATTGCCTTCCCATGCGCGCATGCGCTTCGCGCGGTCTTCCCATTCCGCCTCGCCGAGGCAGAAATGCAGGCCGCCACGGCATTCGTATTGCAGGTCCATGCCGCTTTCGCGCCGCAGCTCGGCGGCGAACGCCGGCCACAGGGTCGCGGCTTCATGCGACAGGCGCTGGTAGTGGACGTTGCCATAGCCCTTGCCCTGCACCCACACCAGGCCGAAATTGGCCTTGGCCGCGCGGAAATCGGTATCCGCGCCGTCGAGCATGAGCACGCGCCGGCCGCGTCCGGCCAGGCCCAGGGCGATGGCCGAGCCGACCATGCCGGCGCCGGCGACGATGTAGTCGTAGTCCCGGGTCATCGCGTGTCTCCGGCCGGCGCGCGGGCATGTCCCGCGAGATCGGACCGCGGCGTCGCCGGACGCTGTGCGCGTCCCGGGACTCGTCCGTCGGCCCACGATAGGCTATAACCCTTTCTGGACCGGAAGCATGGCCTATTCGAAAAGGTTATACAGGACACGGCATGGCGCGAACGCTCAATCTGCGGCAAATCGAGGCCTTCAAGGCGGTCATCGAACACGGCACGGTCAGCCAGGCCGCGGCGGTGCTGGGCGTCACGCAGCCGGCCGTCAGCAAGCTGCTGGCGCACCTCGAAGCCGATACCGGGCTGAGCCTGTTCGAGCGCGTGCGCGGCAAGCTGGCCGCCACGCCGCACGGCATGCGGCTGTACGAGGAAGTGGATCGCATCTTCGCCGGCCTGCGCCAGGTGGAACAGGCGGTGGAGTCCATCCGCCGCGACGAACAGCGCACCTTGATCGTCGGCGTGCTGCCCGCGCTCTCCGGTTCCTTCATCCGCCGCGTGACGATGAATTTCCTGCGCCATCATCCCGACGTGCGCGTCACCATCCAGTGCCGCGGCTCGCAGTTCCTGGCGGATTGGCTGGCGACGCGGCAGATCGACGTGGCGCTGGTCGGCAGCCGGGTGGACAACCCGTACATCGACCGTGACCCGATGTTCCAGCACGCCTTGATGTGCGCCTTGCCGGTCAACCATGAGCTGACCCGCAAGCGCGTATTGCGGCCGCGCGACCTGGACGGGCTGCCGTTCATCGCCTTCGGCGCGGACAGCCAGACGCACCAGTTGGCGCAGATCGCCTTCCAGCGCGCGGGCGCCAGGCTCAATGTGGTGCTCGATACCAATACCGCGCCGACGGCATGCGAGTTCGTCGCGGCGGGGCTGGGCGTGTCGTTGATTCATCCGCTGTTCGCCGATGGGTTGCAGAATCGCCTGGTGCTCAGGCGTTTCGATCCGGAAATGCAATTCCACTTCCAACTGTGCCGGGTGCGCGCCTCGCGCAACGAAAGCCTGGTGGAGACCTTCGTGCGGGAAGCCCGCGCCGTGGCGGCCCAGGTTTCCCGCGAATTGCGCTGAAGCGGGGGCGATTCGCGCCGGCCGCCCCGAGGGTCAATGCTTGACCGTCGTTTTCTCCGTGACGGGCGGCTGCAGGTTCAGCGCGCCCTTCAGGTCGTAGCCGTAGCTCACGCCGTCGCCGTGCGCCCACACCTGCTTCAGGCCGAAGAGGGGAATGGCGCAGACGTCGTCGTGGATCTTGACCTGCGCGTCCTTCCACAAGGCCAGTTGCCTGGCCGCGTCCGGTTCGACGCGCGCGGCGCGGATATCCGCGTCGGCCACGCTGCAGTGCGAGAAATTGGACATGGCGGTGGGCATGCCGATGGCGGAGGCCGAATCGTAGAACTCGCTCAGGTAGGCATCCGCGTTGGGGAAGCGCGCCGCGCCGTAGAACACCAGGGCGCTCTGGTCCTGGCGGCTCTTGGCCTGGTAGGTGGCATGGTCCACCACTTCCATGTCCAGCTTGATGCCGGCCTTGGCCAACTGCGCCTGCACGATCTCCATGATGGGCAGTTGCGCCGAAATGTTCGACACCACGGACTTGATCTCGATGCCGTTCGGAAAGCCGGCTTCGGCCAGCAGTTGCTTGGCCTTGGCCACGTCGTACGGGTAGGCGCCGGCGCTGCAGTCTTCGCCCAGGTAGCCGTTGGGGACGACCGAGCAGCCTTTCTGCGCCACGTCCTTGCCGGCGTAGCGCACGATTTCGTCGACGTTCACGGCGGAGGCGATGGCCAGCCGCACCTTGGGACTGTCCAGCGGCTTGATGGTGCGGTTCAGGTGCAGCGTGCGGAACTCGGCCGGATCGAAGATGTCGACCTTCATCCCGCGCTTGCTCGACCGTTCCACCCAGCGCTGTTCGCGCTTGCCCTGCATGACGTCGATCTCGCCGGAGGTGAACGCCAGTTCGCGCGCGCTGTCCGAGGGAATCATGCGGTAGACGATGGCGCCCAACTGGGGCTTGCCGCGGAAGTAGTTGTCGTTGGCCACCAGCTTCACGTACTGCTGGGTGACGTGCTCGCCGAACGCGAAAGGCCCCGTGCCCACCGGCGAGGCGCCGAACTTGTCGCCCAGTTTTTCCGCCGCCTTCTTGCTGACGATGTTGCCGCCGTGGTAATTCGAGACGCGGCCGAGGAAGGCGGCGTCGGGGTATTTCAGCGTGATCTTCACCGTGTAGTCGTCGACCGCCTCGACCTTGTCCAGCAGGTCGAAGTTGTTGGCGAAGCTGGACCGCTTGGGATCGGCCGCGCGGAGCAGCGAGTAGACGACGTCCTCCGCCTTCAGCTCGCCGTAGCCGGCGTGGAATTGCACGCCCTTGCGCAGGTGGAAGGTCCAGACCTTGCTGTCCGGCGAGCTTTCCCAGGACGTCGCCAGGTCGGGTTCCAGCGCCTTGGGATCGGCGCTGCCGGGCGGGAAGCGCACCAGCGCGTCGAACATCTCCGACGCCACGCCCTTGTCGACGGTGGAGGTGGCGCGATGCGGATCGAGCGTGGCGTTGTCGGCGGCGCCCGAGCTGATGCGCAGCTCGGGCCGGTCGGCGGCATGCGCCGCGACGTGCATACAGGCGCCGGCGGCAAGCAGGGCGGCGGCAAGGACGGACAGGATAGGACGTTTCATGGATTCCCCTTTTTCTTCGTGGCCGTGTGGCGTGGTCGCGGCGATGCGTCGGTCGGACGATGGCAAGTTAGAGCGCGCCGCGCATAGCGTCAAAGTACCTGGGGGTCTATTCCTATTCCCAAAGGTTATAGGCGGGGTGGTGAAACGTGAGATATGCCTGGGACGGCGCGCGCCCGGGCGTCCCGGATAATGGTTAGTACCAATCCTGCGTTGTTACAAAAAAGGCCTCTACGCCGCGCGGGTGTGCGGCTTATACCGGGATCTTCCCGCCACCGCCCTCCGCGGAAGCGGATATTTCCTTCTTGATGTGCGCGATGAAGGCCTTGCAAGCTTCCGGCAGCGGCCGTCCGGCCAGGGTCTGGACTTCGAAATGCCGTTCGTTCATCTCCCGGTCCCGCAACGGCGCGCACACGATTTCTCCGCGCCGCAGGCGGGCGCGGATCGCCAGTTCGCCGCTGAAGGCCACGCCGTCGGACTCGGCGGCGAAGGTGATCAGGGCATCCATGTGGCGGCTGGTGAAGGCGGGTTCGTAGACCAGTTGCTGGCGGCTGCAACTGATCTCCAGCAGTTGCCGCAGCGTGGAAGCGCGATCGGGCAAGGCCAGCGGGTAGGGCGCCAGTTGCGCCAGCGACAGCGTGCGCTTGCCCGCCAGCGGATGGCGCGGGGCCAGCACCGCCATCACCGGCGCGGGCGTGCGCAGTTCGACCCGGATATCCCGCTCCGACGTCAGGCTCAGCGTCAGGCCGATGTCCGCCTCGCCGGCGCGTATGCGGCGCGGGATGTCGTGCTGGGACGCGGCGTCCAGGGAAAACCGGATGCCGGTGTATTCGCGGCGGAAGGAGGCGATCAGCGACGGGACGAAGCCGAAGGCGTAGCCCTCGGTGCTGACCAAGCGGATCAGTCCCTGCCGCACGCCGCGCAGCGCCAGGATGTCGCTGCCCAGGCGGTCGAGGTCCTGCCTGACGCGCTTGGCATGGGCGGCGAGCAGTTCGCCGGCGGCATTGGGCACCATGCCGCGCGCGCGGCGCTCGAACAGCAGGGTGTCCATCTCCCGCTCCAGGCGGGCGATCTGGCGGCTGACCGCCGAGGGCGCGACCTCCAGGCGTTCGGCCGCCTCGGTGACCGAGCCGCTGCGGACGACTTCGAGGAAATAGCGCAGGGCGGGGCTTTGCAGGGCGAGCGGGTTCATGGCGGCGGAAAACGGGCGGCGGAAAACGGTCAGGGTATTCCCGATATGGGTGTGGCTTCCTCTGGGAGCATTGCCGTTTCGGCAACGATGGATTCTACTCGTTGATCTTGTGGCACGCCGCGCGCGTCCCTAGGATGACAACTCCGGCGTGCGGTTTCGCTGCCGTCTCCATTCCGGATATCCCTCCCGCTCCGCCGACGCTCATGACACTATCTTCCGCCGCCTCCGCCCAACCTTCCACCGCCGATGCGGGGAAGGGCGCACCCGGCCAGGCCGAAACCGCCGCCGCGACCCTGGCGGCATTGCGTTGCGCGCAACCCTTGCTGTGGCTGCGCCCCGCGGCGCCGGCCGAGGGCGCCGCGCCGGATGCCGGGACGCGGTTCCGTCCCGAACTGGTCCTGCTCGCGCGCGCCCGCTTCGAGCGGTTTGCCCCGCTGTTGGCGGAGCTGGCGCCGGAGCTCGCCGGCAGCGGCGGCATCATCGAATCGCCCTTGTTGCCCGTGCCCGCCATGCAGCAGTCCCTGGGCCTGGGGAGCGCCGACGGCCGGCTTTACGTCAAGGCCGATCATGACCTGGCCATCGCGGGCTCGATCAAGGCGCGCGGCGGCATCCACGAGGTGCTGCAATACGCCGAGTCCCTGGCCATGCGGGAGGAGTTGCTGCGGCCCGGCGACGACTACCGCGTGCTGGGCGGCGCGGCCGCGCGCGCGTGCTTCGCGCGGCACCGCGTCGCCGTCGGCTCGACGGGCAACCTGGGCATGTCCATCGGCATCATCGCGTCCCTGCTGGGCTTCCAGGCCGAGGTCCATATGTCGGCGGACGCCAAGGCCTGGAAGAAAGCCAGGCTGCGCGCGCACGGCGTGAAGGTGATCGAGCATACGGGCGACTACGAGCAGGCCGTGGCCGCCGGCCGCGCGGGCGCCGAGTCCGATCCTTACGCCTATTTCGTGGACGACGAACGTTCGCCGGCGCTGTTCGCCGGTTATGCGGCGGCCGCGCTGCACTTGCGCGAGCAGTTGCAGGCCGCCGGCATCGGCGTCGACGCGGATCGTCCGCTTTTCGTCTACCTGCCTTGCGGCGTCGGCGGCGCGCCGGGCGGCATCGCCTATGGCCTGAAGATGCTGTTCGGCGAGCACGTGCACTGCTTCTTCGCCGAGCCGGTGCAATCGCCGTGCTTCCTGCTGGGCATGATGGCGCAATGCGGGCAGGCGCCGGGCCTGCCGGCGCTGCCTTCGGTCTACGACGTCGGCCTGCTGAACCGCACGGAAGCCGACGGCCTGGCCGTGCCGCGCGCGTCGGATCTGGCCCTGGCGGCCATGGCCACCCGCCTGGCGGGCGTCTACACGGTCAGTGACGACCGCCTGTTCGCGGACCTGGCGCGGCTGCACGACAGCGAAGGCTTGCGCGTCGAACCCTCGGCGGCGGCCGGCTTCAGCGGGCCGGCGCGGGTGTGCGGCACGCCGGCCGGCCAGGCCTATCTGCGCGAGCATGGGTTGCAGGATCGCATGGACCACGCCACGCACCTGGCATGGACCACGGGCGGCCGCTTCGTCCCGCCGGAAGAATTCGAAGGCTTCCTGCAACGCGGCAGGAACGCGATCGCGGCCGACGCGGCCCGGGCATAGGCCAAGACATAAGCCGAGACATAAAGCCAAGACGTAGACCCGGACACCTGCCCGGACACGGATAGAAAGCCGCGCCTCCAAAGACGCGTGCAACAACAGCATCTCCCATCCACCAAACCCAGAGCCCTCCCGCCATGAAACTGCAAACGCTCCTCACCGCCGCCGGCATCGCCACCCTCTGCATGGCCGCCGTTCCGGCATCCGCCGCCGATGCCTATCCGTCCAAACCCATCACGCTGGTGGTCCCGTTCCCGCCGGGCGGGGCCACCGATGTGGTCGGCCGCGTGGTGGCCCAGGGCCTGGGCAAGCAACTGGGCCAGACCGTGATCGTGGAGAATCGCGCCGGCGCCGGCACGGCGATCGGGGCGTCCTACGTCGCGCGGTCCGCCCCGGACGGCTATACCCTGATGGTCAGCTCGGGGACGACGTTCACCATCAATCCGGCGGTGCGCAGCGACTTGCCCTACGACCCGATCAAGAGCTTCCAGCCCATCGGCATCGTCGCGCGGACCGGCCTGATCCTGATCGCCAACGCCAAGGTGCCGGTGCATGACGTCGCGTCCTTCCTCGCCTATGCGAAGGACCCCGCGCATCCCGCTACGCCGTATGGATCCTTCGGCACCGGCTCGACGGCCAATTTCGTGGGCGAGGCGTTCGCGGCGGCGGCCGGCATCAAGCTGACGCACGTGCCGTACAAGGGCAGTTCGCCGGCCATGGCGGACCTGATCGGCGGCCAGATTCCGTTCTCCGTGGACACGGTGGCCGCGGCGCTGCCGCAACTCAAGAGCGGCAAGATCAAGGCGGTCGCCATCTCCAGCCCGGCGCGCTCCAGCTTCCTGCCCGACGTGCCCACGTTCGCGGACCAGGGCTATCCCCAGATCGCGATGGATACCTGGTTGATGCTGGTGGCCCCGCACGGCCTTCCGGTCGACATACGGACCCGGCTGGAGAAGGCGCTGGCCGCCGTCGTGGCGGACCCGGAGGCCCGCAAGAGCCTGGAGGCGCAGGGTTTCGAGGTGAATTTCCAGGACGCCGCCGCGAGCTCGGCCCTGATCGCCAAGGAATTGCCGCAGATGCGCGAGATTGCGCAGCGGGCCAACATCAAAGTGGAATAGCACGGTGCGCGTGGGATTCCATTCCCGTATGCTGGCTGTCCTGAATCCTGAACACCCGCCGCGCCGAACAACCCGAACCCAATAACGAGACGACGATGCCTACTCAAAATTCCCTGGTTTCCCTGGACGCGGTCGAACTGCGGCGGCTGATCGGCGCGCGGCAGCTTTCGCCGGTCGAACTGCTCGATGCGTGCATCGAGCGGATCACGGAAATCAATCCCCACGTCAATGCGATCACCGCAACCGCCTTCGACCGCGCCCGCGCCGAGGCCCGCGCGGCCGAGCAGGCCGTCATGCGCGGCGAGGCGCTGGGCCTGCTGCATGGCCTGCCGCTGGGGGTCAAGGACCTGGAGCCGACGGCGGGTCTCCTGACCACCTTCGGTTCGGAAATCTATCGCGGCAACGTGCCGGACCGGGACGTCGAACTGGTGGCGCGCCTGCGGCGCGCGGGCGCCATCGTCACGGCCAAGACCAACGTGCCGGAAATGGGCGCGGGCGCGAACTCGCGCAACACGGTATGGGGCGCCACCGGCAATCCCTTCAATCCCAACCTGAACGCGGGCGGATCGTCCGGCGGTTCGGCCGCGGCCCTGGCCTGCGACATGCTGCCCGTCTGCACGGGATCGGATACCGGCGGCTCGCTGCGCATCCCCGCCGCGAAATGCGGCGTGGTCGGTTTCCGCCCGTCGCCCGGCGTCGTGCCCAGCGTGCGCAAGCTCCTGGGCTGGACGCCGATCTCGGTGGTCGGCCCGATGGGGCGCACGGTGGCGGACACCTGCCTGCAACTGGCGGCCAGCGCTGGCATGGACGCCGGCGATCCCCTGAGCTATCCGCTCGATCCCTTGTCCTTCCTGGAACCGGGCAGGACCGATCTCGGCCGGCTGCGCGTGGCCTATACCGAGGACTTCGGCGTCTGCGCCGTCGATAACGGCATACGCGCCGCCTTCCGCGAGAAGATCGCCGCCATGCGCCACCTGTTCGCCGCCTGCGACGAGGTGGCGTTCGATATGGACGACGCGCATCGCTGCTTCGACGTGCTGCGCGCCGAGGCCTTCGTCGCCGGCATGCGCGAGGCCTATGAAAAGGATCCCGCCAGCCTGGGGCCGAACACCCGCACCAACTATGAGATGGGCGCCGCCATGAGCCTGAAGGACAGCGCCTGGGGCCAGGCGGCGCAGACCCGGCTGATCAAGCAGTTCCAGCGCGTCTATGCCGACTACGACCTGGTCCTGTCGCCGACCACGCCGGTTTCTCCCTTCCCGTGGACCACGCTGTACGCCGACACCATCAACGGCGAGAAGCAGGAGAACTATTACCGCTGGCTGGCGCTGACCTACGTCATCACGCTGACCACGCATCCGGCCATTTCCGTGCCCTGCGGCCGCGATGGCCAGGGCATGCCTTTCGGCTTGCAGGTGGTGGGCCGCTTCCGCGGCGATCACGAGCTGCTGGGCGCCGCGCGTGCGATGGAGCAGGCTTTCGCCGCGGTGCCCGCGCTGGCGCGTCCGCGGCCGGACCTGTCGGCCTTGGTGAAGTCGAAGGCCGAGCCGGCATTGACCTCCATCGTCACCACGCCGCCCATCCTGGACGGGCAGGGCGGCGGCGCGGCCACGTCGGCGGTCTGACGCGGGCAATGCGACAAGGCATGTCCTTATGTCATCTTCTTATGTCATCTTCGGAGAAAATAAGAATATCGCGACATGATCGTTCGCCTCGTCCGCGCGAGGCGCTAGCATGGCCTATCTTTCGATGAGCCCCATGCCATGAGACATGCCTTCCTTTCCTCCCGCTTGCCCATGAACCTGGCCGCGCAAGGCCTCGCGCGCGTGCGCCAGCACGCGGCACTGGCCGCCTCCGAGCGCCGCCGTCGCAGGACGCCCCCCATGGACGTATCGGTCGACCGCATGCTGGCGGTTTCGGCCGGGTACTTCTTTGCCGGAGCTTCCCAAAGCAAAAACGCCGCCTTGTAAGGCGGCGTTGGCCGGACTACGGACCGGTCAATTCACTCCATGATCCCGCGCATGCGATTGCGCGCGCGGATCCAGCCGGCAGTGCAGGATGGCCGGCTTGCCCGAGGCCAGGGCGCGCTCGAAGGCTGGCGCGAATTCAGTGGTGGTCGCCACCCGCTCGCCATGGCCGCCGAAGGCGATGGCCATGGCCGCGAAATCGGGATTGGCCAGCCGCGTCGCCACGACCCTGCCGGGATAATCGCGTTCCTGGTGCATGCGGATGGTGCCGTACTGGCCGTTGTCCACCACCACCACGATGATGGGCGCGTCATATTGAACGGCGGTGGCGAATTCCTGGCCGTTCATGAGAAAGCAGCCATCCCCCGCGAATGCCACGACCACGCTGTCGGGCCGCTGGCGCTTGGCCATCACCGCGGCCGGAACGCCATAGCCCATGGAGCCGCTGGTGGGCGCCAACTGCGTGCCGTAGCGGTGGAAGCGGTGATGGCGATGCAGCCAGCCCGCATAGTTGCCGGCGCCGTTGCAGATGATGGCGTCCTTGGGCAGGCGGTCGCGCAGCCAGGTGACCGCTTCGCCATATTGGAAGTCCCCGGGCAGCGTGCGCGCCGTATCGGTCCAGGCGAGATATTCGGCATGCGCGGCGGACGCCGAGCCGGCCCAGGCCGGCGCCGCCGGCACGGACAGGTTCTCCAGCGCGGCGCTGAAGGCCTTGGGACTGGCCTGGATGGCCAGCGTGGGCTGGTAGACGCGTCCCAATTCTTCAGATCCGGGATGCACGTGCACCAGCTTCTGCCGCGGCACGGGCACGTCCAGCAAGGTATAGGACGAGGACGGCATTTCGGACAGGCGCCCGCCCACCAGCAGGATCAGGTCGGCGTCGGCCACGCGCGCCTTCAGCTTGGCGTCCGGGCCGATGCCCAGGTCGCCCGCGTAGTTCGGATGATCGGCATCCATCAGCGAGGCGCGGCGGAAGGACGTCGCCACGGGTAATTGCGCGCGTTCGGCGAAGCGGGCGAACGCCGCGCAGGCCGCCTCGTCCCAACCCGATCCGCCCAGGATGGCGATGGGCTTGCGGGCATCGGCCAGCAGGGCGGACAAGCGCGCCAGGTCGGCGGGGGCGGGCCAGGCCTCGGCGGCCTCCACGCGCGGCGCGTCCGGCACGCGGCAGGTCTCGACCAGCATGTCCTCCGGCAGCGCGATCACCACCGGGCCCGGGCGGCCCTGCATGGCGACGCGGAAGGCGCGCGCCACGAGTTCCGGCACGCGGGCCGCGCTGTCGATCTCCACCACCCACTTGGCGATGCCGCCGAAGAACGCGCGGTAGTCCACTTCCTGGAAGGCTTCGCGTTCGCGCATGGAGCGGTCGACCTGGCCGATGAAAAGAATCATCGGCGTCGAGTCCTGCATGGCGATGTGCACGCCGTGGCTGGCATTGGTGGCGCCGGGACCGCGCGTGACGAAGCACACGCCGGGCCGTCCGGTCAACTTGCCGTAGGCCTCCGCCATGATCGCCGCGCCGCCTTCGTTGCGGCAGGAAATGACCTCGACGCCGCTGTCATAGAGCGCGTCGAGCGCGGCCAGATAGCTTTCGCCGGGCACGCAGGTCAGGCGTTCCACGCCCTGGATGCGCAGTTGGTCGATAAGGATCTGGCCGCCGTTGCGTTCGGGGCAGGAGGAGAGATCAGCGGTCATGGATGAGCGTCTCGTGTGGGGGCCGGATGCAAGAAAACCTGCCCGTGGTGAAGGAAATCCGAGGGGAATGGAGCATAACACTTGACTGCATACAGAACAATAATCATCATGTGTATACGGTGTAAGATACAGGAATCACCGATCGATTCGGGATCCTTGCCGCTCGCGCGCTCCGGGGGACATGTCGCCGTGTCCGGGGAAGCGGGGCGGCCGGCCGACCACGGAGAAAGGATGTGCGCCAAGGCGCTGGCGATGCGGACGGATATCATGTACAACCCGCGGCGGGAACGTCGGCGGGGGCTCGGAGCGCGCGCCATGACCAAGCGTCGTTCCGGGGCGCAATCCGTCCAGCGCATGGATGGGCGGAAGATCGGTACCTTTTCATGACAGCATCATCCTCGGCCGTCCAGGCCAACATCTACGAACGCATCAAGGCGATGGCCACGACCTACCGCCTGCGTCCGGGCGAACGCATCAACGAAGTCGAGTTGGCGCGCCAACTGGGCGTATCCCGCACGCCGGTGCGCGAGGCGTTGGCGCGGGTGGCGGCCGAGGGCTTCCTGACCGCGACGCCGGCGCGCGGCTTTACCGTGCGGGCGCTGGACGCCCAGCACCTCCTGGCACTTTACGAATACCGCGCGACGGTGGAACTGGGCGTCGTGCGCCTGGTCTGCCAGCGCGCCAGCGACGAGGACCTGGCCGCATTGGCGGCCTTCGTCGAGGAAAGCCGCGACGAGCCCGAGACGGATGCCCAGGCCATCGGCCTGCTGTGGCGCGACGAGGCTTTCCACGAGCGGTTGGCCACGTTGGCCGGCAACGCCGAATTCCTGCGTTCGGTGCGCTCCATCAATGAACGCATCCGCTTTGCGCGCTGGATGGACCTGCGCGCCCGCCGCGACCACACCCGCAACGACCATCCGGAAATCGTGCGCGCCTTGCAGGGCAGGGATCTCGCGCGGGTGCAGGCCTTGATGACGGCGCACATCGACCATCACCTCGACCACGTGATCGACCTGACCCGGCGCAGCTACGCCGAAATCTACATGGGCAACGCCTTGGCGGACTACGCCGAGGCGCGCCTGGCCGGCGAGATGACGCCGGCCGATCTCAAGCCTGCCTGAACCCTCATCCGAACAGCCAACCCCAATAGCCAACCCTTTTGAAGGCCATCGTCTCCATGTCCACGTCCGAAGTTCTTGCTCCCGCCACCCCGCTGCGCCGCGCCCGCCGCATCGCCAACATCGAAGTTTCGGAAATCCTGCGCATCGGCGCGCGCGCCGCGCAACTCAAGCGCGAAGGCCGCGACGTCATCGTGCTGGGCGCGGGCGAGCCGGATTTCGATACGCCGGAAAACGTCAAGGCCGCGGCCGTGCGCGCCATCGAGGCCGGCGAAACCAAGTACACGCTGCTGGACGGCACGCTGGCGCTGAAGCAGGCCATCGTCGGCAAGTTCAAGCGCGAGAACGGCCTGACCTTCGGCGTCGACCAGATCACCGTGGGCGCCGGCGCCAAGCAGGTGCTGCATAACGCATTGATGGCCACCCTGGACGAGGGCGACGAGGTGATCGTCGTCACGCCGTACTGGACCTCCTACGCCGACATGATCACCCTGGCCGGCGGCGTCACGGTGCAGGTGCCCGGGCGCGAGGAAAACGGTTTTCTGCTGGATCCGGCCGACCTGGAAGCCGCCATCACGCCGCGCACGCGCTGGCTGATGTTGAACTCGCCGTCCAACCCCTCGGGCGCGGCCTACGACGAAGCGCGCCTGCGCGCCATCGCCCAGGTGCTGCTGCGCCATCCGCACGTCTGGCTGCTGTCGGACGACATCTACGAACACCTGATCTACGACGGCTTCGAATTCAAGACCATGGCGCAGATCGAGCCGCGCCTGGCCGATCGCACGCTGACGGTCAACGGGCTGTCCAAGGCCTACGCGATGACGGGATGGCGCCTGGGCTACGCCGGGGGGCCGCGCGAGCTGATCGCGGCCATGGCCGTGGTGCAGAGCCAGAGCACCTCCAATCCCTGCTCGATCTCGCAGGCCGCCGCCATCGAGGCGCTGAACGGCCCGCAGGACGTGCTGGAAGAGCGCCGCGCGTCCTTCCTGCGCCGCCGCGACCTGGTGGTGGCCGCGCTCAATGCCATCGAGGGCATCCGCTGCCGCCGGCCCGAGGGCGCGTTCTATACCTTCGCCAGTTGCGCGGGCGTGCTGGGCAAGACCACGCCGGACGGCAAGGTGCTGGAGACGGACGCGGATTTCTGCGCGTATCTGCTCGACGCGCATGACGTGGCCGTCGTCCCGGGCACCGTCTTCGGCCTGGCCCCGTACTTCCGCATCAGCTACGCGACCTCGGAAGCGCAGTTGAAGACGGCGATGGCGCGCATCGCCGCCGCGGTGAAGGCGCTGCGCTGACGAACAGGCGCCGGGCGGGCTCGCCCGGCGCCTGTCCCATCTTTCAGTTGCCGGGTCCCAGGGTGCCCGTTTCGCGCAGTTCGGTTTCCCTGACCCAGCCGGTATAGTCGTCGCCGCTCTTGGAGACGTACATGACCTGCATCCATTCCTTGTAGGGCTTGTACACGACCACGCGGTCGCCGCGCACGATGAAAGGCTGGCCGGCGGCACATTGCTCGTCGGGCGCGCTGCGCAGGTAGACCCGCTTCGATGGCGCCTCCGGTTCGGCCGTCGCGGAGAGGGGCGGGCGGAAGTTGTCGTCCGGGCCGGAGAGCTTGTCGTTCAACTGCTCGCAGTGCGCGTCCGCCCAGGCGGGCAGGGCAGCCAGGCCGCAGACGGCCGCCCCGGCGAGTAGCGAGAGCTTGATGAAATGGCGGAGAGGCATCGAGGCTTCCTGTGATGAGACGCGGCTACCTTACACGATCCGGCCCGCGGCTTGCGGAAGCGCCCGTTCTTCCCTAAGCCCTTTTCTCCGTAAATCGGCAGGCCGCGCCGCCGGGGAGGGCGGCGCGCCTCGGGCCTGCCGTCAATCCAGTTGCAGGTGCGCTTCGCTGACGACCTTCTTCCATTTGTCGATTTCGGCGCGGCGGAAGGTGTCCAGCTCCGCGGGCGTGGAGCCGACCAGTTCGGCGCCCATGTCGGTCAATTGCTTGGCGACGGCGGGATCCTTCAGCACCTGCGCCAAGGCCTGGGACACCTGGTTCACGATTTCGGGCGGCGTGCCGGCGGGCGCGAACACCGCGTTCCATTCATAGGACGAGTATCCCGGCACGCCGGATTCCGCGATGGTGGGCAGATCCGGGGCGGCGGCGGAGCGATGGTCGCCGCCGACGGCGATCGCGCGCAGCTTGCCGCTCTGCACGTGCGTCCACGAGGACGCCATGCTGGCGAACATCACGGGCACCTGGCCGGACATCACGTCCACCATGGCGGGACCGCCGCCCTTGTAGGCGACGTGCTGCAGATGCGTGTGCGCTTCCATATTGAACAGTTCGCCGGCCAGATGCTGGGCCGAGCCCGGACCGGAAGAGGCGAAGTACACGTGTTCGCCTTCCTTGCTCTGGCCGAGCTTGATCAGGTCCTGCACGGTCTTGACCTGGAAGGACGGCGTGACGACCAGCACGTTGGGGACGCGCAGCAGCAGCGACACGGGCGCGAAATCGCGCAGGGTGTCGAACATCATCTTGCTGTGCAGGGCGGGGTTCTGGCCATGGTTGGAGGCGTCCAGCATCAGCGTGTAGCCGTCCGGCGCCGCCTTGGCCACCACCGCGCCGCCTATCATCCCGCCCGCGCCGCCGCGGTTCTCGATGATGACGGGCTTGCCGAGGATGGCCGCCAGGCGCGGGCCGATCACGCGCGCCACCACGTCGACCGTGCCGCCGGGCGGATAGGTGACGACGAGGGTGATGGGACGCTCGGGATAGGCGGCCGAGGCGGTGGCGGCGGCGCCCGCCAGGGCGAATGCGCCCAGCCAGCGGCGCAGATGGGTCAGGGGCGTTTTGAATCGCATGGGTGTCTCCTGCAATTGTCGGTATGGGTATCGGCTTGGGGCATCCGGGCGAGCCTGCCCGGCGTGGAAAAATCAGATCGTGGGTTGGTCGCGGGGAAGCGTTATCGGGGCATGCTGTCCGGAAAGGCCGTCATTGCAAGATATGGAATAGCCGCGCCGGCGTATCCACCAGCAGGACGCGCCGGACGACGGGGTCGTCGATCCAGTCTGCCAGCCAGCGCCGGGTGTCCGCGTAGGCGATATGCCGATGTTCCGTGTGCGGCCAGTCGCTGCCCCACACCAGCCGCTCCGGCGTGTAGGCATCCAGCAGGCGGCACGCGGCCTCCCGGCCCAGCGCGGACGCCTGTTCCGGCGGCCAATTGCGATAGGCGCCGGAAAGCTTCACCCAGACGCGGCCGGTCGCGGACTGCTGTATCAAATACTGGAATCCGGGATCGTCGATGCCCAGCGCGGGATCCGGCCGTCCGAAATGATCGACGACGATGGCGCAGTCCGCCTGCAATAACGGCGGCAGGACCTCCGCCAGGCGCGCGGCGGGCAGGTGCACTTCCACATGCCAGCCCAGGGCCGTGACGCGCTCCAGCAGGCGGCGCCAGGGCGGGCTGTCGAGGGCGGGCGTTGGCCGGCCCATCAGGTTCAGCCGCATGCCGCGGACGCCGGCCTTGGCCATGTCGCGCAAGGCCTCGTCGGAGATATCGGTATCCACGACCACCACGCCCCGCAGGCGGTGGGGCTGCAGCGCCAGGGCGTCCAACAGATAGGAATTGTCCGTGCCGAGGAAGCTGGGTTGCACCAGCACGCCATGCGACATGCCGTTGGCGTCCAACTGGCCCAGATAGTCGTCCAGGCGGGCGTCGTAGTCGGGCGTATAGCGGCGGCCCGCGACCAGTCCCAACCCTTGTTCGAAGACGTGGGCATGCGTATCGACCGCGGCGATCCGCGGCGCGGCGCCGGGATTGCCTGTGGGACCAGGGTGGGGCGTGGCGAGGGACAACGGTGTCTCCATCTGGACTTTTTTCTTGGGACTTTCCTGGACGGAATACTAAGACGGCCGTCCATATTGATCTATTCTCCTGGCGCGGTTCTGATATATCGATATGATATGGATCCCGCCGGCCGCAGCCTCCCTGGATATGCCGCCGGATACCGATGAAAACTCAACGTCCCTCATGGAAACCCGACACCTGCGTTACTTCCTCGCCGTTGCCGACCATGGCAGCGTCAGCCGCGCCGCCGCCTGGCTGGGCGTGGCGCAGCCGGCGCTCAGCCAGGCGCTGGTCCGCATGGAGAAGAGCCTGGGCGTGCGGCTGTTCGAGCGCTCGCGCCGGGGCGCCGCCCTGACGCCGGCCGCCCGCGCCATCCTGGAGGACGTGCGCGCCAGCGTGGCCCGCATCGACGCGGCGGAAGCCCAGGCGCGGGACATCGCCCGCGGCATCGCCGGCCAGCTTACCGTCGGGCTGGTCTCCACGGCGCTGTTCGACACCTTGCCCAGGGCGTTGCGGCAATTGCGGGAACGCGCGCCGGGCGTGAAGGTGATCCTGCGCGAAATGAGCAACGCGGAATTGGCGGACGCCTTGCAGGCCGGCGTCATCGACATCGGCCTGATGCACACGCCGGTGGCGGTAGGCGGCCGCATGCGCGAACGCCAGTTGCTGCGCGACCGCCTGGTGGCCGCGGTGCCGGACGATTTTCCCGTCGGCGGCGACGGGACGGTCACCCTGGCGCAGATCGCCGAGGCGGGGCTGGTCCTGTATCCGCGCGCGCAGTTGCCCATCCTGTACGAAGGCATCCTGGACGCGATGCGCAAGGCCGGCCACGAAACCCATGTGGCCCAGGAGGCCAACCGCACGCTGACCGTGCTGGCCTGCGTCGCCGGCGGTTGCGGCGTGGGCTTGCTGCCCACGTGGATACGCGCGCTGAATTTTCGCGGCGTGCGCTTCTGCGATGTCGCGGACGGCCACGACCTGCCCAGTTTCGATCTCAGCGCCATCTGGCCGGTGCGGTCCGTGCCCACGCTCGCGGACCTGTTCGCCGGCCTGGATCTGGGCGCCTAGACGCAATCGAAATAAAATCCGGCCATCCGTTCATCCGCTTAGGTGCTTAGCCGCGCCATCCACCCGGGCACATGCATGAGTTCTCTCGGCCTGATACACCTGCCGCTATTCGTCCTGTCGACCTTCCTGTTGAACGTCACCCCCGGCCCGGATACCGCCTACGTCGTCGGGCGCAGCCTGGCGCAGGGCAGGGCGGCGGGGCTGGTGTCGAGCTTCGGCATTTCCGCGGGCTGCTGCGTTCACGTGCTCGCGGCGTCGCTGGGCCTGAGCGCCTTGCTGGCCACGTCGGTGTACGCGTTCGCCGCCATCAAATGCGCGGGCGCCATCTACCTTGCGTATCTCGGCGTGCGCATGATCTGGGCGACGCGCGGCCGCAAGCCTTCCGCCGCAACAGCCGGGAGGCCCGCGGCGGGACGGCGCGCGCGGCCGGCGCAATCCTATGGAAAGCTGTTTTCCCAAGGTTTCCTGACCAACGTCCTGAATCCCAAGGTTGCCTTGTTCTTCCTGTCCTTCTTCCCGCAATTTGTCGAGCCCGACACGCAACATAGGACCTTGGCCTTCCTGGTGCTGGGCGGCATCTTCATCGCCATGTCGACCGTCTGGAACGGCATCGTGGCCTGGGTTTCCGCCAGCGTGTCGCGCGGGCTCTCCGGCAACGTGACGGTCAAGACCTGGGTGGACCGGGCCGTCGGCACGCTGTTCATCGGCGTGGCGGCCCGCATCGCCGCCACGCTGCGGCCCTAGCGCAATTTATTTCTAGCGCCGCGCGGCGATCTCGGCATGCCGGCGGGCAATGGCCTGGGCCGCGATCCGCATGCGTTCGACGACCCTGGGAAAGTTGTCGTGCGCCAGCCTTTCCGCCATGGCGGTGACGGTGACGGCGCCCAGGGCCGATCCCTCGGGGCCGGGGATGGGAACGGCGACGGCGCTGGTGCCTTGCATCAGCCCGATGGGCGCATGGGCGATGCCGCTCGTCCTGGCGCGGGCGACCCGGGCCAGGATCTCCGCCGGGTTCTCTCCCAGCACCGCGAGGCGCGCCGCGTTGGCCGCGACCACGGCGGCGCATTCCTCTTCGGTCAGGCAGGCGAGCAGGGCCACGCCGGACACGCCGACGCCCAGGGGACGACGCACGCCGACCTCGATCGACAGCACCTGTATGGGATGGCGTCCGGTGCGCCGGCCTATGCAGATCGAGTCGTGGCCGTGCCGGATGCTCAGGAACACGGTGTCGCCCACCTGGTCCGCCAGTTCGCTGAGATAGGGATCGGCCAGCGTTTGCAGCGGGAAGCGGCGCGTGCGCGCCAATCCCAGCAGGCTGATCTCCGGGCCGATGAGATAGCGCCGCGTCTCGGGATCCTGTTCGATGGCGTCTTCCTGGATCAGGGTCTTCAGCAGCCGGTGCACGGTCGGCCGGTTCAGGCCCGACATGCGCACCAGGTCGATCAGGCGTACGCCGCGTTCCTGGCCGCAAGCGACCAGGCGCAGGATGGCGACCGCGCGCCGCACGGTTTGCGCGCCGGCCGGGGTGTCCTCGGTTGCATCCCTCATGGTCTTTCCGTCATGGTTTGCCCGGCATGACGGATTTCGGCGTCTGCCGTATCGCCTGCTTGGTGACGATGGGCCCCAGGGACGCATAGTTGGGGCCGCCGATGCGGCACACCGGGCGCAGCCGCTCCGTGTCTATCTTGCCGTCGCGCGCCAGGCCGTCGCGGATATGGAAGACCAGGACTTCGCCGACGAAGAACTCGGCGCCGGTGTCGCCATAGGGCGTGACGCTATGGAAGCGGCATTCCATGCTTATGGGCGCGGCGGCCAGGCGCGGCGTGGCGATGCGTTCGCCGGGGATCACCTCCAGTCCCAGCAATTCCACTTCGCTGACCTCGGGCGGATGTTCCTCCGCGCTCGCATGGATGGCGTCGAGCAGGGTCTCGTCGCCAACGTTCACCACGAAATGCCCATGGTCGAGGATGTTGCGCGCCGTGTCCTTGCGCTGGCCGGCCTTGCGGCCAAGGTTCACGCCGATCATGGGCGGCGTATTCGAGACGAAGGTGTAGCAACTGAAGGGGGCGAGGTTGACCTTGCCGCCGGGGCCGAGGGTGCTGATCCAGGCAATGGGACGCGGCACCACGATGCCGCTCATGAGCTTGTAGGTCTGTTCCGGCGTGAGTTCCTGCGCGGCGATACGCATGATGGGATTTGTCTCTCTCTGTCTCGTTGGTGTTCCTGGCCACCGGCGTCGGGCGTCCAAGTAATGAACTATCGGCCGGCCCCGCAGCCGGCGCGATGGCGGGCGCCCGGCCACGCCTGCCCGGCTATTCACCGCCATTTTCGGCGTTTCCAGCGGACAGCGTCACCACGCCGAAAAACTCATTCCCGGATTAAGTCCGGCATTTGGACTTTTCAGGAATTTTTGCGTTGTCGCGCGGCGCGCAAATTCCTAGAGTTTGTCCTCACAAGATCGACACACACGACACCGGAGACAACCATCATGACCCACCGCTTTCTGGCGCGGGCCTGCGCCGCCGTCGCGCTGGCCGGCCTGGCCTCCATCGCCCACGCCGCCTGGCCCGACAAACCCGTGCGCATCATCGTGCCGTACCCGCCCGGCGGCAATGTGGACGTGGCCGCGCGGCTGATCGCGCCCGGCCTGCAATCGGCCCTGGGGCAGACCTTCATCGTCGAGAACAAGCCCGGCGCGGGCGGGATGATCGCCGGCGAGTACGTGGCGCGTTCCGAACCCGACGGCTACACGCTGTTCATGGCGGCGAACGGCCCCTTGCTGTTCAGCCCGCTGATCTTCAAGCGCGAGGCCTACAAGTGGGACCGCGATTTCGCGCCGATCAGTTCGATTTCCTATACCCCGCTGGTGCTGGAAGTGAAACCGTCGCTGCCGGTGAAGACCTTGGGCGAACTGATCGCGCTGGCCAAGAAGGAGCCGGGCAAGCTGACCATGGCGTCGCCCGGCGCGGGCACGACCAATCACCTGGTCAGCGAGTTGCTGCAGCACGTCACCGGCGCGCGCTGGACCACGGCGCAGTACAAGGGCAACGCGCCCGCCAATACCGATCTCCTGGGCGGCCAGGTCGACTTCCAGTTCGACCAGGTCTCGGTGGCGTCGCCCTTCATCCGGGACGGCAAGCTGCGCGCCCTGGCGGTGACCACCGCGCAGCGGGTGCCGATGCTGCCGGACGTGCCGACGTTCGCCGAGGCGGGCATCAAGGACGTGGAAGCGTCGACGTTCACCGGTTTGCTGGCCCCCAAGGGCACGCCGCCGGAAATACTCGCCAAATTGAGCAAGGCGCTGGACGGCATCCTCAAGCAGCCCGACATCGTCAAGCGCTTCGACGACCTGGGCGCCGAGGCGCGCGCCAGTTCGCCGGAGGACTTCACCCGCTACCTGGCCGCCGAGGACGCCCGCTGGACGCCCATCATCGAGCAGGCGCACATCACCGCCAATTGACTTCCGCCACGCAGGCCGGGGCCCTCGCGGGAACCGGCCATGCGGCGCCGAACCGCCATCACCGCGCATCGCGCGCTTTCCGGGACATCGCCATGAGCAGACGCAGCATCTACGCCGAAGGCTTCAGCCACAAGAACCCCATTCCCGCCGCCTGCCGTATCGGCGGCATGCTCTATTCGGGCAGCATCCAGGGCACCGATCCCGCCACCGGCGCCTATGGCGCGACGATGGAACGCCAATGCGAACTGATGTTCGACCATGTGCGCCGCATCGTCGAGGCGGGCGGCGGCTCGCTCGCGGACATCGTCAAGATGACGGTGTGGATGCGCGACCGCAACCAGCGGGCCGCCCTGAACGCGGTCTGGCTGCGCGCCTTCCCGAATCCCGAGGACCGTCCCGCGCGCCACACCATGAAGGCCGACCTGGACGGCGACAAGCTCATCGAGTGCGACTTCATCGCCGTCCTGCAAGGAGAGGCGGCATGACCCAATACCAATCCTTCCAGCCCCATCCCAGCGCGCCCCGCACCCGGCTGCCGGCCGGCGCCTGCGACAGCCAGTTCCACGTGTTCGGCCCCGCCGACCGTTATCCGGTGCGTCCGGGCGCCGCTTATGAAATGCCCAGCGCGACCATCGAGGTCGCCCTGAAGCTGCATCGCCTGCTCGGCATCGAGCGCGGCGTCATCGTGCAGGCGACGACCTACGGCGCCGACCACCAGGTCGTGCTGGACGGCCTGGCGGCGGCCGGGCCGAACTATCGCGGCTGCGCCAACGCGGCGGTGCTGGCCGAGCGCGACGATGCCTATATCGCCAAGCTGCATGACGCCGGCGTGCGGGGCGCCCGCTACACCCGCCAGGGCCTGGGCATCAGCATGGAGCCGGCCGTCTACCGGCGGTCCATCGCGCGCCTGCGCGAACTGGGCTGGTACGCCAAATTCCAGCCCGAGCCCGACGGCATCATGGCCCAGGTGGAGCAGTTCGAGGATCTGGACATTCCCGTGATCATCGACCATATGGGACGCGCCAACCCCGCGGCGGGGGAGAGCGATCCCAGCCGCCGCAAACTGCTGGAACTGCTCGAGCGCGGCAATTTCTGGGTGATGCTGTCGCTCTCGGAAAAACTGTCCCGCGCCGGCGAACCCTGGGACGACGTGGTGCCCCTGGCGCAGGCGCTGATCCAGGCCAATCCGGACCGCGTGATCTGGGGCAGCGACTGGCCGCATCCGGTATCCGTCAAGGCCACGCCCGACGAGGGCCGCCTGGTCGACCTGGTGGCGCGCTACGCGGGCGACGCGGACACCCTGAAGAAAATCATGGTCGACAACCCGGCCCGCCTCTTTGGATACGACAAATGAAATGGCTTTCCTTCGAATATCGGGGCCGCGAGCGCTTCGGGCTGCTGCGCGGCGAGGATGAGATCGTCGATCTCAGCGAACAGGGCCACGCCAGCCTGCGCGCCGCGATCGCGGCGCAGGCCTTGCCCGAACTGGCGCGCCGCGCGGCGGGAGCAGGCAATACGGAAAGCGGCAGTCCGCTGCGCCTGTCGGACGTGCGGCTGTTGCCGCCCATACCCGCGCCGGAGAAGATCATCTGCGTGGGCGTCAACTACGGCAACCGCAACGAGGAATACAAGGACGGCAGCGCGCCGCCCGCGTATCCCAGCGTCTTTCCGCGTTTCCCGGGCTCGTTCGTGGGACACGGAGAGCCCTTGCTGCGTCCGCGCGTGTCCCGGCAATTGGACTATGAAGGCGAAATCGCCCTCATCATCGGCAAGCGCGGGCGGCACATCGCGGCGGCCGACGCCTGGTCCCACGTCGCGGGACTGACCTGCTGCAACGAGGGCACGGTGCGCGACTGGGTGCGCCACGGCAAGTTCAACGTGACGCAGGGCAAGAATTTCGACCGCAGCGGCGCGATGGGACCCTGGATGGCGAGCGCGGACGAATTCGATCCCGCGGCGCCGTTGACGGTGACCACCCGCGTCAACGGCGAGCAGCGGCAGCACGACACCACCGCCAACCTCATGTTCCCCTTCGCCGAGTTGATCCGCTACATCTCCATCTGGACCACGCTGGAGCCGGGCGACGTCATCTCGACCGGCACGCCGGTGGGCGCGGGCGTGCGCTTCGATCCCCCGCGCTTTCTCGAACCGGGCGACGTGGTCGAAGTGGAGGTGCCGGGCATCGGCACGCTGTCGAACACCGTGGCCGATGAGACGGCCGCTGCGTAAACGCGGCCGCGCATGCCCGCAAAGACTTCCGAGGACTTCCCATGCTCAATGAACAAGACCGTGCGCGCGCCGCCGAACTGTTGCTGGAGGCCGAGCGCACCGGCGTACCCACCACGCAACTGGCCCAGGCTTTCCCGGGGATGGAGATCGCGGACTCCTACGACATCCAGAAACGCATCATCGACCGCAAGATCGCCGGCGGCGCGCGCCTGCGCGGCCACAAGATCGGCCTGACGTCCAAGGCCATGCAGAGCACCGTGGGCATCGACGAGCCCGACTACGGCCACCTGCTCGATACGATGTTCTTCCAGGACGGCCAGGACATCTCCACGGAAAAGCTCATCGTGCCGCGCGTGGAGGTCGAGCTGGCCTTCGTGCTGGGCAAGCCCCTGCGCGGCCCCGGCGTGTCGCTGTTCGACGTGCTGGACGCGACGGACTACGTCGTGCCCGCGCTGGAGATCATCGACGGCCGCAGCAAGTATCCGCGCACCATCGTCGACAACATCGCCGACAACGCGGCCTGCGCCGGCATCGTCCTGGGCGGCAGGCCGGTGCGGCCGATGGACGTCGACCTGCGCTGGGTGGGCGCCATCCTGCTGAAGAACGGCGTCATCGAGGAATCCGGGGTGTCGGCGGCGGTGCTGGGCCATCCGGCGCTGGGCATCGCCTGGCTGGCCAACAAACTGGCCCTGCACGATGCCGGCCTGGAAGCGGGCCACATCGTCCTGGCCGGGTCGTTCACCCGGACCGTGGCCGTGGGGCCGGGCGACACGCTGCACGCCGACTACGGCAAGCTGGGCGGCATCTCCGTCCACTTTTCCTGAAAACTGAAAAGGGCGGCGCGGGATTTGGTCGTGCGGGGCGCGATCACGGCGCGGCGATTTATCGGTTGCCTGGACCGATATATAGGCGTTGTCATCCTGTATACAAAACCATATACTTGTGCAAAATAATTTCCCCTTGCACACAGGCATGGTCAGAGAGACAAATCCCGACGTCGGCCGCACCCGCGTTTTCGACGCCGTCAACGAGCACCTCAAGTCCTTGCGCGAAGGGCTGACCGAGCCCGTGCGCATCGGCGAGGAGGCGCTGGCGGAGCAATTGGGCGTCAGCCGCACGCCGGTGCGCGAAGCGCTGATCCGGCTCGACGGCATGGGCATGGTCCGCCTGCGTCCGGGCAGGGGCGCCTTGCTCATGCCGGTCACCGACGCGGAGTACCTGGAGTGGCTGCAGATCCGCGAGCACCTGGAAGGGCTGGCGACGCGGGAAGCGGCGCTCAACGCATCCGGACGCGACGTGGAGCAGCTACGCGCCATCTTCGCGCCGTTCCAGGCGCCGTCCGGCCGAAGCGGCGAAAAGGGCGATCGCGGCCGCGACCGCGAGGGCGACGAGGCCTACGCCGAGGCCAACGTGCTTTTTCACAAGGAAATCATGCGCCTGTCGGGCAATGGCCTGCTGGCGCGCATCTGGGAATCGTTCGGACATCGGCAGACCAGCGCCCGCCGCCAGGTCATCGCGCGCCTGCAACGGCGCGACCAGTCCCTGAACGACCACCTGGAGATCATCGAAGCCATCCATCGGCGAGATCCCGATGCCGCCGAAAGCCTGGCGCGTGCGCACGTGCGCGCGATCCTCGACGCGGTCAAGCAATCCCTCGAACCCTCCCACTCCTTTTCCTGAGTCCATCGACATGAAATTCCTGTCCTTTCTCGACGCGCGGCAGCAAGGCCTCGACCCCCAACTGGGCATCGCCCTGGACGACGGCAAGGTCTTCAACGTCACCGCCGCCGTCCGCGCGCTTCCTCCCGGCGAGGCCGCCGGCCTGCCGCTGTCGCTGGACGCATTGATCGACGCCGAGGCGACGCCGCTGCAGGAATTGGCGCGGCTGGTGGAGAACCCCGGCAACGCGGGGCACGCGGTCGACGTGGACCAGATCCGTTTCCTGCCGCCCGTGCAGCTCCGCCGCAACGTGTTCTGCGTGGGCCGGAACTATCGCGAACACATCATCGAGGGCAATATCGCCAAGGGCATTCCGGCCAATACCTTTCCCGAGGCGATCGAATTCTTCACCAAGCCGTCCACCGCCGTCGTCGGCCACGGCTGGGACGTCAACCGGCACGCGGCGCTGACCAACAGCCTGGACTACGAGGTCGAGCTGGCCATCGTCATCGGCAAGCGCGGCGTCAATATCTCCGAGGCCGACGCGCTGGATCACGTCTTCGGCTATACCATCGTCAACGACGTCACCGCGCGCGACCTGCAACGCCGCCATGGCCAATGGTTCAAGGGCAAGGGCCTGGATACGACTTGCCCCATGGGACCGGTCATCTTGCACAAGTCGGCGTTCGGCAATCCCAACGCCAAGCGTCTCGAACTGGAGGTCAATGGCGAACTCCGCCAATCGGCCAGTACGGACGAAATGATCTTCAACGTCCAGGCCGTCATCGCGCAACTGTCGGCGGGATTGACGCTGTTGCCGGGCGACATCATTTCGACGGGCACGCCCAAGGGCGTCGGCTACGCCGCCATCCCGCCGCGCTGCCTGAATGTCGGCGACGTCGTGAAGGCGCGCGTCGAAGGCATCGGCGAACTGACGAACCAGATCGTGGCGTGACGTTGCATACGGCAGCCAGGATTTGGGAATCCCCTAGGGGCCCCGGGAAGGAGACAACGATGAAAACGAGAATGGCGGCATTGGCGTTGGGACTGGCGAGCGCGTTCCTGGGCTGCCCCGCGACGCATGCGGCAAATGCGGCGAATGCAGCAAATGGGACGAATGCCGCAAATGCGGATATGGACGCCGCGCGCCATCACGTCCTGGTCCAGGCCGCGCCCGACGTCCGCATCGACGTGATAGAGGAGGGCAAGGGGACCCCGCTGGTGCTGCTGCCCTCGCGCGGCCGCGGCGCCGAGGACTTCGACGACGTCGCCCAGCGCCTGGCGGCGCGGGGCTACCGCGTGATCCACCCGCAGCCGCGCGGCATCGGGCAAAGCGTCGGTCCCATGCGGAACATCACCTTGCACGACCTGGGCAACGACGTCGCGGCGGTGATCCGGGACCAGGCCAGGCAGCCGGTGGTCATCGTCGGCCACGCCTTCGGCAACTGGGTCGCGCGCACCACCAGCGTCGACCATCCGGATCTGGTTCGCGGCGTCGTCATCGTGGCGGCCGCCGCCAAGGCCTATCCGCCGGGATTGAGCGAGCACGTGGACCGCAGTTCGGACCTGTCGCTGCCCGACGCCGAACGGCTGAAGTCGCTGCAATTCGCTTTCTTCGCGCCGGGCCATGACGCCAGCGTCTGGCTCAAGGGCTGGTACCCGGAAGTCAACGAGAGCCAGCGCCTGGCGGGCAAGGCGACCAGGCAGTCCGACTGGTGGTCGGGCGGCAAGGCGCCCATGCTGGACCTGCAAGCGGGCAACGATCCCTTCAAGCCGGCGGCCACGCGCAACGAAGTCAAGGACGAGTTCGGCGGCCGCGTGACGCTGGTGGTCATTCCCGGCGCGGGCCACGCCCTGGTGCCCGAGGAACCCGCCGCCGTGGTGGACGCGCTGGTCAAGTGGGAGAAATCGCTGCCCCGATGACGGCGCGCGGCATGCGGCGCCCGCCGAATGGCCGCGCGGCGCCTCAGCCGTCCCTGCCGAAACCGCCGGCCGCCCAATTCGAGGCGCGCTGCACGTTCAGCTTGTAGGTGGGCGCCACGCGGATCTCGGCCAGTTGCTCGCCCGACTCGTCGTAGGCGCTCAACAGGGCGTAGGGATCGTCCTCGTCGGGCACGATGTCCAGCTTGACGGTCAGCCGGCCTTCGGCGGCATCGATTTTCACGCTCTTGTGCAGCGTCGCGTGCAGTTGCTGCTCATGGCGGCGCAGGACTTCGTTGGCCGTCTTGACCAGCGTGAAGAAAGCCGGCGGGTCGAGCGGCTTGGGATTCTTCTTGTCGCGGCCCATGGTCCAGGGACCGACCAGCGCCGGCTCGGATTGGCCGTCCTGCGTCATTTCCACCGCCCAGCCGTCGTCGTCCTCGTTCTTGATGACGCGGGCCGTCCAGCCGTCGTCGCGCCACAGCCTGGCTTCCTGGATCTTGCTGTCTTCGGCGGCGTCCGCGTCCGGGATGTCGATGTCGTTCACTACGGTATTGCTCCTGCTTTCGTTGGTCCGCGGACAGGCCGCCATCATAACGTGCCGGGACACGACACCAGCCGCTAGCGGGGCGTGCCGCCGCCGGCGCGGGTGTCCGGTATCGCCGCCAGGGCGGCGGCCTGCGCGAGGTCGCTGCCGGGCGGCGCCGACGCCAAGGCCTCGGCCACGTGCTTCGCGAGCGTCTCATTGAAATCCGGCGCGAGGTCCGTACGCACCGTGAGCTGGCCCGTCGCCGGGTCGAGCAGCAGGTCGGGCGTGACGCCGGCGGTCTCTATCCTTGCGCCGTTCGGCCGGTACACGCGCGCGGTGGTCAGGACCATCGCGCCCAGGCCGTCGGGCAGCGGCAGCACGGTCTGTATGGTGCCGGCGCCTGCGGTCTTCTGGCCGATGAGCAGCGCGCGCCCGTGGTCCTGCAGCGCGGCCGCCACGATTTCCGCGCCCGCGCCGGTCCGGCTGTCGACCAGCACCACCATGGGCAGGCCCTCGACCACGTCCTGCTGCCGGGCCACCAGCCTGCGGGCATTGGCCTCGGTGCGGCCGCGCAGGGTCGCGATGCGGAGCCCAGGCGGCAACAGCATGCCGCCCAGGGCCTGGGCCACGTCGAGCAGTCCGCCGGCGTTGCCGCGCAGATCGAGCACCAGGCCGCCGAGCGACGTATCGGCGCGCAGGGCCGCCGCGCGGATCGCCACCCTGAAATTCTCCTGCGTCGTGTTGTCGAAGGCGCGGATGCCGATCACGGCCACGTCGCCGTGCAGCGTCCAGCGCAGCGAAGGCGGGGGCTGCACCGGCCCGCGCACCGGATGCACGACGAGCGCCTGCGCCGCGCCCGCCCGGCGGATCTCCAGCGCGGGACTGCTGCCGGGCGCGCCGCGCAGCAAGGCCACGGCTTCGGGCAGGGGCAGGTCCTTGGCCGGGCGGCCGTCGATGCTAAGGATGACGTCGCCCGGCTGGATGCCGGCGCGTTCGCCCGGGCTGCCGGGCAGGGGCCGGACCACGGTCAGCGCGTCGTCGCGCCGGCTCAATTCCAGGCCGACCGAGGCCGGCGGCGGCGCCATTTCCGCGGGCGACGCCAGCCGGTTGTACGGCCCCAGGCTCGTCATCATGGCGCGCAGCGCCGCCTCCAAGGCCGCGTCGCGCTCGGCGCCCGCGGGGAAGCGCATGATCTCATCGGCCACTATGCCCGTCTGCGCCGCGACGCCGGCGGCCGTTTCCTCGGCCTGGATGGCCCGGCCGATGGCCCGCCGCCTGGCCTGTCCCTGCTCGGGCGGCGCGTTGGCGGCCAGGGCGTCCAGCCCGCGCAGGCCCTGCACGCTGAGCGTACGGGCGTCGACCGGGTCGACGTACTGTTCGGCGATCCGGTCGACGACGGCGGCGAGCGCGGTCCCGATTTCAGCCTGGGTGGATGGCGCCGCCGCGGCCGCCGGCGCCGTAGCCGCCATGAAGATCGCGCAGGCGACCGGCAATAGGAGTTTCCGGATCCGCATCGTCGTCGCTAAGGCCATGATCGAAAACCATGATCGAAACAGGGAACAGGAATTGTACGCATCAGTCTCGCGCGGCACCGTCCGGCGCGCCCGCTTCCCCCAGGCTCCATAGCCGCAAGGCGAGATGGATCTCCAAGGCCCGGTGGGTCTCGCTCCAGGCGCCGCCGATCAGCATGCCGACGCTGGCCAGCCGCTGGCGCATGGTGTTGACGTGGATGCCGAGGCGAGTGGCCGTGAGCGAGGCGTTCTGCCGGTTGTCCAGGTAGGCGAGCAGGGTGGCCGCCAGCTCGGTGCCGCGCCTGCGATCGTGGTCGATGAGGGGGCCGATGGCGGCGTCCAGGAACTGGGCCAGGCTGGCGCGGTCCTGGGTCTCGAACAGGATGGAATAGACGGCCATCTCGTTCTGCGCGACGATGCGGCCGCGCATGCCCAGGCGGCCGACCACGGCCAGGGCGCGGCGCAGCGCGGCGTAGAGCGCAGGCAGCTCCGCGGCGCCGTGCGCGGGACGGGACAGCACGCCGCAATAGGCGGTCCCGGCGGCCCCGGCGGCTCGCCGCATCGCGTCCTCGACGCCGGCGCGCAACACGCCGGCATGGGCGGCCCCGCAGACGAAGGCCAGGACGCCATCGACCTCGTCCAGCACCAGCCCGGGCAGCGCCAGGCCGTCGCGCAGGCGGCGCGCCATGAAGCCGGCCTCGGACCGGTCGAGCTCGACCAGCATCAGCACCAGCGGCCGCGTCAGGTCCAGGCCGAAACGTTCGGCGCGGTCGCGCGCCAGGGCGGGTTCGCCCTGGCGCGGCGAGACCAGGGTCTGCAGCAGTTCGGACACCGCGCGGCTCTTGCTGGCCTCCATGCGCTCCTGCGAGAGCAGCACGATGCCGATGACGCTGCTGCTGCGTTCGAAGGTGCGCACGAAGCTGTCGCGCAAGTCCTCGCGCCGGAACAGCAGCACGGCGCCCAGGACGCCGTCGCCGCCGATGACGGCGATGCTGCGGCACAGCTCGCCCTCGCTTTCGTAGGCGATGACGGAACGGCCGGCGCGGCGGCTTTCGCGCAAGGCCTGCGTCAAGGCGGCATCGTGCGGACCATAGGGCTGGTAGCGGTCGGCCGCCGTGCCGGCATAGTCCGGCGCGTCGGCGCGGCCGATCACCTGGTGCGCCTCGTCCAGGACCAGCACGCTGCCTTGCAGCAGTTGCGCGATGGACTGGCACAGCTCGCCCAGCGAGGCGCCGCGCGCCAGCAGCGAGGTCAGGCGCTCGTGCGCTTCCACCGCGGCCTGGACGTCGCGCGCATGCCGCTCCAGTTCGGCGCGGGCCTGGTCGGCGCGCTCGACGGCGGCCTGGGCGTCGGCGAAGGCCTTGGCGTTGTTGATGGCGACCGCGGCGTGCGTGGCCAGCGTGCAGAGGATGGAGATATTCAGCGCCGTATGCGTGCGGTGGTAGCGGTCGGCGACGAAGAGCAGGCCGATGACATCGTCGTTCCAGATCAGGGGCACGCCCACCAGCGCACTCACGCCCTCGTCGCGGAAGATGTCGTCCAGGTCGGCGTCGTGGGCGAATCGGTTGTCGCGCAGATAGTCCGGCGTGGAGAAGGGCATGCGCGTGGTCATGACGATGCCCGCCACGCCCAGCGGACGTTTCGCCGTCATGCTGCCGGTGCGCGTGGCGATGGCGCCGTCGGCCACCACCACCTTGAATTCGCCCGCCGCGGCGTCGTAGATGGTGAGCCAGCACAGGTGCGCGCGCAGCAGGTCGCGCGCGCGGATGACGATGGCCTTCAGCAGCTCCGGCAGGTCCAGCCGCGCGGACAGGTCCTGCGCGGATTCGATGACGGCCAGCATGCCGCGCTCGCGCTGCTCATGCTGGTCGAGGCGGTTGCGCAGGGCCATCGCCATGCGCGCCTGCTCGATCAGGCCCGGCTTGCGCGCCATCCCGTCGGGGAGCGCTTCGAGCGCGGCGAGGCGGGCAGCGAAGGCCTGCGCCGGGGCGTTGCCGTTCAGCAGGGCCAGCAGGTCGGCGGCAACGGATTCCGCCTGCGTCCCATGGGCAGCCGCATCCAGGGGATTGCCGTGGGTCGGGGAGGAAGACGTCATGGTTGCGCGGGCCGGAGGAGGGAAGGCAGGAGCGGCCGGCAAGCGCGCCGAAATACGGCCGGCGCCGGTGTCCTGGTGCAAACAAAATTCAGGAAAAGTGCAAACATCATATCAAGGCGGGCAATCCTATGTGCATATTGCACATGGTTCGCGGCCGGCATTCGCCGGACACTGCTGCCATACGAAGACGAATACCAATACGGAGACAGGCAGTGGACATGAGCGTCATCGATATGTTGCGGCCGGCGCGCGGCCTGCGGGTGCTGGTCAGCGCGGGCGCCTCGGGCATCGGCGCGGCGGTGGCCCGCGCTTTTCGCGAGACCGGCGCGCGGGTGCATGTGTGCGACATCGACCGGGCGGCGCTGGACCGCCTGTCGGCCGAGTTTCCCGAGATCACGACCAGCGTGGCCGACGCCTCGGTGGCCGGCGACGTCGACACCGTATTCGACGACGTGCGCGGCACGCTGGGCGGCCTGGACGTGCTGGTGAACAACGTCGGCATCGCCGGCCCGACCGGGATGGTGGAGGAAATCGGGCGGATGGACTGGGAAAGAACCGTGGACGTCAACCTGAACAGCCACTTCTATTTCGCCAACCGCGCGGTGCCGCTGCTGAAGCAGTCCGGCCGCGATCCCTGCCTCATCGCCATGAGCTCGGTCGCGGGCCGCCTGGGCTATGCCCTGCGCACGCCCTACGCCGCCACCAAGTGGGCCATCGTCGGCCTGGTGAAATCGCTGGCCATCGAACTGGGTCCCCAGGGCGTGCGCGTCAACGCCATTCTTCCCGGCACGGTCGAGGGCGACCGCATGGACGGCGTCATCGGCGCGCGCGCCGCCGCCGCCGGCGTGCCGGCCGAGGCCATGCGCGAGGAGTACCTGCGCAAGATCTCGCTGCGCCGCATGGTCACCACCGACGACATCGCCGCCATGGCCCTGTTCCTGTGCTCGCCGGCGGCGCGCAACGTCACCGGGCAGGCGATCAGCGTGGACGGAAATATGGAATACCTCTGAAGCCGATGCCGGGGCGGGCCAACCGCCGCGCGCATCTCACATTCCACGAAAAGAAAACAAGGAGACAGACATGAACAAACGCCACATCCCGGGCATGGCGGCGATGGCCGCCGTCGCCGCCATGGCCGCCTTGCCCGCCGCCGCTGCGCCGGTCAAGATCGGCCTGGTCGAGACGCTATCCGGCCCGCAGGCCTCCACGGGCCAGGCTTACCGGGCCGCCGTGCGCTACGCCATCGACCAGATCAACGCCGGCGGCGGCTGGAACGGCGAGCCGGTGCAGTTGCTGGAGTACGACAACCAGGGCGGACCGGCCGGCGCCGCGGACAAGCTGAAGGCCGCCGCCGCGGACGGCGTCAACATCGTCGTGCAGGGCGCCTCATCGGCCATCGGCGGACAGATCACCGAGGACGTGCGCAAATACAATCTGCGCCATCCCGGCAAGGAGATGGTCTACATCAACATGGGGGCCGAGGCCCTGGACCTGACCGGCGAGAAGTGCAATTTCTACCATTTCCGCTTCGCCGGGAACGCGCAGGTCCGCACCAAGGCCCTGGTCGAGGGCATGAAGCAGGCCAACGCCCTGGGGACCAAGGTCTACGCCATCAACCAGAATTATTCCTGGGGCCAGGACATGGAGCAGGCCACGGTCGACTACCAGAAGCAGGGCGGCTACACCGTGGTCGAGAAGACGCTGCACGACGTCGGCAAGATCCAGGATTTCGCGCCCTACGTCGCCAAGATCGCGGCATCCGGGGCGGACACCGTCATCACCGGCAACTGGTCCAACGATCTGCTGCTGCTGATGAAGGCCTCCAAGGCGGCGGGGCTGAAGGCGCACTACGGCACGGTCTATCTCGACCAGCCCGGCAACATCGCCAACGCCGGCGAGCTGGCGCTGGGCAATTTCGTCGCGCATACCTTCAACGCCGAGGCCAACGGTCCCGCGGGGGAGCAGTTCGTCGAGGACTACAAGGCCAAGACCGGCCACGTGCCCGTGTTCGTCGAGCCGCAGACCGTCTACGGCATGAAGATGGTCGCCGAGGCGCTCAAGCACACGCCGGCAAAGGATGGCGCGCTGAACGTCAACGAATTCGCCAAGGTGCTGGAGACCACCCGCATCCCGACGCCCATGGGCGAGATGAGCATGCGGGCGGCAGATCACCAGGCGCAACTGCCCATCGTGGTGTCCGTCGTGTCCCGCGACGCGAAGATCAAGGTGGACGGGACCGACATGGGCTTCAAGCCGGTGCTGCTGCTTTCGGCGGAGCAGGCCTCCACGCCGGTGCAAGCCACCTGCAAGATGAAGCGGCCGGGCTGAGGCCCCGAGGCTCTTTCCCTCGCGGCGCAACGTCAACCTGACGGCCGCGGGCGGCCCTTGCGGCCCGCTCGCGGCGGCATTCGGACTCCATGGAACAACTCCTTTTCTCCCTGCTGAACGGCGTGGTCTACGGACTGCTGCTGTTCATGGTCTCGGCCGGGCTCACCCTGATCTTCGGCATGATGGGCGTACTGAACTTCGCCCATGCCTCGTTCTACATGCTGGGGGCGTACTTCGCCTACACGCTGCAAGGCGCGCTCGGCTTCTGGCCGGCGGTGATCCTCTCGCCCGTGCTGGTGGGACTGGTGGGCGTGGCGGTGGAACGCTATTTCCTGCGGCGCGTGCATCGCCATGGGCATGCCCATGAACTGCTGCTCACCTTCGGCCTGTCCTTCATCATCGCCGAGTCGGTCAAGCTGTTCTACGGCAACTATCCGGTCGATTACCGCGTGCCGGCCTCGCTGGACTTCGCCGCCTTCAGCATCGGCGGCACGCAGTACGCCGCCTACCGGCTGATCATGGGCGCGATCGCCATCGCCATGTTCATCGCGATCTACCTGGTGCTGACCCGCACCCGCGTCGGCATCGTCGTGCGCTCGGCCATCCATCGGCCCAACATGGCGGAAGCGCTGGGCCACAACGTGCCCCTGGTCTTCATGGGCGTCTTCGGGGCCGGCGCCGCGCTGGCGGGGCTGGCCGGCGCGGTGGCCGGCGCCTTCTACACCACCAATCCGAACATGGCGCTGGAGTTGGGCGTAATGGTGTTCGTCGTGGTGGTGGTCGGCGGCCTGGGATCCTTGCCCGGGGCGATGCTGGCCTCGCTGCTGATCGGCGTCATCACCTCGCTGGCCGTGGGCGTGGACCGCAGCCTTGCGGACCTGTTCGACCTGGTCGGCGCGGGCGAGTGGGCGCGCGGCGTGGGCGGCCTGATGACGCTCAAGGTGAGCAGCCTGGCGGCCACGCTGCCTTTCGCGCTCATGCTGCTGGTCCTGCTGGTGCGTCCCGGCGGCCTGATGGGCGAGAAGGAGTGACGCGATGAAGAATTCCCGGCTTCTTTCCTGCCTGGCGGCCGTGCTGCTGCTCGCGGCCTTGCCTTATCTGCTTTCGCAAGGGCTCCTGAACGCGGCCATCCAGATGCTGATCGCGGCGCTCTTCGCGTCCGCCTACAACCTGCTGTGCGGCCAGGCGGGCATGCTGTCCTTCGGCCATGCGGCGTACTTCGGCGTCGGCGCCTTCGCCACGGTGCACGCCATGAACGCGCTGGGCGGGGAGGGCCTGGTCCCCACGCCGCTGATGCCGCTGGCCGGCGCCGTGGGCGGACTGCTGTTCGGCGGCATCGCCGGCTGGTTCGCCACCAAGCGCAGCGGCACGTATTTCGCGATGATCACGCTGGCGATCGCGGAACTGGTGCATGCGCTGGCGCCGCAGCTCAAGGGCCTGTTCGGCGGCGAAGCGGGAATATCCACCATGCGCATGCCGGCCTGGGGCCTGGATTTCGGGTCGACCACGCAGGTGTACTACCTGACGCTGGCCTGGGTGCTGCTGGCCCTGCTGCTGCTCTATCTCTACACCCGCACGCCGCTGGGCCGGCTGACGGTGGGGCTGCGCGAGAACAGCCAGCGCCTGCGCTTCCTGGGCTACAACGTGCACGGCCTGGCCACCGCCGTCTTCGCCATTTCGGCGATGTTCTCCGGCATGGCGGGCGGGCTGCAGGTCATCTCCAACGAGTCGGCCAACTACGTGCTGTTCGATCCCTCGCTGTCCGCGGCCGCCGTGCTCAATACGTATATCGGCGGGGTGCAGGTATTCCTGGGCCCGGCCCTGGGCGCGGCGCTGATGACCTTCTTCGGCTACGCCGTCTCCGATCTCACGCAGTCCTGGCTGCTCTACCAGGGCATCGTCTTCGTGCTGGTCATGATGTTCATGCCCGCCGGCTTGAGCGGCCTGCCCGGACTGGCGCGGCGCCTGCGCGAGCGCCATGGGGCGGCGCGCATGCTGGGCGTCTTCGCGCTGGCGATCGCGGGCGCCGCGCTGCTGGCGGCGGGCGGCGTGTTCCTGGTGGAGCTGTTGCAGCGCCTGTTCTCGCAGGACTATCGCGCGCTGGCGCAGCTCGGTGCCGGCAAACCCTGGCCCGCCATCGCGCTGTTCGACCGTTCCTGGCGGCCGGGCGCGCTGCTGACCTGGCTGGTCCCGGCGCTGCTGCTGGCCGGCGGCGGCGCGGCGGTGTGGACGTCGCGCAGGCGCCTGGCGCGGCTGGACAGCGAGGAACAGGCGCTGCCCGCATCCCCGGGCGCCGGCGCGGCGAAGGAGACGCTGGCATGAACGCTCCCATTCTCGCCCTCGAAGGCCTGCGCAAGTCCTTCGGCGCCACGGAGATCATCCGCGGCGTGGACCTGGAAGTGCGCGCCGGCGAGCGCCATGCGGTGATCGGCCCCAATGGCGCCGGCAAGTCCACGCTGTTCCATCTGGTGTCCGGCCAGCTCGCGCCGTCCTCGGGCGCCATCCGTTTCGAGGGCCGCGAGATCGGCGGCCGGCCGCCGCAGGCGATCAACCGGGCAGGCCTGGCGCGTTCCTTCCAGATCACCAATATCTTTCCCCGGCTCACCACGTTCGAGAACGTGCGGCTGGCGGTGATGCGCGCGCATGGCCTGCAATATGCATTCTGGAAATTCATCGACCGCGACCGCCGCATCCGCGAGGAAACGGAGCGCCTGCTGGACTTGGTGCGCCTGGGCACGAAAGCGCGCGCCATCGCCGGCGAGATGGCGTACTCGGAGCAGCGCTCCCTGGAAATCGCGATGACGCTGGCTTCCGACCCGCGCCTCATCCTGCTGGACGAACCCATGGCGGGCATGTCCCACGAGGAAACGGCCTATACGGCGCAATTGATCCGCGAGGCCACGGCCGGCCGCACCCTGATGATCGTGGAGCACGACATGGACGTGGTGTTCACGCTGAGCGATCGCATCAGCGTCCTGGTCTATGGGCAGGTGATCGCCACCGGCACGCCGGAGGCGATCCGCGCGGACCCCGCCGTGCGCGAGGCTTATCTGGGGGATGAGGTGAGCGCATGAGTGCCGATACGACACTGCTGGACGTGGCGGACCTGCATGCCCACTACGGCAAGAGCCACGTGCTGCACGGGGTGGACCTGCGGGTCGGCGCCGGCGAGGTGGTCAGCCTGGTGGGCCGTAACGGCTCGGGCCGTTCCACCACCATGAAGACCATCATGGGCCTGGTGGCGCCGACCTCGGGCCGGATCCGCCTGCGCGGACGCGACCTCGCCGGCGCGCGGCCCTATGCCATCTGCCGCGCCGGCATCGCCTACGTGCCGGAAGAACGCGAAGTCTTCGCCAACCTGACGGTGGACGAGAACCTGCGCATGGGCGAGCAGCGCGCCGTCGAGGGCGCCCACCGCTGGACCATCGCGCAGATGTTCGACTATTTCCCGCGCCTGAAGGAACGCCGCAATACCCGCGCCGGCAGCCTGTCCGGCGGCGAGCAGCAGATGCTCACCATATGCCGGTCGCTGCTGGGTAACCCGCTCGTCATCCTGATCGACGAACCCACCGAGGGCCTGGCGCCGAAGATCGTCGCGCAGGTGGGGGAGTGCATCCAGGACATGCATCGCAAGGGCGTGTCCGTGCTGCTGGTGGAGCAGAAACTGACCATCGCGCTGAAAGTGTCGACGCGCGTCTGCGTCATGGGCCATGGCCGCATCGTCTTCGAGGGCCATCCCGGCGAACTGAGTTCGAACGAGGCGCTGGTTTCCCAATGGCTGGCCGTCTGAAGCCGGCGTTCGCCCGCGCGCGAGGCCCGGGCGGCGGGCGTTTTCTTCTCTCCCACCCAAGGTTATCGATATGAAAAACAGCCACGACAAGGTCATCATCTCCTGCGCGGTCACCGGCTCGGTCCATACGCCGACCATGTCGCCGCACCTGCCGCTGACGCCCGACCAGATCGCCGAACAGGCCATCGAGGCGGCGCGCGCCGGGGCGGCCATCCTGCACCTGCACGCCCGCGATCCGCGCGACGGCCGACCCACGCCGGATCCCGCCGTTTTCGAGGCCTTCGTGCCGCGCATCCGCGACGCCACCGACGCCGTCATCAACATCACGACCGGCGGCAGCACCCGCATGACGCTGGACGAACGGCTGGCCTATCCCTTGCGAGCCAAGCCGGAAATGTGTTCCCTGAACATGGGCTCGATGAATTTCTCCATCCATCCCGCCGCCCGCCGCATCGCGCAATGGCAGTACGACTGGGAAAAGCCCTATGTCGAAGGCATGGAGGACCTGATTTTCCGCAATACCTTCCGGGATATCCGCCATATCCTCAAGGTGCTGGGCGAGGAGTGCGGCACGCGCTTCGAATTCGAGTGCTACGACATGGGCCACCTGTACAACCTGGCGCATTTCGTCGACGAGGGCCTGGTGCAAGGGCCGCTGTTCATCCAGAGCATCTTCGGCATATTGGGTGGCCTGGGACCCGATCCGGAAAACCTCGTCGCGATGCGGACCACGGCCGACCGCCTGTTCGGCCGCGACGGCTACCGCTTCTCCGTGCTGGGGGCGGGACGGCATCAACTGCCGCTGGTCACCATGGCGGCCATCATGGGCGGCAACGTGCGGGTGGGCCTGGAGGACAGCCTTTATATCGGCAAGGGCAAGCTGGCCGTCTCGTGCGCGGAGCAGGTGGCCAAGGTCCGGCGCATCCTGGAAGAACTCTCCCTGGAAATCGCCACCCCGGACGAGGCGCGCGCCATGCTGGGATTGAAGGGGCAGGCCGCGACGGCAATCTGAGTCCGCCTTCCGGTCCCCAAGCCGACATTCCATTTACCATTCATCGGCCCGCGCTTCGCGGGCTTTTTTTGCGCTGCGCCGCCGGCCATGGGGAGCGCGCACAAGCCGCCTGCGTCCGCTGATTCCGCTAATAATCAAAACGAAGCGAAGATAGTGAAAGTCGGATGGTCAAACAAATACGAATACCGATCGCGATGCCGGTGCGCGATTCGATACGCGTGTTTGCGAAAACGCAACGCACTTGCTGGCATTTTCTACATTACCGGCCATTTTAGGCATTTACGGATGAGTAATAATTGCCATCGCATTTTTGAGGACTTGATACTACTTTTAGCCTCGGATATATATACAGCCTGATATCTTCACCAACACCGGATGACAGAGACATTTTATTTCGGGAGCTTGGCGCGGATATTGGGGAGGAGACGATGGCTGCACCCTGGAGGGGGAACTTCAAATGAAGCAAGGACACATAAGCGGATCACCGCTGTTGAACCATTGGGCTTCAGTCCATTTGGCTTCAATGCCTCCGTTTTCAATACATCCGGCTTCCATGCATCCGGCGACAACGCATATACCTCCGGTTCATGGGATCCAAGCCCATAGGATGCCCAGTCGCCGAACGCCCGTTTCCTGAGCGCGGCTGACCCGCCTTTACATCAATATCCGGAATTACCGGCAAATAGCCACGCGCTCGCACCGCGTGGCGTGGAATCTTATTTTCTATTTTTGTCCCGTTCGCGTTATTCGTTATTCGTTATTAGTTATTCGCTAGACCCCGCTGATCACGCGGGTCGCCCCGGCCGCCGGTAAAGCGCGCACAGGGGGTGCGGTTCGATTTTCCATTCATTCCAGCCAGATTCTCGAATATCCGTATTCCGGATATTCGCGTACGGGTATTCGTTCGTTTGCGGCTTGTTCAAAAAACGCGCTGTAAAGGCTTCAACATGCGCCTGTAAATCTCGTGGGCGCCTATTTGCTGGGGATCAATATGCAAGGAAAGAAACCGTTTATCCGGCCTCCTCGCCGTTCGGCCGTGCTCGTCGGCGCCGCGCTGTTCGGCGCCGCGCCGGCCCCGGCCGTCTACGCGGCTTGCACGACTTCCGGCTCCGCCACCACCTGTGACACGAACGCGCCCAACCCCGCCACGGCCACCGTCGGCCAGGGGCCGTCCACGGCCGCCGGCGCCTCCGTGACCTTGCAGCCCAATGCCCAACTGACCGTGGGCAACGCCAATGCGATCAGCCTGGGCAACAATGCCTCCATCCTGCTGAACCCGGGCGCCGTGGTCAGCAACCAGGCGACGTCCGGCGTCGGCCTCTGGACGGCCGGCAACAACACCATCGAATTCAACTCGAACGGCAGCCTCGTCGTTTCCGAAGGCGCCCGGATCCAGGCGCTCGGCACGCAGGGCAACGCCGAAGCCATCAACGTCATCGGCGCGGGCAACACCATCGTCAACCGCGGGCTGATCACCGGCGGCAACGCGGCCGCCATCTGGTTCGAGGACCGCACGCGAGGCGCCTCCAATACCGTCGACAACTACGGCGTCATCCAGGCGGGCAACGGCAGCAGCAGCAACGTGATCGGCAATAGCGGCAGCGGCAGCGTGAACTTCATCAACCGCAGCGGCGCCGCCGTGCGCGGCAGCCTCACCTTCGCCAGCGGCAACGACTCGCTCACCCTCTATCCCGGCTCCACCATCACCGGCGGCTTCAACGGCGGCGGCGGCACCAACAGCCTGCTGCTCGCCGGCGAGCAGGGCTCCAGCGACAGCCTGCCCGGCACCATCCGCAATTTCCAATCGCTGATCAAGACCGGCGAGGGCAAATGGACGCTGTCCGGCTCGGTCGGCAGCAACGGCGGCGGCACGCCGCTGTCGGTCCAGGTGCAGGGAGGCACGCTGGCGCTGACCGGCGACAACACCGGCTTCAACGGCTCGGTCCTGGTCGACCCGGCCGGCACGCTGGAGGCGCGCGCGCAGAGCCTGCCGCCCAGCGTGACCGACAACGGGCTGGTGCTTTTCAACCAGCCGGACGACGGCACCTATGCCGGCGTGCTCAGCGGCACCGGCGCGGTGACCAAGATCGCCCCGGGCACGCTGACCTTGAGCGGCGCCAACAGCTACCAGGGCGGCACGCGGATAGAGGAGGGGACCATCGCGGTCGGCGCCGACGCCGCGCTGGGCGACAGCGCCGGCGCCGTAACGCTGGACGGCGGCGCGCTGGCGTTCACCGGCAGCTTCGACCTGTCGGCCAGCCGCGCCCTTACCGTGACCGCCAACAACGGCACCCTTATCGCCAACCCCGGCGTGACCACCACGGTGGCCCAATCGATCACCGGCGCCGGCGCGTTGACCAAGGACGGCGCGGGCACGGTCGTGCTGACCAATGATGGCAACGCATGGGCGGGCGCCACCACCATCGCGGGCGGCACCCTGCAGTTGGGCAACGGCGGCGCGTCCGGCAATCTCCCGGCCGGCACGGCCATCACGAACAATGGCACGCTGGCCTTCGACCGCAGCGACCAGTTCGGTTTCGACAACCTGATTTCCGGCTCCGGCGGCGTCAGCCAGATCGGTTCCGGCACCACCATCCTGTCCGCCGACAACAGCTACGGCGGCCCGACCTCGGTCACCGGCGGCGCCCTGTACGTCAACGGCACGCAGACCGGCGCCGGCGCGACGACCGTGGGCAGCGGCGCGCTGCTGGGAGGCACGGGGGCGTTGGGAGGCAGCGTCACCGTCGAGTCCGGCGCCACGCTGTCGCCCGGCCTCATCGGTCCGCAGCCCGGCACCCTGACGGTCGGCGGCGACCTGAACCTGCAGTCCTCGTCGACGCTGGCCTATTCGCTCGGCCAGGCCGGCGTGGTCGGCGGACCGCTCAACGACCTGATCGACGTCGGCGGCAATGTCGCGCTGGGCGGCACCCTGAACGTCATCACCTCGGCCGGCGGCTCCTTCGATCCAGGCATCTACCGCATCATCGACTACGCGGGGACGCAAACGGGCACCCTGGCGCTGGGCACCGTGCCGGCGGCGGGCAACTACTTCATCCAGACTTCCGTGGACAAGCAGGTCAACCTGGTCAATACCAACGGCCTGACCCTGAATTACTGGGACGGCGCCGCCGCCGCCAACAAGAACAACAATACCGTGGACGGCGGTCCGGGCGTCTGGACGGCCAACGGCGCGCTGACCAACGACAACTGGACCGAGATGGTCGGCGCCGTGAACGCGCCATGGGCCCAGGATTCGTTCGCGGTGTTCATGGGGCAGGGCGACACCGTGCTGGTCGACAGCACGGTCAACGGTCCGGTCCAGGCGCAGGGCATGCAATTCGCCGCCGACGGCTACACGCTGGCCGGCAATAATCCGCTGGCCGACACGCTGACCCTGACCGGCGTGCCGGTGAGCGGCGGCGGGCCGAACGAGGCCGTCATCCGCGTGGGCACCGGCGTGGCCGAAGGCGCCAGCTATACCGCGACGATTTCGGCGGTGCTCGGCGGCGCGGCCAAGCTGGTCAAGACCGACCTGGGCACCCTGGTGCTGTCCGGCATCAATACCTACCTGGGCGGCACCGCCATCAACGGCGGCACGTTGCGGGTGTCGCAGGACGCCAACCTGGGCGATGCCGCCGGCGCGCTGTCGCTGGACGGCGGCACGCTGGCCAACAGCGCCAGTTTCGATACCGCGCGCGCCACCACGCTGGACGCGGGCGGCGGCCGTTTCGATACGGCGGCCGGCACCACGTTGGGCATGAACGGCGTCATCGCCGGCGCCGGCGCGCTGGACAAACTGGGCACGGGCACGCTGGTCCTGGGCGCCGACAATACATACGGCGGGGGCACTACCATCTCCGCCGGCACGCTGCAGCTCGGCACGGGCGCCGGCGGTTCCACGACCGGCAGCATCCTGGGCAACGTGAGCAACAACGGCACGCTGGCCTTCAATCGCAGCAACACCTACACCTTCGGCGGCACGGTCAGCGGCACGGGCAACGTCGTGCAGCAGGGCAGCGGCGTCACCGTGCTGACGGCGGACAACACCTACACCGGCGGCACCACGATCTCGGCCGGCACGCTGCAACTGGGCGCCGGCGGCACCACCGGCAGCATCGTCGGCGACGTCGCCAACGACGGCGCCCTGGTTTTCAACCGGGGGAACGACTACACCTTCGACGGCGCGATCAGCGGCGCTGGCTCGGTCACGCAGCAAGGCGCGGGGACCACGGTGCTCACCGCCGCCAACGGCTATCTCGGCGCCACCACGGTGAACGCCGGCAGCCTGTTCGTCAATGGCGACCAGACCGCCGCCACCGGCGCGACCACCGTCAACAACGCGACGCTGGGCGGCGCGGGCACGATCGGCGGCGACGTCGTATTCACGGGAACCAGCACGCTCGCGCCCGGCGACAACAGCACCGCGCCCGGCACGCTCACCATCAAGGGCAATCTCGTGCTGGGCAACGACACCTCGCTGGACTACGCGTTCGGCCAGGCCAACGTGGCGGCGGGCCCGTTCAACGACCTGACCGAAGTCAGCGGCAACGTGGACCTGGGCGGCAGGATCAACGTCACGCTGTCGCCCGGCGGCCGCTTCGACGCCGGGATCTACCGCGTCATCGACTACGGCGGCACGCTGAGCAACCCGGCCGGCCTGACCATCGGCACGCTTCCCGCCGGGGCCAACCCCGCCGACTACTTCGTCCAGACCTCGGTGGACAAGCAGGTCAACCTGGCCTACACCAACGGCCTGACGCTGAACTATTGGGACGGCGATGCCGGTCCCAAGAACGACGGCCACGTCAACGGCGGGTCGGGCACCTGGGTGGCGCCGACCACCCCCAACGACAACTGGACCGAGGCCACGGGCACGGTCAACGCGCCGTGGAGCCAGGGCGCGTTCGCGGTCTTCACCGGCCAGAGCGGCACGGTCCTGGTGGACAGCACGTCCAACGGGCAGATCGACGTGCAGGGCATGCAGTTCGCCACGGACGGCTACGTCTTGCAGAACAACGCCGCCGGCGACAAATTGACCCTGACCGGCACGCCCACGGGCAGTGGCGGCCCCAACGAGGCCGTCATCCGCGTCGGCGCGGGCGCGGCCGCCGGCGCCGATTACACGGCCACGATCTCGGCGGTGCTCGACGGCGCGGCCAAGCTGGTCAAGACCGACCTGGGCACCCTGGTGCTGTCCGGCGTCAACATCTATCTCGGCGGCACCGCCATCGAGGGCGGCACCTTGCAGGTGTCGCAGGACGCCAACCTGGGCGATGCCGCCGGCGCGCTGTCGCTGGACGACGGCACGCTGGCCACCAGCGCCAGTTTCGGCACCGCGCGCGCCACCACGCTGGACGCGGGCGGCGGCAGCTTCGACACGGCGGCCGGCACCACGCTGGGCATGAACGGGGCCATCGCCGGCGGCGGGGCGCTGAACAAGCTGGGCGCGGGCACGCTGGTCCTGGGCGCGGACAATACGTATACCGGCGGCACCACGATCTCGGCCGGCATCCTGCAACTGGGCGCCGGCGGCACGACCGGCAGCATCGTCGGCGACGTCGCCAACGACGGCACGCTGGCGTTCAACCGCGGCGACACCTACACCTTCGGCGGCGTGGTCAGCGGCACGGGCAATGTCACGCAGCAGGGCAGCGGCGTCACCGTGCTGACGGCGGACAATACCTACACCGGCGGCACCACGATCTCGGCCGGCACGCTGCAACTGGGCGCCGGCGGCACCACCGGCAGCATCGTCGGCGACGTCGCCAATGACGGCACGCTGGCCTTCAACCGCGGCGACACCTACACCTTCGTCGGCACGGTCAGCGGGTCGGGCAACGTCGCGCAGCAGGGCAGCGGCGTGACCGTGCTGACGGCGGACAACACCTACAGCGGCGGCACCACGATCTCGGCCGGCACGCTGCAACTGGGCGACGGCGGCACGACAGGCAGCATCGTCGGCGACGTCGCCAACAACGGCACCCTGGTCTTCAACCGCAGCGACACCGGTACCTTCGCCGGGTTGATCAGCGGCGGCGGCACCGTGAGACAAGCCGGCGCCGGCACGACGATCCTGACCGCCGACAACACCTATACCGGCGGCACCTTCATCGACGACGGCACGCTGCAATTGGGCAACGGCGGCACCAGCGGCAGCATTTCCGGGCCCATCACCAATGCCGGCGTCCTGGCCGTGAACCGCAGCGACACGGTCACGCTGGACGGCGCGATCCGCGGCACCGGCCAGCTCGTGCAGGCGGGGACGGGCACGACCATCCTCACCCACGACAACACCTACACCGGCGGCACCCTCATCGCCGCGGGCACGCTGCAACTGGGCAACGGCGGCGCCGGCGGCTCGGTGAACGGCGACATCGTCAACAACGCCGCGCTGGCCATCGACCGCAGCGACCAACTGCCCCTGGTGGGCCTTATATCGGGCACCGGCAGCGTCACGCAGCAGGGCGCCGGCCAGACCGTGCTGAGCGGCAACAACACCTATACCGGCGCCACGCGGGTCGCCGCGGGCGCGCTCTACATCAACGGCGACCAGTCGGCCGCCACGGGCCAGACGACCGCGCAGGCGGGCGGCGCGCTGGGCGGCACCGGCACGATCGGCGGCAATACCAGGGTGGACGCCAACGGCACGCTCACGCCGGGCGACATCACGGGCGCGCCCGGGACGCTGACGATCAACGGCAACCTGGACCTCGACGGCAACGCCTCCCTGGCCTACAACTTCGGCCAGGCCGGCGTGGTGGGCGGGCCGCTCAACGACCTGACCGTCGTCAAGGGCGACCTGACCCTGGGCGGCACGCTCAACGTCACCACACCGGTTGGAGGCAGTTTCGACCCCGGCATCTACCGCGTCATTAGCTATAGCGGCGCGCTGACCGACAACGGCCTGGCCATCGGCACCATTCCGTCTCCCGATTTCTATGTCCAGACCGCGGTGGCGAACCAGGTCAACCTGATCAACACCTCGGGCCTGAACCTGAGTTTCTGGGACGGCGCCACGGGCAAGAACAACAACACGGTCGACGGCGGCAACGGCGTCTGGCAGAACTCGCTCGGCAACGACAACTGGACCAACGCGCTGGGCGCGCCCAATGCGCCTTACGCCGACGGCACCTTCGCCATCTTCATGTCCAATCCGGGCGTCGTCACCGTGGACAACGGCCTGGGGCAGGTGAGCGCCATCGGCATGCAGTTCGCCAGCGACGGCTACCGCGTCCAGGGCGGCGGCATCGCGCTGCTGCCCGACGCGACCGGCGGCTCGATCATCCGGGTGGGCGACGGCAGCAGCCTGAGCGCCGGCTACACCACCACCATCGATTCGGTGCTGAGCGGAAACACGCGGCTCGTCAAGACGGACCAGGGCACGCTGGTCCTGAACGGCGCCAACACCTATACGGGCGGCACGGAGATCAATGGCGGCACCTTGCAGATCGCCAGCGACGCGGCCCTGGGCGCCGCGCGCACGGCGCTCGGCATGAACGACGGCACGCTGCGCACCACGCAGAACCTGGTGCAATCGCGCGCCATCACCCTGGGCAGCATGGGCGGCGGCGTCGAGCCGGTGGCGGGCACCACGCTGACCCTGGCGGGCAACATCGGCGGCGAGGGTTCGCTGACCAAGCTGGGCGCGGGCACCGCCGTCGTGACGGGCAGCAACAGCTACGCCAACGGCACCGTCATCCAGGCCGGCACGCTGCAGGTCGGCGACGGCGGCACGACCGGCAACATCATGGGCCGCGTCGACAACGACGGCGTGCTGGCCTTCAACCGCGCGGACCGCTACGTCCAGGCCGACGAGATCAACGGGACCGGGCAGGTGGTCCAGCAGGGCGGCGGCACGACCGTGCTCAATGCCTTCAACACTTATAGCGGCGGCACCACCGTCGCCGCCGGCACCCTGGCGGTGGGCGACGCGAGCCATGCCGACGCGGCGATAGACGGCGGCGGCGCCGTGGCCATCCAGCGCGGCGCCACCCTGGGCGGCTACGGCAGCGTCAGGGGCAACGTCAGCAACGCCGGCACGCTGGCCGTGGCCGATGCGCTGTGCGCATCACCAACAAGAACGGTCCGGGCGTCATGACCACCGGCGACGGCATCCAGGTGGTGCAGGCCCTCAACGGCGCGACCACCGCGCCCGGGGCCTTCACCAGCACGGGCGTCTATGCGGGCGCGTATTCCTACATGCTGTTCCGCGGCGGCGTGACGCCGGGCACCGAGCAGAACTGGTACCTGCGTTCCGAGTTGATCCCCACCGATCCCGGCCAGAATCCCCGGCCCATCTACCGGCCCGGCGTTCCCATCTATACCGAAGTGCCTTCGCTGGCGCGCGAGTTGGCGGTGCAGCAGATCGGCACCTTCCACGACCGCCAGGGCAACCAGGATCTCCTGACCGAAAACGGCCGTTTCCCGGCCGGCTGGGCGCGCACCTGGGGCGATCACTTCTCGGAAAAGCGCGACGGCACGGTGGACCAGTCGTTCAGCGGCACCACGTTCGGCATGCAGGTCGGGCAGGACCTCTACGCCCGCACCACCGACAGCGGCCACCAGGACCGCTACGGCATGTTCCTCGGCTATGCGCGGGGCGACGGCGACGTGAAGGGCGACGCCATGGGGCAATCCGGCTACCGGGCCGGCAAGCTGGCGATCGATTCCTACAGCGTGGGGGGCTACTGGACGCACGTCGGTCCCAGCGGCTGGTACACCGACACGGTCGTCATGGGCAGCCATTTGAAGGTGGATCCCCGGTCCCATGCGGGCGACACCTCGTCCACCCACGGCTCGGCCCTCACGGCCTCGGTCGAGACGGGCCTGCCGATGCCGCTGCGTCCCAACGTCACCCTCGAACCGCAGGCGCAGCTCATCTACCAGCACACCCACATCGACTCGCTACAGGATTCCGCTTCCGACGTCTCGTTCAGTCCGAAGGACGCGGTCATCGGCCGCGTGGGCGCGCGGCTGCAAGGCGAATTCGAATCCGGCAGCGTCCGCTGGAAGCCCTACGTGCGCGCCGACTTGCTGCATACCCTGGGCGGCAACGACAGCGTTGCCTTCGACGGCGGCACCAAGAGCAAATCCGCCATGGGCGGCACCCAGGCCCGCCTGGGCCTGGGCGTCTCCGCCAGGGTGAACGAACGCGTCAGCGTATACGCCTCGGCCGGCTATGGCTTCAACCTGGGCGGGGAACGGCGCGAGACGGTGCAGGGGAATGTGGGGGTGCGGATCAGTTGGTAGACCGCGGGGGGTTGACGGCGTTCGTTGGGGCGCGCTGCCAACCCCTCCCTGGCGACTTCCTTCGCCGCGTGAAACGGGGCCAGGGACGGTTTGTTCGCCAAGGCAGAGACGGCTATGAGATCTTTGGGGCAATATCGCCACAGAAGAAGTAAATATGGACATGCAAACACTGGCCGAGGTGGGCAACCCTCTCGGCCAGATTCATTTGGAACAAGCTTGCGCTGCCGACTTGGTTGATAGCGTGTAATCGAACGATTACAGTACGGCCATGATCTACGCGGTGAAGCCGCATCCTGACTTTTGCGTGTGGTTTAAAGGTCTGAAGGCAAAGCCTTGGAGGATTGACTATGACCAAGAAAGTCAAAGTGTCCGAACTTCCTGAGTTCGATGCAGCCGAATATCTGAACAGTGAAGAGGATATAGCGGCATATCTGACCACCGTTCTTGAAGATGATGATCCCGCACTTTTGGCCGTCGCTCTTGGTGACATCGCCCGCGCGCGAGGAATGTCGCAAGTTGCCCAGGACGCTGGTATTGCGCGCGAAGCGCTATATAAGGCATTACGGCCGGGCAGTACTCCGCGTTTTGAGACGATTAGCCGCGTATGCAGCGCCCTGGGTGTGCGCCTGGTGGCTCAACCGAAGCATGCAACGACCTGAGATAGAGCAGATCTGACCCATAAGGCGGGCGGCGCGCAAGGTGGCCGCCCCGCCTATCCGGTGGTAGCCGACGATAACAATGATACTGGCATGACCACCGCCGGATAGGGCCGGGCGGCGTTATTCGATCTTGATGCCCGAGGACTGGATCAGTTTCCGATACGACGCGCGCTCTTCGTTCACCAACGTTTGCAGGTCCTGGGGGCTGCCGGGCAGCGGGACATTGCCGGTGGAGGTCAATTGCGCGCGGAGGGCCTCGCCGCCGAGGGCTTTTTGCATGGCGGCGTTGATGGCCGTGACGATTTCCGGCGGGGTGCGGGCGGGCGCGAAGACGGCGAACCAGTTGCTGGCGGTGAAGGACGGCACGCCTGCTTCCATGACGGTCGGCAGGTCGGGCAGCAGGGCTTCGCGCGCGCTGCCGGTCGTGGCCAGCCCCTTTACCTTGCCGGACTTGACCAGGCTCAGCACCGTGGGCACCGAGTCGAACAGGAGATCGATATTGCCGCCCGCCAGGTCGGTCAGCGCCGGCGTGGTCCCCTTGTAGGGAATGTGGCGCAGCCGGATGCCCGCGGCCTGCTGGAACGCGGCCGCGGCGAGATGGGTATTGGATCCGTTGCCGGCCGAGCCGATGGTGAGCTCGCCGGGTTTCTGTTTGGCGTGCGCGATCAGGTCGGCCATGGTCTTGTAGGGCAGGTCCGGGCGCGTCATCAGCACGTAGTCGAAACGCGCTACCGATCCCACCGGCACGAAATCCTTCTCCGCGTCGTAGGGCAGGTTCGCCATCAGGGCCGGATTGATGACGAAGGTCGCGGCGCTGCCCAGGAACAGGGTGTAGCCGTCGGGCGGGCTCGACGCCGCGGCGCGCGCCGCGATGGCGCCGCCGGCGCCGGGCCGGTTTTCCACGATCAGCGGCCGGCCCAGGGGCCCGGCGATTTCCGAGGCCAGGGCGCGGGCGATGAAATCGCTCCCGCCGCCCGCCGCGAAGCCGACGATGAGACGCGGCGGATGGTCCGGAAAGCCGGCGCGGGCGCGGGCAAGGGGGGTAACGGCCGCCAGGGCGGCAGCGGCCAGGAGCCTGCGGCGCGGAAGGTCGATCATGGAATTCGTCTCCGTATGAATGATTTATGGGCGCGATGGCGCGTCGGGAGCGGTGTAGGCGGCGCCGCTGTCGAACAGCTCCGCTATCCGTTCGGGCGGGTAGCCGAGTTCGGCCAGCACCGCCGCCGTGTGCTCTCCGATATGGGGCGCCGGCAGGCGCACGGACGGTTCGAAGCCCGTCATGCGGATGGTCGGCCGGATCTGCCGTATCTCGCCCTGCGTCGGGTGCTGGCCCGGCTGCACCAGACCGACGTCGCCGAGGTGCGGATCGGCCAACAGCGACTCCAGCGTGTGGCAAGGCATGCAGGGGATGTCGTGCTTCAAGAGCAGTTCGACGACGTCGTCCGTATCTCGCTGCGCGAGCAGTTCGGCGCGGATGGCGAAGAAGTCGGCGATATGCTCGATGCGCGATAGCGACGTGGCGAAGCGGGCGTCGCCCGCCAGGTCGGCACGTCCCAGCGCGACGAACAACTTGTGCACCTGGGCATCGGTGTTGGTGGTGATGCAGACGTGGCCGTCGCGCGTGCGCACGGGGCGGGCGTTGGCGTCCAGCAGCCGGCGATCGCCCAGGCGGTCGGTGGGCGGCTCGAAGCTATGGCCGTACAGATGCTCGCTCAGCAACAGCCCGGCATAGCTTTCGAACATCGGCACTTCGATCACCCGGCCGCGGCCGTCGCGCTCGCGCGCGAACAGCGCGGCCAGGAGCGCATGCGCGACCATCAGGCCGGCGGTGCGGTCGATCACCACGTAAGGGACGTAGCGCGGCTCGCCGTCGGCGCCGGCCAGAAGGCTGGCCAAGGCGGTGCCGCCCTGCAGGATGGAATCGTAAGCCGGCCGCCCGGCATAGCGGCCGTCGCTGCCGAAACCGACGATCCCGCAGTAGAGCAGGGTGGGGCGGCGCGCCATCAACGTCTCCGCGTCCAGCCCGAGACGGCCCACCGCCGCGTTGCGCATGTTGTGCAGGAACACGTCGGCGCCGTCCACCAGCTTCAGCAGCGCCTCGCGGCCGGCTTCCTGCTTCAGGTCCAGCGAAATGCTGCGCTTGTTCCGGTTCATGTGCATGAACTTGCCGGACATGCCGGGCGTCCGGGAGCGCCCCGAAATCCAGCGGATGACGTCGCCGGATTTCTCCTCCAGCTTGATGACTTCGGCGCCGTAGTCCGCCAGCACCTGGGTGCAATAGGGGCCGACCACGGCCGAGGTCAGGTCCACCACGCGTATGCCCGCCAACGGCATCGCCGTATCGGCCGCCGCCGCTGTCTCCGTGCTTTTCATAATTAGTTGATTTTGTCCACTAGATAGTTTAGTTTATCAACTACTTTGACGGATAGCCAGGGCCATGCGCACGCGAATCACCACCATGCTCGGTATCGACCATCCCATCGTGCAGGCGGGAATGAGCTGGGCCTCGTCCAGCGCGCCGCTGCCGGCGGCGGTCTCGAACGCGGGCGGGCTGGGCGTACTGGCGGCGGGGCCGCTGCGGCCGGACGATTTCGTGCGCGTTCTCGGCGAACTGGCCGCTGCCACCGACCGGCCTTACGCCGTCAATATCCCGCTCTACCGTCCTGGCGCCGCCGAGATCCTGGATGCCATGCATGCCCGCCGCGTGCCGGTGGTGATCGCCTCGCAGGGCAGCCCCAAGGCGCATCTGGCCCGATTCCGCGACATCGGCGCGACGTGGATACAGGTCGTCGCCACGCTCGAACACGCTAAAAAAGCCGCCGCGGCGGGCGTCGACGCGCTGGTGGTCGTGGGGACGGAGGCCGGCGGCCATCCGCCTGTCAGCGAGGTCACCACCTTGGTGACGGTGCGGCGCGTCCTGCAGGAAGTGTCCATCCCCATCATTGCCAGCGGCGGCGTGGCGGACGGCTGGGGGATCGCCGCGCTGCTGGCGCTGGGCGCCGACGCCGTGCAACTGGGCACCCGCTTCCTGCTGACGGAGGAAGCGACCGTGCATGCCAACTACAAGTCTGCCGTCCTGGCCGCGGACGTCCACGACACCGCGCTGGTGGGCCGCCGCGACCTGCCTATACGCGGCCTGCGCAACGCCTTCGCGCGCGCGGTTTTCGACGCGGAACGCGATCAATTGGCGCAGGACGAGTACCTGGCCCTTTTCAAGAAAAGCACGCTCAGGCAGGCCGCGCTGGACGGCGACGTCGAGTGGGGCAGGGTTGAACTGGGCCAGTCCGCCGGGCTGATTTCGCGGATCGAGCCGGCGGCCGTCGTGATGGACCGGCTGGTGCGCGAACTGGCCGAAGCCACTGGCCGGCTGCGAACCATGGAAGGCTGAATTCTCACGATTCTTTCAACGGACTAGCGCACCTACATGGAACACCTGCTCATCGAAGACCGCGGCGCCGTCCGCGTCATTACCCTCAACCGCCCCGAGAAGCACAACGCGCTGAATACGCGCCTGACGCAGGAGCTGCTGGACAGCCTGCGGGACGCGGACCGGGCCGACGGCGTCAATGCCGTGGTGTTGACGGGCGCCGGCAAGTCCTTTTGCGCGGGCGCCGACACCACCGAGTTTTCCGCGCTGACGCCGCAGGACCCGCAAGCGGTGAGCGCCCGCGCGGACCTGACCACCCGCCTGCATCTGGTGTTCTCGCAAATGAACAAGCCGGTGGTCTCGGCCGTGCGGGGGAACGCGCTGGGCGGCGGCGCCGGCCTGGCCATCGCCTGCGACATGTGCGTCATGTCGGAGACCGTGCGCTACGGGTATCCCGAGCTCCGGCACGGGATCGTCGCCGCGGTGGTCATGGCCAACCTGGTGCGCCAGCTCGGCCGCAAGCAGGCGTTCGAACTGGTCGCCCTGGCCGAGCCCCTGGACGGCCATGCCGCCAAGGCATGGGGCCTGTGCAACCGCGTCGTGCCGGACGAACAGGTGCTGGAGACGGCCCTCGAACTGGCGCGGAAGGTGGCGGCCTGGAGCCCCATCGCCATGGCCACGACCAAGCGCGCGTTTCACCGCGCGGCGGACCTGGGCCTGGCCCAGGCGCTCGAGGTCGGCCGCGACGCCAACGTCATGATGCGCGGCTTTCGCAAGGAACGGGCATGAGTGGGCCGGGCCGTCTCGAGCGTGAGTCCTCCCTCGGGGAGGAGGTCGCGCAGCGACAGGAGGGTAGTCCAATGAGACCGTTGGAAGGCCTCGTCATTCTCGATCTGTCGCGCGTCCTGGCCTGCCCCTTCGCGTCCATGATCCTGGCCGAGCTGGGGGCGGAGGTGATCAAGGTCGAGCAGCCGGGCACGGGCGATGAAACGCGGAGTTTCGAACCCGTGGTGCAGGGGGAGGGCGGCAAGGTATCGGCGTACTACATGGCCTTCAATCGCAGCAAGCGGTCCGTGACGGTCAACCTGCGTTCCCCCGAAGGCCAGGACGTCGTTCGCCGCCTGGCCGCCAAGGCCGATGTCCTGCTGGAGAACTTCCCGGTCGGGACCATGAAGAAATACGGACTGGACTATGCCGCGATGTCCGGGCTCAACCGCCGCCTCGTCCACGTGAGCTGCACGGGCTTCGGCATGACCGGTCCCTACGCCGGACGCAAGGGCTACGACACGGTATTCCAGGCCATGGGCGGCATCATGAGCCTGACGGGAGAGCGGGACGGCGGCCCGGTCAAGCCCGGCCTGCCGGTGGCGGACCTCAGTTCCGGCCTGTGGGTATGCATCGCCATTCTGTCGGCCCTGGCCGGCCGCGAGAAAACCGGGCAGGGCTGCCACGTGGACTTCTCGATGTTCGACGGCCAGGTGGGACTGCTGTCGCTCGCCGCGGCCCGCTGGTTCGCGCTAGGAGAGGTGCCCGAACGCCTGGGCACCGAGCATCCCGGCCGCATCCCCTCGGCCGCGTTCATCTGCGCGGACGGCAAATGGGTGCAGATAACCGGCAGCGACCAGCACTGGCCGCCCTTGTGCAATCTGCTCGGCCTGGAAGCGTGGGGCGCCGATCCGGCCCTGGCCCGCAATGCCGATCGCCTGGCGCGGCGCGAGGAAGTGATGGCCGGCCTGCAGCAGGCCATACGTCGCCTGGATCGGGACGAACTGTGCCGCCGCTGCGATGCCGCCGGGGTGCCCGCCGGCCCCATCCTTCAGGTCGACGAGGTGCTTGCGAACGAGCACGTGGCCGCGCGCGGCATGGTCGTGGCCTTCGAGCATCCGCAGGCCGGCCGTTTCCAGGGACTGCGCGTGCCGCTGCGGTTCGACGGCATGGACGATCCCCGGGTGGGACGTCCGCCGCTGCTGGGCGAGCATACGGACGAAGTGTTGCGCGAGAAGCTGGGCCTGGACGACGACGAGATCGCTCGCCTGCGCGACGCCGGCGCGGTCTAGGCAAGGAGCGCGCGCAGACGCGGCCCGATAACGCATAACCACAGGAGACAAGACATGAATACGCTTCGCCGCGCCTTGCTGGCCATGGCGCTCTGCATCCTGCTGCCCAGGGCGATGGCCGCGGACAACTATCCTTCGCATCCGCTGGTGCTGGTCAATCCCTATGCGGTGGGCGGCCCGGCCGATCTCCTGGGACGCGCGCTGGCCCAGGAACTCGGAGGGGTCCTGGGACAATCGGTCATCGTCGAGAACAAGCCGGGCGGCGGCACCAGCATAGGCACCGGCTATGTTGCCAAAGCCGCGCCCGACGGCTACACCTTGCTGCTCGGGACGGCGGCCGGCCACACGGTGACGCCGGCGGCCACCAAGGTCCCCTACAAGGGCATCGACGACTTCGAATTCATCGGCATGGTGGCGAACGTGCCGAACATCCTTACCGTCCATCCCTCGGTCCCGGCGCGGGACCTGGAGGCGTTCATCGCTCTCGCCAAGTCGGAGCCCGGGAAACTCAACTACGCGTCGGCGGGCATGGGCAGTTCGCCGCACATCGCGGCGGAGATGTTCAAGTACTACGCCAAGATCGATCTCGTCCATGTGCCCTACAAAGGCGCGGCGCCGGCGGTGAACGACATGGTGGCGGGCACCGTGCCCGTCGGGCTGCTCAATATTTCCGCCGTATTGCCCTTCATCAAGGCCGGGAAGCTGCGGGCGCTGGCCTACGCGAACAAGACCCGTTCGCCCGACCTGCCGAACGTGCCCACGTTCGCGGAATCGGGCCTGCCCGACATGGTGTCGGGTAGCTGGTACAGCCTGGCCGTGCCCGCCGGAACGCCCGCCGCCATCGTCGACAAGCTGGCGCAGGCCCTGAAGACAGTGCAAGAGCGGCCGGAATTCAGGAAGATACTGGCGGCGCAGAATGCCGTCGCGATGCCGCAGCAGAAGCAGCAGGCCACCGACTACATCCGCGCCGACGGCAAGCGGCTTGCCGCGCTCGTGAAGGCCACGGGCATGAAACTACAGGAGTGAAGGACAGCCATGAACACGCTACCCGTATTCGACACCTTGCAGCTCGAAATCGAAGGCGGAATCGCCACGCTCTGGCTGAATCGTCCGGACAGCCGCAACGCCTTGAACCTGCGCATGTGCCACGAGCTCACCGCGGCCTGCGAGATCCTGGAGGCCGACGAAACCGTCCGCGTCGTCGTCCTGCGGGCGCGCGGCACGGCCTTTTGCGCCGGCGCGGACCTGAAGGAACGGCAGGGCATGAGCGCGGCGGAGATGGTGGCCCGCCGGGTGGACGGCTTCACCGCCTACGCCGCGCTGGAGGCCTTGTCCAAGCCCTTGATCGCCGCCGTGCACGGCGCCGTCTTCGGCTCCGGCTGCGAGATCGCGGCGGCCTGCGATTTTGTCCTGGCGACGTCGCAGGCGGCCTTCAAGTACCCGGAGGTCGGCTGGGGCACGGTCGGCGCGACCCAGCGCCTGCCGCGCATCGTCGGCCGCCGCATGGCCAAGGAATTGCTGTTCAGCGGCAGGACCGTCGACGCGCACGAGGCGCTTCAACTGGGCCTGGTCAACCACGTGTACGACCCGGCGGAATTCGATGCCGCGGTTGCCGCAATGGCCGAACGCATCGCGGCGGCCAATCCGCTGACCGTCCGCTTGACCAAGCAAAGCATCGACGATGGACTGGACACCACTCGCGAGGGCGCCATGGCGATCGAACTGCTGGCCATCCAGCGCAACCTGCGGCACAGCGACTGGCAGAAGGCGATCTCCGCCTTCGGAAAGAAGGAGAAGGGCGATGCGGCTGCTTGACGATCATGGCGTGCCCATTCCGGCGACCGTGCCGCAAGTCCTGAAGGAGACCGAACGCCTGCGGCCGGACCAGGAAGCCTATGTGGGGCAGGGCGAGCGCTGGACGTGGACGGCCTTGCGCGCGGAGAGCCGGCGCCTGGCCGCCGCCATGCACAAAGCGGGCATCGTCAAGGGGGACCACGTGGGCGTGCTGTTGGGCAATTCGGGGCTGTGGATCGCGGCTTTCCTGGCCTGCGCCTCCCTCGGCGCGGTCACTGTCCCGGTGAACACCCGCTTCAGGATCGAAGAGTTGCAGTTCTGCCTGAAGCAGGCCGACGTCAAGCTGCTGCTGTATGCCGATCGCTTTCTCGGCATCGACTTCACGGACCTGCTGCGCCAGGTCGAACCGGCCATCGACCACTGCCTGCCCGGCGATGCGCTTCCCCGCTTGCGCGGCGCGGTCATGGTGGGCGAGGGCGAGGCCCCCGCCGGCGCGCGCACCCTGGCGGATTTCCTGTCCGCCGGCAAGGACGTGTCCGGCCAGGAACTGGACCGCCTGGCCGACGCCGTTGCGCCGCGGGACGTCCTGCTTATCCAGTACACGTCCGGCACCACGTCCTTCCCCAAGGGCGTGATGCTCAGCCATCACAACATGCTCGGCGATGCGGCATCCGTGGCGCGCCGCCTGGGCGTCACTCCCGACGACCGCTACTTCAGCATCCGGCCTTTCTATCACGTGGCGGGCAGCACCTTGTCCGTGCTGGTGACCTTGGTGACGGGCTGCTGCCTGTTGAGCCTGCCCAGATTTGACGTCGGGCAGACGCTGCATGTCCTGGAGACGGAACGCTGCACGCTGACCTCGGGCAATGACACGATTTTCCTGATGATGATGGGGCACGCCGACTTCGACCCGCAACGCATCCACCTGAAGGGCGGATGGGCGGCGGCCGGACCGGAGGTCATGCAGAAAATCCGGGATGTGATGCGGGTGCCATATGTCTGCAATGCCTATGGCCAGTCCGAGGCGTCGCCCAACGTGCTGGTGAGCGACCGCGAGGACGCCTTCGAACTGCGCCGCGACGGCTTCATGCTGCCGCACCCGGGCGTCGAAGTGCGCCTGGCGGACCCGGACACGGGCGCCGTCATTACGCCCGGCACGGGCCCCGGTGAAATCCAGGTGCGTGGCTGGAACGTCATGCGCGGCTATTACAACCTGCCCGAAGCGACTGCCCGCGCCTTCACCGCGGACGGTTGGCTGCGCACCGGCGACATGGGCGAACAGCGCGCCGACGGCCGCATGCGCATGGTGGGGCGGCTCAAGGACATGTTCCGCGTCGGCGGCGAAAACGTGGCGCCCGCGGAAGTGGAGGAAGTGCTGCATGGACACCCCGCGGTGCAGATGGCGCAGGTGATCGGTGTCCCGGACGCCCGCCTGGGCGAGGTGGCGGGCGCCTTCGTCCTGCTGAAGCCGGGACAGCGGAGCAGCCGCGAAGAACTGCTTGCCTGGTGCAAGGCGCGCTGCGCCAACTTCAAGGTGCCTCGCTATATGGCGCTGGTGGACACGTTCGAGGACATCGGCATGACCGGCAGCAGCAAGGTGCAAAAGAACAAGCTGCGTGAATACGCGGTCAAGCTCTGGAAAATCGAACGCGACACGGTGGCTTCATGAGCGATGACAAGCGCGCGACGACGGATGCGTCGCTGGAACAGGACGGCCGGGCCGTCGTGCTGTGCGAATGCTTCGCCCGCGACGGACTGCAGCATGAGCCGGATTTCCTGCCTACCGCCACCAAGACGGCGCTGGTCCGGCGCTTCGCGGACATCGGTTTCGCCCGGGTGGAGGCCACCTCGTATAGCAATCCCAAGGTGGTGCCGCAATTCGCCGACGCGACCGACCTGCTGCGCGCGCTGCCGCGCCGTCCTGGCGTCTTCTACAAGGCCACCTGCGCCAACGTGCGCGCGGTCGAGCGCGCCGTAGCCGATGCCCAGGCCGGCATCGGCGCCAACGAGATCAGCCTGCTGGCGTCGGCCACGGAATCGCACTCGATGAAGAACCTGGCGCGCAGCCGGGCGGACCAGTGGGCGAACATCCGGCAGATGGCCATGGCCGCCGGCGGCCGCTTTCGCCTGATCGGCACGATTTCCATGGCCTTCGGCTGCCCCTTCGAGGGCTATGTCGACCCGGGTTCCGTGATGGACGACGTGGGCCGCATGCGCGAGGCCGGCGTGCGCCATGTGACGCTTGGAGACACCACCGGCACCGCGACGCCCGCCACGACGCGCGCGCTGTTCCGCCGCATGATGGCGGAATATCCGGACGTCGTCCCCATCGCCCACTTCCACGACACGCGCGGCACCGGCCTGGCGAACTATGTCGCGGCGCTGGAGCAAGGCGTGCGGCATTTCGATTGCGCCTTCGGCGGCGTCGGCGGCTACCCGGCCAAGGTACGCTACGGCGGCGGCCACACCGGCAACGTGTGCACGGAAGACCTGGTGGATCTCTTCGAGAACATGGGCGTGAGCACCGGCATCGACCTGGACAGGCTGCTGTCGACCGTCGAGGCCTGTGAAGAAGCGCTCGGCAGGACGTTGCAGGGCAGGGTGGCGCGCAGCGGCTTGAATCCCCTGCGCACCGCCCTGGGCTCATCCCCGGCCCGATCCCAGGGCTCGACAGCGTAGGGGAATAGGGCGCGATTGCCGATCCGTTAGACTTGCCCAGACCATGAGCACCGAACCTGTTATCCAAACGAATATGCCACCTGATACCCAGCCGTCCGCGCCGGCGGACACGCGAGCCCGGAATTTCAAGGAGCTGATTTCCTTCCGCTTGAACATCCTGGCCAGCACCTGGAGCCGGCTCGCCGCCGAGACGAATCAACGCGAATTCGGGCTCGACCCGCGCGAATGGCGCATCGTCGGCATGCTGGGCGCCTATGCGCCGATGTCATTGCAGGGCCTGGCGCGCGAAGTGAACCTGGACAAGAGCCAGGCCAGCCGCACGGTGTCGGACATGATCGAGCGCGGCCTTTTGCAGCGCGATTCGGACGAAAGCGACGGCCGCAGCGTGCAACTGAGCCTGACGGCACAGGGCAAGGCCCTGTACCGCAAGGTCTTTCCGCGCGCCGTCAGGCGCAACGAAGAGCTGCTGTCGGTGCTCAGCGACGAAGAGCGGGCGGTTCTGGACCGCGCCCTGGACGTGCTTACGGCGCATGCCCAGAAAACGCTGGCGAAATCCCGGGAGAATGCGGGACGGGCGCGATAGCCTGGGGCCGGAGTCTGGTTTCGAACCTCGGGACGACGGCCTTTGCGGCGGGCATCCCGCGCCGCACGGTTCCGCCTCACTGGCGGGCGAAAGATGGATGACTTGCCCTGAATTTGTTTATCGCCGCCACGAGCACCGGCAGATCGACGTCGAAATGGGTGGTGAGCAGGTAGAAATCGACGCCACGCCAGGTCCGGCACTGCGCGACGTATTTCAGGAACTTTTTCTGCATTTCCGGCGGGGAAACACGATGGGTTTCGGGGGCGTCGAATGACATCAGCAAGGCCGGATTGTCGTTCATTTCTCCTGCCGTGGCGTCCGATATCCGGTCCCACGGAAGAAGAACCGACCATTTTCCATTCGTGAATACCAGGCCCTCGGACTGGAATTCCAGGGCTTGGTCGGGGAATTTTCCCGACGCCAGCATAGCGAGCACCAGCACGCCCGCGCCGGCGATCACCCAATAGCACGCGCGCACGAGCAAAGGCGGGTCGGGCGAGAAGACAAGAAGGACGATCCCAAGCGCGGCGAGCGCGGCGCCGAGTAGCGCGACCTTGCGCTTGGACCGCTGGATGCGCGTGCCGACGACCACGTCGACCGAAATTATCTTCATGCGCCCATAGCGCAACTTGCGGCGCAGTTGGGCGACGCCCACCACAGCGCAGGCCCCGAAGAACGCGATGGTCGTGATGCCGACCCCGCGGTTGGTGGGCAGGATGACGATGCCGAGCAGGACGAATGCCAATGAGATGATGGCGAGGGCCCAATCACGAAAGCCAGGGGTTGGGGTCATATGGACGGTTTGGATGTCGGTGAGGGGGAATCGCAACGTGCATTTTCGCTTGGATGCGGGGCGGATAACCGTCTACTATCACCAAGACTAAATAATCAAAGGTTATACCAATTCCTTAAGTGCCTCTTGTGTTCTCCAGGTGTTGCGCCAGGGCGTACGTGCCTTGCTGAACTCAACATTTAGGTTAAATGGGCGCCCGAATCACGACATCAGGTCCAAACGCATCATGAAACTGAAAGTCGAGATAACCGCAATGAGGACAGATGCCCGCGCTGGATGACCTCAGGATGCTTTCCTCGCTGGGCCGTTGGCCGGCAGATGTGGAGGTATGGCTCGCGGATTTGTCGGCGTATGTCTTCTCGACGCGTTACTTGAATGACGACGAATGCGCTCGAGCCCAACGCTATCGCAATGCCAGGGACGCGCAGCGGTTCGCGGTGACGAGGTCATTGCTAAGGCAACTGTTAGGCAAGTATGCGGGGCAGCCTGCCGCGGCGCTGCGCTTCGTCTATACAGACCGCGGGCGGCCGGAGTTGCCATCCGCTTACGAGCTTTCCTTCAATGTTTCGCATTCGGGAGATTACGCGCTGATCGTCGTTTCGAGATGCCGTGCAGTGGGAATTGACATCGAACGCGTCAATCCCTCCATAGACTGGCAGGGCATGCTGCCGCTTGTTTGCACGGACTCCGAATCGGTCCTACTGAGTGCTGCGGCACCCGAGGATAGGACTAGACTCTTTTTTGATATCTGGACGGGCAAAGAAGCGTTGCTCAAAACGCTGGGGCATGGCATCACCGAAGCGCTCCAAAAAGTGACATTGGACTTCTGTGACCCGGCACGCCCACTTATCGTCGTGGAAGACCCGAGCTACGATGAATTACGTGGGCTCCGACTGGGATGGCTGAGGGAAATCCCCTTCCATAGCGCATGCGTGGCATGGGCCCAGCACGCCGGGGGCGCTGCACATATGTTCGCTTGAGCGAACACACATCAGGCAACACTGGACGTGCGCGTCACGGCAGCATCGCTCTGGACCAACTCCACGATACGACCATTGCGTAGCGTAACGCGCCGGTCGCAAATGTGGAAATAGCGATCATCGTGCGAAATGGCAACGATGGTGCGGCCTTGCGCCTTGAGTTCGGGCAGGATTTCCGTATAGAACATATGACGAAACTCAGGGTCCTGATCCGCTGCCCATTCGTCGAAGACGATTATCGGCCGTCCCTTGAGCCAGGCTTCTATCAGCGCAAGCCGCTTGCGCTGACCAGTGGAAAGCGCCGTCGTACTATAGCGTCCATCCTCGACGGTCAGCTTGTGCGCGAGATCCAACTTATCCAGATAAAACGCCACGCGCTCAGGCAATACGTCGGTCGGCAAGCTCAGGTCGTCAAAAAGGAAATAGTCTGAGAAGACAGTGGCGAAGGATTGACGGTAGCCGTCCAGTTCCTGCACGGTAATCTGTCGGTCATTGAAACGGATCTGGCCCTGGGTCGGCGCATAGAGGCCTAAAAGCAGCTTGATCAAAGTCGTCTTGCCACCGCCGTTCTCGCCGGTGATGAAGAAGATCTCGCCGGCCTTGAGCGTCAGGTTGATCGGCCCGAGCGTGAATGCGGACTCGCCCTCACGCGGCGGGAAGGTAAAAGAAATGTCGCGCATGGTGAGCATTTCGAAGGTACCCAACGCATCGTTCGCAGTATGTGGTTCCAGCAGGTTGCCTTCCACAGCCTCAAAACGGCTCGCAAGGTCGCTCAAGCGGGTCATTGCAATCTGCGCCCGCGAGAACATGGGCAACTGGCCAATGATCTGCGTCAACGGTCCGCGGACGTACAGTAGCGCGATGACAAAGCCGCTGATCATTGAACGGTCGGCAACAGAGGCGCTGGCCTGCATGACCAGCAGAAGGCCGATCACGAAGAAGTACAACGCCGATCCGAACGCATTGGCGCTGCAGAACACGGCGACACCGCTCATGAAGGCATCGACGATGCGCTTGGTCGAGCGTTGGATGCGACCTTCATAGAGGCGAACACGCCGGTTCTTGTCAAGTCGCAGCTCCTTGGCCCCTTCGATAATGGCTCGATACTGTTTCTGCAACTCTTCCTCGGCCTCTCTTGTCTTGGCAAAGCTGCGCATGCCTCGTCCCCGCGCCCAGCCGGTCACTACGGAGCCCAGGGCCAGCGCGATCAGCGTGATGACGAACATGAGCGGCGACAGCCAGCACATGTATGCGAAGCATCCGACGAGAACGGCTGCAGCAATGGCAAAACCGGAGAAACCGAAGGTCAGGTTGCTGATGGTATTTATGTCCTGATTCAGTACGGTCAGTATCCGATGCGATTGATAGCGCTCGATTTCCAGTATTGGTGCCTGCAACAGCCTGGCGGAAAGAGAATCGCGCAGGTTGGCGATCACTTTCTGACCGACCAGCGTATTGCCGATATCCGAGGTGATCTCGCCGGCCAACGTGAGCACGAAAAGACCGATGAACAGAAGTACAAGGCCGTGGGTGATGCCTGCGTCGCCGTGCAGGTTCGCGTTGATGGTTGCCAGCAGGAAGGCCGTGGCCAGGCCGCTGGCAATCCCCGCCAGGGTGCAAAAGACGGTGATGGGCCAGAACGGCCGCAGCAGGCGCATGACGATGGGTAAGAGGGCGGAGGAGCGCTCGGACACGGAAACTCTCCTTGGAGGGCGAGAGGAGGGTCATGGCATGAAAGACGGACGTTGCGTCCATCTGCGACAGGTAGCCATGGCTGCGGTCATGGTGGGAAAGTATAGAACGATTCTTACTTACTTATGTCATTTTCGATTGTTTAAATACAGCTGACTCCAGTGCTGTCAGCGCATTTAAAGCCTATAAAGGTATGTCTAAAAGCAAATTATTCATGTGTTGACAACCGCATTCGTACCGCCTAGAGTTTCGTAAGAAATGGAATGATTCTTACTTTGATGTTGCCTGCTGGATGGCAGTGGCGAGGTCTGGCAGGTCTTCTTCAATCAATCGACTGGGAGGCGAGCATGAGCTGGGACGATGAGAACGCGACATTCAAGGTCGTCATCAATCACGAAGAGCAGTATTCCATCTGGCCGTCGTATAAGTCGGTGATTCCTGGGGGCTGGCGCGCTGTCGGCGTGGAGGGTACCAAAGCCGAGTGCCTTGCTTATATCGAGGCGAACTGGACGGATATGCGGCCCCTGAGCCTGCGCAAGGCCATGGAAGCAGACGCGCTGGCGTCCGGCTCAACTACGCGCGTCTGATCGGTCAATGCATACGCCTTTGCCATTGTTCTGCTTCCCGTACGCGGGCGGCGGGACGGCGATTTACCGGCAGTGGGCCGATGGCTTGCCCGGCGCCGTCATTCCCATTCCAGTGCATCTGCCGGGGCGCGGACCGCGGGTTCAGCAGCCACCCGTACAGACATGGCCGGCGCTTCTGGACGTGTTGTTGGCCGACCTCCATCCTTATATGGATCGCCCGCTGGCCTTGTTCGGGCACAGCATGGGCGCGCTGGTGGCTTTCGAGCTGGCTCACGCGATGCGCGAGCGATACGGCGCAAATCCGGTCTGGCTGGGGTTGTCGGCGTGCGTGGCGCCCGCGCTGCGCGAGTGGGAAGACAAGTGGTTGCATTGTCCGCGTGCCGAGCTTCTGGATGAACTGCAGGATCTCAATGGAACGCACCAGGAGTTGCTGCGCAATGACGAATTCATGGCTTTGGTCGAACCCGTGCTGCGAGCGGACTTCCATCTGTGCGGCGTGTATCCCCGCGAAGTTGGCCGCCCCCCACTCGACTGCCCGATTCTGGTGCTGGGCGGTACGGAGGACAAGGATGTTTGTGACGACTCACGCAAGCTGAAGGCGTGGGCCAGCGAGACCACCGGGCCGACAGAGCTAGTGTTGTTGAAAGGCGATCATTTCTTCATCAATACCCGGCGCGACGCAGTGTTGAGCATCGTCAGCCGTTCCCTTACAGGGGTGATGCACAGGCGGCGTCCCGCCACGTGCGGCGTGTGATAGCCGCTGAGCACTGCCATCTTTCTGCGTTACCTGACCAGGAGATCCCCGGTGAACCCGTCTCTTCCGCATTCTCTCTTCGACTTCGAGCCCTACAAAGCGCAGCGCGAGGAGATACTACCGCTCATCAAGCAGTTTGCCGGCCATACGGCGTTTCGCAGCGCCGTCGTCGAGGAACTGGAGTTGGACGAGGACTTCCACCGCCGTCCCTTGCGGCCGGAAGATCTGGAGTTTCTCAAGTTCCAGCGTGCCATTACCGCGCAGACCGTCAGCCGGCTGCCGTCGTTGGCGACCAACCGGCTGCTGCTCAGCATCAACGAGCTTGCAGTGTCGCGCCCGACTATGAAGGATACGCCGCAGGAGCGCGAACGCCAGCGGCTGTTCCACAGCGACCTGAATAATAGCCTGGGCATGCGCATTCGTCCCTATCTGGAGCACTACGGTTTTTCCTATGTCAGCCAGGCGGCGGCGGCTAGGGTCAATGCAGGTGGCAATATCGAGGAGTCCGTCGATGCGCTTTACACACAGGAATTGCGTTTCTGGACGGACGTCTTCAAGCTGCTCGGGCAACGCGGGTACCTGGAGGAGGGGCTGCGCTTCATCCTGATTCAACGCTGGAGCTTGCGGCCGTCACAAGGGATCGCCCTCCGGCGCGCGGCGGCCAATGGCTACTTCGACGCGTTGCCGACGGCCGTGCTGCCCTGGGACGGTGGCGCATGGCCGCTGGACGCCACGTTGCGAGCGGCCGCCATGTTCGCCGGCGTCAACCGGCGCCAACATTCGTATTGGCAGTTCTATCTGCCGACCAGCATGCATCGTGTCAATCTCCTGTACGCGCTGGCGAACCGGCCGGATCGTCCGTATGTCATGGTGGGCGCCGCCTACGGCGCGGAGATCGAGTCCCTGGCGTTGGTGGTGGCCTTGCAGCATGCGTGCCCGCAGGTGGCGCGCATGCCGGGTTGCTCCGTCATCGATGAACGCCAGGTAGTTGCCGATCTCAAGGCCAGGCTGCGCAATGCGCTGGCGGAAACCGAGGCGCACGCGCCCGGCGATGCGCTGGGCGAACTCAGGCTGGGACTGGAAGCCGTGGCGTCCGTCGCGGAGCGCGGCCGCTGGGATCTGGGCGAGCAATTGCGGTGGCTCTCCGCACTTGAGAACTATTGCGCCTGGGCCAAGGATATCGATGCACGCATACAACGCGAGTGCCCAAACATCGATCGTGAGACATTCGTGGAGCCAAGGGAAATGTGCTCTACGACCCATGTGCATAACGATCACAGGCTGGTTGTCATCGAGCACGGCGACATGATCTTCTGGGGCAACCTCGGTATGCAGTTGAAGATGACGGTAGGCGACATGGTGTTGATCCCGGATGGCCGTCTGCATGGCTCGACTGTCGTATCGCACGAGTGCACCTATCACCAGCCCATCATTCCGGACGAGTGGATCCAGGCCTTGCTCTCCAACCAGGTGCGCCAGGCGGCTGCCGCGTGAGTGGACCAGGAGACCGGCATGCGCACTGAAGAACAGCAACGCTTGAAGGTTGACGATACGCGTCCTTCGATCCAGCCCCCATCTGACTGGCGCAGCCGCGTCATCGTAGAAGGCCGCATAGGACCCGCGGATGTACCTCACTGGTTGGCCGCGTCGTATGCCACGCTCAGGGGACATGTGATGGATCCTGACTATCCTTGCTTCTTTGGCACCATGGCGGAAAAACGGGGGGAGATGTTCTATTCGTATGTCGAAGATATGGATTTGACGGCCTTGCCCGCGACCATGGCGGCATTCTCCGAGCTGTCCGTGCAGCCCCGCTATGAAAAGAACAATATCGCCATCTTCTTCACGCCCGACGAGCGGCCGTTGACGCATAAGCGCTACCACGAGTTGTTCTGGCGGGTACTGCAGTACCTGCACGACGCCGATCAGCATCCCGATGTCGAGGAACAGCCTGATCCCAGTCATCCCGATTGGGAGTTTTCGTTCGCCGGGGTGCAGATGTTCGTGGTGTGTGCTTGCCCGTCGTTCGAGCAGCGCCATAGCCGCAATCTGGGACCAGGGATGGTGCTGCTGTTCCAGCCACGAAGCGTTTTTCTCGACAAGGTGACCAACCGCGTCATCGGCGTGCAGGCACGTAATGAGGTGCGGCGGCGGCTGTCGACCTGGGACAGCATTCCCGCCCACCCGGACCTCGGTTTCTATGGCGACCCCGGCAACCTGGAGTGGAAACAGTATTTCCTGCCTGACGACAACACGCCGGCGGTGGACCGTTGTCCCTTCCTCAGCCGGCGCGCTGCCGCGGCACAAGGGGACGGCGCTTCGCCGGAGGACGTCAGGATCGCTGATGCGGGACAGAGCCGGGGAAGAAAATGAGCGCTGTGCCTGCCGATCATCGGCTCTTGACGGTATCTCAAGCCTACGCTGCCTTGCCAGCCGACAAGCGACGCGAGTTCAGGCAGCGGGTACGGGAGCGGGGCATCAAGGCCAACCAGCTTCCTATCGTGCCTTTTCCCGACCGCGGTGGTCGTTTTCCGCTGTCGCACGCGCAGGAGAGACTATGGTTCCTTTGGCGCCTGGACCCGGAAAGTTCGGCCTATAACCTGTCCAGCTCGGTGCGTTTGGTCGGATCGCTGCGCGCGGATGCCGTAAGAGCGGCCGTCGGCAGCCTGATAGAACGCCACGAGAGTTTGCGCAAATATTTTGGCGAGGCGGACGGCGTGCCGTGGCAAGCTGTCGGTAAGTCCCGTTATGGGTGGCACGAGGAGGATATCTCGGCACGCTCGCGTGAGGAGCAGGATCTGGCATTGCCGGATAAGTTGGCGGCGTTGACCCATGCGCCCTTCGATCTGCGCGACGGCCCACTCCTGCGAGTGGCAATGCTGCGACTGTCCGCGTCCGAGCACGTGCTGCACTTCGCCATGCATCACATCATTTCCGATGGCTGGTCCATGGACGTTCTCACGCGCGAGTTCGTGCAAGCATACCGTGCCAGTCATGGCGGGATGCCGCTCGGCTCCGCGCCGCTGCCGATCCAATATGGAGACTACGCTGCCTGGCAGCGGGAGTGGCTGGATGTAGAGGAACTGGAGCGGCAGCTGGCTTACTGGCGGCTCAGGCTCGGAGCGGAGCATCCGATATTGGAGCTACCTTTTTCCGGACGCCGAACGGGACTTCGTAGTGGACAGGGAAACCGCATCGTCAGGCAACTTACGCCGTCGCAGGCCGCGGCGTTGCGTGGTTTGGCGGTGTCGGGCGGCACAACGCTCTCCACCGTGATGTTGGCAGCCTACGCATTGCTGCTGTCGCGCTATACGAACCAGCAGGACGTTCGCATAGGCATTCCGGTAGCGGGTCGAAATCGTATCGAGACGGAGCCGCTCATCGGATTCTTCGTCAACACGCTGGTCATCCGCGGTGAGTTCGCGAACCTGATGCGCTGCGACGACTTATTGAGCCATATGCGTGATCGCGTCCTTGAGGCGCAGGAGCATCAGGATCTGCCGTTTTCCTGCCTGGTGGACGATCTGCAGCCTGCACGGATGCTGGATCAGACACCACTCTTCCAGGTGATGTTCAACTTCTCGGCGGCACACCCTCATGACGATGCCAGGCTTCCCGATCTGCGCGTTCAGTCCATGCCCGCCCAGATGGAAACCTCGCGCTTTGACCTGGTGCTGCATGCCGTGGATGGCGATGCCTTGTCGGTGGCATTCAACTACGCGACGGATGTCTTCGATGGTGGGACGATAGGACGTTTGCTCGATCATTATTGCGACATCCTGGATCAGTGGAGCCGTGGCGCTCGCCTTCTCGATGATATTCAGCTGAAGGACACGGGCGAGCCGCGCGGCGTGCTCGCGCAACATCCTTTTCTGCCAGTAACGACACGGATCGCGGCGCAGGCGGCGCGGGATCCCTCGCGTCCGGCCTTGCACTGCGAAGGCCAGCGGCTGGCGTATGGAGAGCTGGACGGCTGGGCCAATCGCATTGGCCGGCATTTGACACGGATGGGTGTACAGACGGAGGAGCGTGTGGGGCTATGCGTCACGCGTTCGCCCGGACTGGTCGCCGGTTTGCTCGGCGTGCTCAAGGCCGGCGCGGCGTTCGTCCCGCTGGACCCCGAATATCCGCGCGAGCGCCTGGCCTATATGCTGGAAGATGCCGGTGTGCGCCGGGTTCTGGCCGATGCGGTCACGGCGCGTGGCCTGGACTGGTTGCCGGCGGGCTGCGCGGTGGTGGACATCGATGAACTGGCGGCTCCGGATGGTGCCGGGGACAACCTGCCGTGGCAGGTGCCGGTTCATCCTGAGCAACTGGCTTACGTCATCTACACCTCTGGGTCGACCGGCAAACCAAAGGGGGTGGCGATCAGCCAGGCGGCGTTCAGCCGCCATCTGGATGACTTCATCGGCATCTACGGGATCACCGCGGCCGACAAGCAGTTGCAAAGCTCGACGATCAATTTCGACGTGTCCCTGCACGAGATGCTGCCCGCGCTTGCCCAGGGCGGGCAGGTGGAGATGCGTGGCCCGGCCGCCTGGGATTTGCAGCGCACCAGCCGGGCGCTGGCCGAGGAGGGCGTCACCTTCTCGCGGCTGCCGACGGCGTATTGGCAGCAGTGGCTGCGCGATCCGCCGGCTGCCGACACGCTCAAGGCCCTGCGCCAGATCACCGTGGGAGGCGAAGGCTTGCCCGGCGATGCGTTGGCGCGCTGGTTCGACGGACCGCTGGCCGGCATCCATCTGGACAATCTGTACGGCCCGACCGAGACGACGGTCGCCTGCATGTATCGGCGCACGCGTGCCGAAGATGCGCAGCAGGCGGTGGTGTCCATCGGCAGGCCGTATCCGTCGCGTAGCGTCTACGTCATGGATCGGCGCGGCAACGAAGTGCCGATCGGTGGCGTGGGCGAACTGTGCATCGGCGGCGACACCCTGGCGCGCGGGTATCTGGGCCGTGCCGCGTTGACGGCGCAGCAGTTCGTGCCGGATCCCTATCGCGACGACGGCGCGCGGCTTTACCGCAGCGGCGACATGTGCCGGCGCCGCGCCGATGGGGACATGGACTTCCTCGGCCGGCAGGACCAGCAGTTGAAGCTGCGCGGGATGCGCATCGAACTGGGCGAGATCGAAGCGGTAGTGCGGCAGGCGCCCGGCGTGGTCGAGGCGGTGGTGCAGCCCTGGGGCGAGGGAGAAGCGAAGCGCCTGGTAGGCTACGTCGTGGGCAACCGCGCGGGCGCCGCGCCGGATGACGTGATGGATGGCGTGGTGGACATGGATGCCGTCCGCGCGTGGACGCAGTCGCGCCTGCCGGCGTATATGGTGCCAGCCGCCTGGGTGACGCTTGACGCCTTGCCGCTGCTGCCGAGCGGCAAGCTGGACCGGCAGGCCTTGCCAGGTCCACGGATGGACGTGGGTGAGGACGGGCCGGTCGCCGCCGCCACGCCGGTGCAGGAACGGCTGTTGACGATCTGGCGCGAGGTGCTGGGCCGGGAGGACATCGGCATCCGCGATAACTTCTTCGAAGCGGGCGGCGATTCCATCCTCGCGCTGCGGGTGATAGCCATGGCACTGCGCCAGGGGCTGTCCTTGACGCCGCGCCAGGTCTTTGAATATCCCGACGTCGAGCGGTTGGCCGAGCAGGCCGTGCCCGCCGCCGCTGACCAGGTTCATGTCGAGATCCATGATTGGTTGCCGTTGACGCCCATACAGCAGGTCTTCTTCGATCGCTTTCCACACGGCGAGGCGCATTGGAATCAGTCAGTCCTCTTGCGCGTGGACGCGGGCGCGGACGTGGAGGCATTGGGGCAGGCGATGGATATGCTGCTTGCCAGCCACGACGCCTTGCGGCTGCGCTTTGACCGTGGGGACGGACACTGGCGGCAACGCGTGGAGCCCGGCTCTGACGTGGGGGTCATGACCCGGGTCGACCTGCGCGGCAGGACGGATTGGGCTGATCGCCTGACCGACGCCTGCTCGGCTCTGCAAAAGAGACTGAACCTGCAGGCGGGCCCACTGCTGCGCGCCTGCTATTTCCAGCTGGAAGACGCCGGACGTCTATTCATCGCGATCCATCATCTGGCCGTCGATGGCGTCTCGTGGCGTATTCTGTTCGACAACTTGCAGGGGCTCTATGCGCGCCTGGCTGACGGGCAACCGGCAACAGTCCTGGCCAGCCTGCCGTGGAGCGTATGGGCGCAGGAACTCTCGCGCTATGCCGCTCAAGCCAACGTGCGCGAAGAACAGGCCTGGTGGGCGCGAGCGCTACGCGCCGCGACTCCCTTGGCGGGCTTGCTGGACGAAACCGGCCATTCGGCTTACACCGGTGAGGCACCTCAAGCGCCCCGACGTAGTCAATTGGTATTGGACGCCGCCTTGACGCAAGGCCTGCTGGAACACGCCATGCGGGCGTACAAAGCCAGCATCGAGGACATCCTTCTGACAGCGTTGGCGCGTGCGGTGCGGGCGTGGAATGACAATGCGCATGTTCTCGTGGAAATGGAGGGGCATGGCCGTGAAACGGTCATCGAGGGGCTGGATACGGCGGCGACCGTGGGCTGGTTTACCACGCGCTATCCGGTCTTGCTGCCCATCGCGGGCGAAGCAGGTGCGGCCATCGTCGCCGTCAAGGAGGCCCTGCGCGCCGTTCCTCACCGGGGCCTGCATTGGGGTTTGCTGCGTCTGCATGACACAGAGTCCAGCCGCGCCGGACTCAAGGCCTTGGCGCGGCCGGAGATCAGCTTCAACTATCTGGGCCAGTTCGACCAGAGCTTGACGCCGGACGGCGTATTCGGTTTCGCCGGCGAAGCCACGGGGCCTTCGATGGCGGACGGCGGACGTTCGCCTTACGCCATCGACTTGCAAGGTCTGATGACGGGGGGCGCCTTGAAGCTGACGTGGACGTTCTCGGCGCGCGTGCCGGAGCAGGGCGCGGACAGCTTGATTGAACGCTTTGAGGCGGAGATACGCCTTCTGGCGCGCCATTGCGCCGATGCCCAGGTGCTGGCAACGCCCTCCGATTTTCCCCTGGCCGCACTGGACAGCGCGGCGCTGGCCGAGTTGCAGCTCCCCTGGGATCAGGTGCAGGATATCTATCCCGCCACCCCTTTGCAGGGCGGCATGTTGGTCCAGTGCCTGGCGCAGCCGGACGCCGGTCTCTATGTCGTGCAGAAACGCATGACCTTGTCGGGCGAACTCGATGGCGCGGCCATGCAGTCAGCCTGGGCCAGCGTCATCGCCCGCCACGATATCCTGCGTACCCACTTCGCGTGGACCCATGGTGGCGCGCCGCTGCAGGTGGTGCGCAAACATGCCGCGGTCCCCTATGCCTTGCACGACTACACGGGATACACGGCAGCCGACTATCAGGACAGGCTCAAGGCCTGGCAGGCCGATGATTTGACGCGGGGCCTGGATCTTGCCCGCGCGCCGCTTTTGCGCATCAATGTATTCGCCGCGGCTGATGGCACGCACGACGTGATCTGGACCGGGCATCACCTGGTGACCGATGGGTGGAGTGGCGGGCAGCTGCTCGGCGAGATCCTGCATGCCTACCGCGCCCGCAAAAGCGGCGCCGCCGGCCCAACCTTGCCGGCGCCCAGACAATTCAAGGAGTATGTGCGCTGGCTATCGCGCCAGCCGGACCCGCGCGACTGGTGGCGGTCAGCCACCGAACGCTTGCGCGACCCTGCCTTGGCTCTCCCGTCGTTGGGATCGCGCACCGCTAAAGCGGCATCCGAGCATCGGCCGTTCCTGCCATGCCAACGCGTCATGGAAATCGATACCGCGCTGCAAGAAGCGGTGCGCACCCGTGCCCGCGCCAGCCAGGTGACCATGAATACCCTGGTGCAGGGTGCCTGGGCTTTGCTGCTGGCCCGCTTGGGCAACCGCGATCAGTCCGCCTTCGGCGTCACGGTAACCGGGCGCCCGGCCGGATTGCCGGGTATGGAGCACATGCTGGGCATGTTCATCAATTCCTTGCCACTGTGGATCGATGTGCCCGCGTCCATGACCGTGGCGGAATGGCTGCGTCGTATCCAGGACCAGAACAGTTCGCTGCGCGAGGTCGAGCACAGTGATCTGGCGCGTGTGCAGCAGTGGATCGGCAGGTCCGGCGAGGCCTTGTTCGACAGCCTGGTGGTTTTCGACAATTACGCCGTGGACGAAGCGCTGCGTGAGGGCCCAGCCTTGCTGACGCTGGACCGGCTCGAGGCGGTCGAAACGACCCATTATCCGCTGGTGCTGACTGCCGCCTTCAACGACAAACTGGCCATCACCCTGAAATGGGATGCTGCGCGCATCGATGATGCCGCCGCCCGACATCTGTGCGGCGCTTATCTGGCGGCGCTGCGGGCGCTTGCGCGCGATGGCGAGGCGTTGTTGGCGGATGTGGGAATCACGGATGCAGCGGAGCGTGAAGTGCTGCGCCAGCAGAGCCGGCCGGTCAACGCGTACCCCGCCGCCGAGTTGATACATGAGCGCATTGCCGCCCATGCCGAACGCCGCCCTGGCGCCGTGGCGATCATGGATAGCGGGCGCTCCCATACCTATGGCGACATCGACACGCGCGCCAATCGCCTGGCGCACCGGCTCGTCGCCCTGGGCGTGGGCAAGGAGTCGCTGGTCGGCGTGGCGATGGCGCGCGGCGCGGATCTGGTGGTGGCCTTGCTCGCCGTGCTCAAGGCGGGCGCGGCTTACCTCCCGCTCGATCCCGCGTATCCGCGCGCGCGCCAGGAATACCTGGTCCAGGACAGCGGTCTGTCCCTGCTGCTGACGGAGTCCGGCGCGCGTGCGCGCCTGCCGGACGTTGCCGTGCCGCTGCTGGTGGTGGACGAAGAGGATTTGTCGACGCTGCCGGCCACTCGGGTCGAAACGCGACTGCATCCAGATAATCTTGCCTACGTCATCTATACCTCGGGATCCACGGGGCAGCCGAAGGGTGCCCAGCTGACTCACCGTAACGTCGCCCGTTTGCTGGCGAGTACGCAGGCGGATTTCGCTTTCGACGAGCACGACGTCTGGACTTTGTTCCACTCCTACGCCTTTGACTTCTCAGTGTGGGAGATATTTGGCGCGCTATGCCACGGCGGCCGCCTGGTGATCGTTCCCTACGACACCAGCCGTTCACCGCAAGCCATGTTGGCGTTGTTGCGCGAGTACGGTGTTACGGTGTTGAATCAGACGCCATCGGCATTCGGCCAGTTGGCGCAGATACCGGACCTCGATCGGACGGACGATCTGGCCTTGCGAGTGGTGATCTTTGGCGGCGAAGCGCTTGATCCCCGTACTTTGCGTCCATGGGTGGATCGCTTCGGCGTGACCCGCCCGCGATTGGTGAACATGTATGGCATCACGGAAACCACCGTTCACGTCACCCATCGCGTCATCGAGGCCGGGGATGTCGCAAGAGGCGCCAGTCCGATAGGCCGACAGCTCCCCGATCTGGGGATGTATGTCCTGGATCGCGCGGGTCAACTTGCGGCCGATGGCGCGGTGGGCGAACTGTATGTGTCCGGAGCCGGATTGGCGCGTGGTTATCTGGGTCGTCCGGGCCTGACAGCGGACCGCTTCGTGCCCGATCCGGACGACGGCGCGGGTGGCCGGCTCTATCGCACGGGGGATGCTGCGAGGCGCGGGTTCGACGGCGAGCTGACGTATCAGGGCCGGGTCGACGACCAGGTGAAAGTGCGCGGACATCGAATTGAATTGGGCGAACTACAGGCGCATTTGCAGGGGCTGCCTGGAGTGGCCCAGGCCGTGGTTCTCGCCCGTGTGGGCGCCACGGGTCCCCAGTTGGTGGCTTACGCGACAGCGCGGCCGGGCGTGGATCTGGACGGCGGCGCGCTGCGCGAGGCCATGGCGCGGCAGTTGCCGGAACATATGGTCCCCGCGACGGTGCAGGTGTTGACGCGAATGCCGCTCACCCCGAATGGCAAGGTGGATCGCGCCGCGCTGCCCGAGCCCGTCTTCACGTCTTCCGCCTATGAGGCGCCGCGCGGTGAACGAGAAAAGACGGTGGCACGGGTGTGGGAGGAAGTGCTGGGGCTGGAGCGCGTCGGCCGGGAGGACAATTTCTTCGCTTTGGGCGGCGACTCGATCCTGAGTCTGCAGATCGTGGCCCGTATCAATCGGCTGGGATACGCCGCTACGCCCAAGCATCTTTTCGACGCGCCGACCGTGGCCGGCATGGCGGCCGTCCTGCCGCTTGCCCTGGCGCCGGTATCCGGGGAGGTGGCGGCGCCGATGAGTCGCCCGGATGTGGCGCGCCTGCTGGACGATCCAGACAACGTAGAGGATATCTATCCCGCCACTCCGCTGCAGAACGGCATGTTGTTCCACAGCCTGTTGCAGGACGGGCAGGGCGTATACGTCAACCAGAAGTGCTTCACCTTGGGCGGGCATCTGGATGTTGCCCGTTTCGAGGCGTCCTGGGCGCTGGCGTTTGAGCGCCACGCCATTCTGCGGACAGCCTTCACGTGGCGGCATGGCGGCGACGCCTTGCAGGTGGTGGCGCGTCGTGTGGTCGTGCCCATGACGGTGCATGCCGACGCGCCGGCCGATGCCCGGACGTATCCGGCCTTCCTCTCGACCTGGCGCCAGGCGGATCTTGCGCGCGGGTTCGACCTGGAAACCGCGCCCCTGCTGCGCATCAATCTGTTCCGGCGGCCTGACGGCGACCATGATTGCGTCATCACGGATCACCACGCCTTGCTGGATGGCTGGAGTGACGCTCAATTGATCGGCGAGATCATCCATACCTACAAAGCCCTGGCCGCGGGCAAGGCCGCGCAACTACCCGCACCCGGCCGCTACGGGGATTACGTGAGTTGGGTAAGTCGACAGCCGAGCACGGAAGGCTGGTGGCGACAACACGTGGAAGGCGAGGAAGCCGCCAGACTGGGCAGCAGCCTGTTGCAGCCCGGCAGCGCCGGCGTCTACGCGACAGAGCGCCTGCGTCATCACGTACACGAGTTGGACGAGGCGGCGACGGAGGCGCTGGCCCGAGCCGCCCGGCATTACGGCGTTACGGTCAACACGCTGGTGCAGGGCGCCTGGGCTTTGCTGCTGGGGCGTCTGGGCGACAAGCGGCGTGCCGTGTTCGGCATCACGGTCTCGGGTCGCCCGTCGGTCTTGCCGGGGGTGGAGCATATTCTTGGCTTGTTCATCAACAGCCTTCCGCTTTGGGTGCGGGTTCCAGGGGACAGCCCCCTGAGCGCGTGGTTCGGCGACCTGCAGACGGCCAATGGCGAACTGCGCGAACGGTCGCATGCGTCGGTTTCCCAAGTGCAACAATGGACCGGCCTCGCGGGAGAGGCGCTGTTCGACAGCCTGCTTGTCTTCGAAAACTATCCGATCGACAAGGCGATGCGCTCGGGCGACAGCGAGGTGACCATACGCGAAGTGGCCTTGACCGAGCGCACGCACTATCCGATGGTGCTCGTCGCGGTGCCGGGGGTGCATACGCGGTTCCGTTGGAAGTTCGACAGCGGCCGTATCGACGAAGCCGCAGTTGGGCGATTGGCGACCCAGTTCCTCCATATCCTCGACCAGTTTGCCGATACGGAGGGGATACGGACCTTGGCCGAGGTGAAGCTGCTTATGGATGGGCCGGCACGGGCGTCCCGGGCCTTGCATGTTTTTTTCCCGGCGGCGACGCGGATCGCGGCACAGGCGGCGCGGGATCCCTCACGTCCGGCCTTGCACTGCGAAGGCCGGCGGCTGGCGTATGGAGAGCTGGACGGCTGGGCCAATCGCATCGGCCGGCATTTGACGCGGATGGGTGTACGGACGGAGGAGCGTGTGGGGCTATGCGTCACGCGTTCGCCCGGACTGGTCGCCGGTTTGCTCGGCGTGCTCAAGGCGGGCGCGGCGTTCGTCCCGCTGGACCCCGAATATCCGCGCGAGCGCCTGGCCTATATGCTGGAAGATGCCGGTGTGCGCCGGGTTCTGGCCGATGCGGTCACGGCGCGCGGCCTGGACTGGCTGCCGGCGGGCTGCGCGGTGGTGGACATCGATGAACTGGCGGCTCCGGATGGTGCCGGGGACAACCTGCCGTGGCAGGTGCCGGTTCATCCTGAGCAACTGGCTTACGTCATCTACACCTCTGGGTCGACCGGCAAACCAAAGGGAGTAGCGATCAGCCAGGCGGCGTTCAGCCGCCATCTGGATGACTTCATCGGCACCTACAGGATCACCGCGGCCGACAAGCAGCTGCAAAGCTCGACGATCAATTTCGACGTGTCCCTGCACGAGATGCTGCCCGCGCTTGCCCAGGGCGGGCAGGTGGAGATGCGTGGCCCGGCCGCCTGGGATTTGCAGCGCACCAGCCGGGCGCTGGCCGAGGAGGGCGTCACCTTCTCGCGGCTGCCGACGGCGTATTGGCAGCAGTGGCTGCGCGATCCGCCGGCTGCCGACACGCTCAAGGCCCTGCGCCAGATCACCGTGGGAGGCGAAGGCTTGCCCGGCGATGCGCTGGCGCGCTGGTTCGACGGACCGCTGGCCGGCATCCATCTGGACAATCTGTACGGCCCGACCGAGACGACGGTCGCCTGCATGTATCGGCGCACGCGTGCCGAAGATGCGCAGCAGGCGGTGGTGTCCATCGGCAGGCCGTATCCGTCGCGTAGCGTCTACGTCCTGGATCGGCGCGGCAACGAAGTGCCGATCGGCGGCGTGGGCGAACTGTGCATCGGCGGCGACACCCTGGCGCGCGGGTATCTGGGCCGTGCCGCGTTGACGGCGCAGCAGTTCGTGCCGGATCCCTATCGCGACGATGGCGCGCGGCTTTACCGCAGCGGCGACATGTGCCGACGCCGCGCCGATGGGGACATGGACTTCCTCGGCCGGCAGGACCAGCAGTTGAAGCTGCGCGGGATGCGCATCGAACTGGGCGAGATCGAAGCGGTAGTGCGGCAGGCGCCCGGCGTGGTCGAGGCGGTGGTGCAGCCCTGGGGCGAGGGAGAAGCGAAGCGCCTGGTGGGCTACGTCGTGGGCAACCGCGCGGGGGCCGCGCCGGATGACGTGATGGATGGCGTGGTGGACATGGATGCCGTCCGCGCGTGGACGCAGTCGCGCCTGCCGGCGTATATGGTGCCAGCCGCCTGGGTGACGCTTGACGCCTTGCCGCTGCTGCCGAGCGGAAAACTGGACCGGCAGGCCTTGCCAGGTCCACGGATGGACGTGGGTGAGAACGGGCCTGTCGCCGCCGCCACGCCGGTGCAGGAACGGCTGTTGACGGTCTGGCGCGAGGTGCTGGGTCGGGAGAACATCGGCATCCGCGATAACTTCTTCGAAGCGGGTGGCGATTCCATCCTCGCGCTGCGGACGATCGCGCTGCTGAAGGCACGCGGTGAGACCCAGGTGAGCCTGGCGATGCTGTTCGAGGGCGGAACGGTCGAAGCGGTCGCCGCGCTCGCGGGAAATAACGCGATCGCCAAGCCGCCTTCGAACGTCATTGCATTGAATCGCTGCAATGGGGACGACGCGGCGCAGGCTACGCTTTTCGCCATCCATCCCGGCTATGGCTTCGTCAGCGAATACCAGGATCTGGCCATGCACGTGGCGCCCGACATCCAGGTGTACGGCCTGGCATCGCCCATACACACCGAGACCGATTGGTGGCCGGGACGAATGAGCGATGTGGCGCAGGACTATGCCGCCCGGATACGCCGCGTGCAGCCCACCGGGCCTTATCGGCTACTGGGATGGTCCACCGGCGGCAATCTGGCGGTCGCCGTCGCACGGGTCTTCGAGGCGCAAGGCAATCAGGTGGCGTTCCTTGGGGTCGTCGATGCGCTGGCGTCACCCCCGGCGCGCAGGGCCGACGACTTGCCCGACGCGGAGATAAGCGAAGCCGACGTGGACGACGTGCTCGATTGGGTACGCGCGAGTCGCACCAGGTTGAGCTATCGCCTGGACGACGACGCCGCGCTGCGTGGCCTTGCCCGGCAAGCCTTGCGGGTCGTCCGCCATTTCGAGTCCCTGGCGCCTGATACGGGGGCGAATCCTTTGCGCGTGGTGCCCACACTGTGGTTTGCCGGCCAACCGAATCCGGATCACGTGCCTGTCCGCCACGACGCGTGGCGCGCTGTCTTCGAGCAGGCAACCGTACTGGCGGATGTGATCGACACGGATCATCTGGGGATCATTCGTCATCCGGCCTTCCTGGAGAGCCTGAAGCGGCGCCTGGGGGCAAGCACGATGGGCAGGCCCGCGCACGAGCAGGACCGCCGCGCCGCGTACATCCTGGCGCAGGCAGAGGAGCAGGCATGAACGGCAACTTTCTCACGATTTGGGGACGCTTGCGGGAACACGCCGCCCGGCGCGGAGGGGACCTCGCGCTGATCTGCCTGGACCGGCAGGGCAAGTCCGCCCATACCTACGCGCAACTGGAAAGCCGTGCGCGCCAGATCGCCGCGGTGCTGATGCGGACGTCGGCGCCCGGCGACCGCGTCTTGTTGCTGCTGGACAGCGGCCTGGACTATGTCGCGGCGTTCTTCGGCTGCCTGGCAGCGGGGTTGGTGGCAGTCCCCGCATTTCCGCCCGAAACGTCGCGGCCGCATCACATGCGGCGCATCGCGGTCATCGCGGCCGATGCCGACGCCAGTCATGTCCTTGCCTTGGCGGGGCAGTTGTCGGATCTACGTGACACGTTAGGCACGCACGGCGCTATCCGATATCTCGCCGTCGACACCATGACAGGCGCGGGTTTTCGCGGCCCCGGCCATGACGCGGCCCCCGGGGATACGGCTTTTCTCCAATACACCTCCGGGTCCACCGCGGATCCGAAGGGTGTCATGGTCACGCACGGCAATCTGATCGCCAACGAGATTGCCATACGCGAGAAGCTGGGCATCACAGCAGACGATATCTTCGTCAGCTGGCTGCCGCTATTCCACGATATGGGCTTGATCGGCACGGTCTTGCAACCCGTCTTCAGCGGGATTCCGCTGGTGCTCATGTCACCCGCCTACTTCCTGGAACGGCCGGTACGGTGGCTGGAGGCGATCAGCCGCTTTCGCGGGACGGTGTCGGGCGGGCCGGACTTTGCCTATCGGCTCTGCGCCGACCGCGTCGGCGATGCGCAAAGGGCAGCGCTGGATCTATCGAGCTGGCGCGTCGCTTTTTCGGGATCGGAGCCGGTGCGTCATAGCACGTTATGCGACTTCCGCGTTCGATACGCGCCCGCCGGATTCGATGAGAACGCCTTATACCCATGCTATGGACTCGCGGAAGCGACCTTGCTGGCGACGGGTATGACGCGTGGGGCGGGCATGAAAACGCAGCCTCGACGGCATATGGCAGATAGCCACGCCGGCACGGACGCGGCGATTGCCACGCACGATGGCACCGTCCCCGCGAAACCTGCGTCCAGCGCCGGCGTCGTCGAAGCGCCCGATGTCATCTGCGGTGCCGCGCCCTCGGGCCACGAGATCAGAATCGTGGACCCGGCGACGCTAAGCGCGGTGGCAGACGGCGATGAGGGGGAAATCTGGTTCGCCGGGCCCAGCGTGGCGGCGGGCTACTGGCGCAATCCGGCAGCCACCCAGGCCACTTTCGTCGAACATGCGGGGCAGCGCTGGCTGCGTACGGGCGACATGGGAAGGCTGACCCCCGCAGGTTTGCTGGTCGCCGGGCGCCTGAAGGATGTCATCGTCGTTCGTGGCCAAAAGTGGCACCCGCAGGATATCGAACAGGAGATCGAGGCGCGCGTCGTTCATGCGCGCAAGGGCCGGGTGGCGGCGTTCGCCGCGGCGACGGAGCAAGGCGAGGGCATAGGCATCGCGATGGAGATTTCCCGTGCCAGCCGCAAGGCGGTCGCCACGGATGTTATTGCGCGGTCGGTGGACGATGTCGTCGGCGCGTTGGCTGGCGAGGCAGCCCGGGTCATTGTCTTGCTGGAGCCTGGCGCCTTGCCGAAAACCACCAGCGGCAAACTGCAACGCGATCAGGTGCGACGAGGTTGGCAATCCGGCAGCTTGGCCGCCTACGAGATCCTGACGAAAACCGCCGCTGGCGCCCTCGGCGATATCGCCCCCCCGACCACGTCGGATATCCAGGGTGGCTCGAAAACCGAGGCAACGACGCCTATGCAGGCCTGGATGGCCACGGCGTGGCGATTGGCGATAGGCGAAGCGATCAGCGCCGGTCCCGCCGATCACTTTTTTGCCTGCGGCGGCACGTCGCTGAGCGCCGTGGAAGTGGCGGCCCGGGTGCGGCAGGAATGGCGCATCGATTTCGATGCCGCGGACCTCTACGCGCATCCGGTATTGTCGGATGCGACGAACCTGATCGCGCATCGGCGCGACCGCGTTGGCGGAGACCGTGCCGCGCTGGATGCGAATGCGACGGGGGGCGCACACGCCAGAACGTCGGCAAGTACACCCCATGCGCGCGACTACGGAGCCGGCGACGCCGCGCCATTGAGCCATGCCCAGGAGCGCCAGTGGTTCCTCTGGAGCCTGAATCCCAAGAGCACGGCCTACAGCGTGAACGTCTGCCTGAAGTTGGCGGGACATCTGGATGTGGAAGCCTTGCGTGCTGCCCTCGCCGCTACCGCGCGGCGCCATCCGATCTTGCTGACGCGATTTCGCGCGGGCGCCGAAGGCCGGGTTCGTCAGATTTTGCCGGACGGGCGGGCTTCGCTCGAAATCCCGCTGACGGATTGCCGTGAAGAGGCCGACGCCTACGGGCACGCATTGGCGCAATTGCTGGGAAAAGCGGAAGCGCCATTCAACCTGCTCGAAGACGCGCCGTCGCGCGCCCAGCTTTTTCAATATGCTGACGACGGCCATCTGCTGCTCTGGTCGCAACATCACATCGTGACCGATGCCTGGTCGGTGCGCTTGCTGCTCGACGAATGGTTCCATCTTTATGCGCAGGCGCGCGCACGCGGCGCTACTGCTCTGCTGCTGCGTGAGGCCCCCGCCTTGCAGTATGCCGACTATGCCAGCTGGGAACGCGAACGCCTGGCGGATGGAGCACGGGAAGAGGACGTGGCCTACTGGAAAGGCCAGCTGGCGGCGCGCAACGGCCTGGCGGTGCTGGCGCCGGACCTGCCGCGCGAACGGCACCGCGTCTATCCCGCTCGGACACTGGCAATGAGCCTGCCTTTGCGCGAGGCCCGTCGGCTGGTGACCTGCGCTCGCAGCCATGGCGTGACGCCGGCGATTGTCCTGCTTAGCGCGCTGGATCTGCTGCTGCATGTCCATACGCGTGCAACCCAGGTGCGTGTCGGCTTGCCAGTAGCCAACCGGACGCCGCCTGTCGTGGAGTCCTTGCCGGGCCTGTTCGTGAATACCTTGCCGCAGCAGGTGCGGATCGAAGCGCAAGATCGCTTGTCAACGGTATTGGCAAGGGTCGCGGAAGCCGTGATGGCGGGCCAGGCCCATCAAGGCATGCCGCTCGATCAATTGGCCCGCCTCATGCCGCCGGACGCTGAGCATGGGGCGGAACTCACGCCGGTGGTCTTCAATCATTTCCGGGGCGATACCTCGCATCTCGGCGCGGTCAGCGGCGTGGGCGTGGAAGAAGTTTCCGTGCCCGAGCGGCTGGCTCGCTTCGACCTCACCCTGGACGTCCGGGAGTTCGTTGACGGGCGCTTCGAACTGCGCTTCATTCATGCCAGCCCGTTATTCGCGGCGGCGCGGATCGACCGCCTGGCGGCACATTATCTGCGCATACTGGACGCCTTGTTCAGCGACCCGGCGCAAGACGTGGCGAGCCTGGATGTGCTCGATGCCGATGAGCGCCAGCGGTTATCGGCACGTGGGGCGCCTCGGCGGTCATACGCAGCACCGATGGTTCTGGAGGCCTATGCAAGGCAGGTCGCGGCCCAGCCGGATGCCGTGGCCGTGTGCATGCATGCGCCTGCGCGAACGCATTCGGGACGGTCAGTGGGGGGCGATTCGCCGGCGGCCTGCCTATGGCTGACCTATGGGCAGCTGGATGCGGCGGCCAATCGGGTAGCGCATGGCTTGATCGCGCGGGGTGTCGGCGTGGAGTCGCGGGTAGGGCTGGCGATGGGGCGCGGCCCGGACCTGATCGTGGGGCTGCTGGGCATCCTCAAGGCCGGCGCGGCCTATGTGGCCCTGGATCCGGCTTATCCGCATGCGCGCTTGACACAGATGGTGGACGATGCCGGGATCGAGGTCGTCGTCTCCGACACGCCGGCCTTGGCGGCGCTGCCGCGGGCGTGGCCGGTGCAGTGGCTGTGTGTCGATGCCCTGGACGCCAGGCTGCCGGCGCATGCGCCGGACGTCGCGATAAGGCCGGACAATCTCGCCTACGTCCTGTATACGTCAGGCTCCACGGGTGTGCCCAAGGGCGCGCAGATGACACACGGGAACGTCGCGCGTCTTCTGGCGGCCACGCAGCGGTGGTTCAACTTTGGTCCGGACGATGTCTGGACCCTGTTCCACTCCTATGCCTTCGATTTCTCGGTCTGGGAGATTTTTGGCGCGCTATGCCATGGCGGCCGGCTGGTGGTCGTAAGCGCCGAGCAGGCGCGGGCGCCGGCGAGTTTCCTGTCGCTGCTGCGCGCGGAAGGCGTGACGGTACTGAACCAGACTCCCTCGGCGTTCGGGCAATTGATGCGGGTGCCTGGACTGCATGACGGCGCGGTGAAGCAGGAACGCGCCGAACTATTCGAAGGCATAGCCCAGGACGAGGGCGTAGCGCGGGACGAGGGCGGCCAATTGCCCGCGCTGCGCCTGCGCTGGGTGATCTTTGGCGGCGAGGCGCTGGACCCTCGGATGCTGGCCGATTGGGTAGCAGGGCAGGGACCGCACGGGCCGCGTCTGGTCAATATGTATGGCATCACGGAAACGACGGTGCACGTGACGTACCGGGAGATCGTGAGGGAAGATCTTCGTGTGGCCGGCAGCCCCGTCGGCGAGGCGATCGACGACCTGGGACTGTACGTATTGGACGCGACCGGCCAGCCGGTGTCCTACGGTGAGTCGGGCGAGCTGCATGTCAGCGGGGCGGGGCTCACGCGCGGCTACCTGGGGCGCGCGGCGCTGACGGCCGAACGATTTATCCCCAATCCTTTTGCCGACGACGGCGGGCGGTTGTATCGCACGGGCGACCTGGCGCGCTGGTCGGAGGATGGCGAGTTGCACTACCTTGGCCGCATCGACCAGCAGGTGAAGATACGCGGCCACCGGGTGGAAGTCGGGGAAGTGCGCGCCCGGCTGCTGGAGCAGCCCGGCGTCGGCCAGGCAGTCGTCGTTGCCCGTGGCGTGGGCGCGGATGCGCGCCTGCTGGCCTATGTGACGCCTGCGATAACGCCTTCTTCCGCGCTGTCTGCGACGACGCGCTCCTCGCCGCCGCTCGCGGCGTTGCCTCTGGACGTGGCCGCGCTGCGCCAGGCCCTGGCCCAGTGCCTGCCTGCTTACATGCTGCCATCGGCCATCGAGGTGCTCGACCAGCTCCCGTTGACCCGCAACGGCAAGGTCGACGTCGCCGCATTGCCGGAGCCCACCCACGCCGGTCGCCACTACGACGCCCCGCAGAATTCGGGCGAAGAGGCCTTGGCCGGGATATGGCGCGATGTCCTCGGCGTCGCGCAAGTCGGCAGGCAGGACAATTTCTTCGAACTGGGCGGCCACTCTTTGCTTCTGGTTCGGTTGCACCTGCTGCTGGAAGAGAAACTACGGCCGGGACTGGATATCGTCGATCTGTTCAAGTATCCGACCATCGCCGCGCTCGCGGCCCGCATCGAAGCGGGGCGAAATTCGCCCCAGCACGCCCAGGATGAAGCCAACCGCGCGGCGCGACAACGCAGTGCCTTGTCGCGACAGCGCAGACTGACGGGACGGATAGGCTGATGGATATGGAAACCAGCGCGACCGATCAATATGATATGGACATCGCCATCGTCGGCATGGCGGGCAGGTTCCCCGACGCCGACAATGTGGATGCTTTCTGGGCCAATATCGTGCGCGGCCATGAGTCCGTGGTGTCCTTGACGGACGAAGCGCTGCTCGGCGCGGGCGTGCCCGCGGCGGTGCTCGGCGACCCCGACTACGTCAAGGCCGGCATTCCACTCGCGGACTACGACCGCTTCGACGCGGCATTCTTCGGCTATTCGCCGCGCGAGGCCGAACTGATAGACCCGCAGCAGCGTTTGCTGATGGAGTGCGCCTGGCAGGCGATCGAGCACGCCGGTTACGACGTCGATCGCTTGCAGGGCGTCGCGGGCATCTATGCGGGAACGGGGCCCAATCTCTATCTGCTGACCCATCTGGGTCCGCGCTTCGAGCTGGGCGCAGCGGCGGGCATCGCCGAATGGCTCAGTCTGATGAACGGTAATTCGGGAAATTCGCTGACGGGGCAGATCGCCTTTCGTTTGAACCTGCGAGGGCCGGCACTCACGGTCAATGCGGCGTGCTCGACTTCCCTGGCGGCCGTGCATCTGGCGGCGCGAGCGTTGCTCAATGAGGAGTGCGACGTCGCGTTGGCCGGCGGCGCCTGGATCAACCTGCTGCAACGCATGGGCTATCGCTACCAGGAGGGCGCCATCCTGTCGCGCGATGGCCATTGCCGTGCCTTCGATGCCGGCGCCAGTGGCACGCTGCTGGGCAGCGGCGCGGGCGTGGTGGTCCTCAAGCGCCTGCGCGATGCCTTGCGCGACAGTGACACCGTTCATGCGGTCATACGAGGCACCGCGATGAACAACGACGGCACCGACAAGGTCGGGTACACGGCGCCCAGTGTCTCGGGACAGGCCAGCGTGATACGCGGCGCACTGGCGATGGCGGATGTTCCGCCCGAGACGATACGGTACGTCGAGACACATGGCACCGGGACGATCCTGGGGGACCCCATAGAAGTGACGGCGCTCGCGGACGCCTATGGCAAAGGGCTGCCTGCCGCGTCTTGCGCCATCGGATCGGTCAAAACGAATATCGGCCATCTGGACGCCGCGGCAGGTGTCGCGGGACTGATCAAGACCGTGCTGGCGATCAAGCACGGAGTCTTGCCGCCCAGTCTGAATTTTCAGACGCCAAATCCGCGGATGAACCTCGATACCACGCCGTTCTACATCAACACCAGCGCCACACCCTGGCCCGATGCGGCGCTGGTGCGGCGCGCGGGTGTCAGCTCTTTTGGCATCGGTGGAACCAATGTTCATGTCGTGCTGGAGCAGGCGCCCGTCGCGGCAGCGGCTGGCGCGGCGCAACGTGCCTTCGCAGCGCCAGCCGGACAAGCCGTCCTTTTGCCCTTGAGCGCACGCACGGCCTCGGCGCTGACGGCCAAACGTGAAGAACTGGCGGCATATTTGCGGTCTGCCTGCGCAGCGCCAGAAGGCGCCGCGGGGCTGCAGGACGTCGGCTACACCCTGCGCGTAGGGCGCAGGCGCTTCGGCTACCGCTCGGTGACGGTGGCGCGTCTTCCCGAGCAAGCCGCGGCGTCGTTGGACGCATCGACACCGACGGCTGACGCGGTCACGATTCAAGGGCGAGCCCTGTCTGCGTCGCCGTCCGTGGCCCTGCTGTTCCCTGGGCAAGGCGCGCAGCATGCCGGCATGGGTCGCGTCTTGTATGCGCGCGATACCGTGTTCCGGCAGACCGTGGACACGTGCAGCGAGCTGTTGCGGCCATGGTTGGGGCTGGATCTGCGCACCTTGCTCTACCCGGACCAAGACGCAGCCGCGCAGGCGGAGCAGCGTCTGGCCCAGACAGACATGACGCAACCGGCCCTGTTCGTCGTGGAGTACGCGGCGGCCAGGATGTGGCAGCATTATGGCTTGCAGCCCGACGCGATGTTGGGCCACAGCATCGGGGAGTACGTCGCCGCTTGCGTCGCAGGGGTCTTCTCTTTACCGGACGCCTTGGCCATCGTCGCCATGAGGGGCAAAATCCTGCAGCAGAGCGCGCCGGCGAGCATGCTTGCCGCCAGCCTCGCCGAAGACCAGATCATGGCTCTGCTGCCTGGCGATTGCGACCTGGCAGCGGTCAATGGGCCTGGCCAATGCGTTGTGGCCGGCCCGAGCGCGTCGATCGCGCGCCTGGCGGGCGACCTGCAACAAACTGGCGCCGTGGTGAGGGAGCTGGCCGTGACCCGGGCCTTCCATTCCGCCCAGTTGGACGCGGTTTTGCCGGCATTCGAGCAGCACCTGCGACAGTTTGAGCTGACGTCCCCTCGGATCCCTTTTCTTTCCAATCTGACGGGCACATGGATCACGCCGGACCAGGCGCGCGATCCGGCGTATTGGACCGCGCACGCCCGCGGCACGGTGCGCTTCGCGGATTGCCTGACGGCATTGCTGAGCAAGTCCGACCGCTTTCTGCTGGAAGCCGGACCGGGCGAGTCGCTGACGAATCTGGCCAGGCGCGCACTGGCCGCGGCGCCACAAACCGATACGTCCAGCATCCGCGCCGCCGCGACATTGAATCGTCCGGATCGTCCGGCCGATGCGGACCTGAGCCTGGACCGTTGCATGGCCAGTCTATGGGTAAGCGGCATCGACCTGAGTGAAGGGCCTTATTTTTCCGGGCAGGCCGGGCGCCGCATACCGCTGCCGACGTATCCGTTCGAGCGCCTGACTTATTGGATCGATGCGCCCGCCAGGGATAGCGCGAGGCGCATTGCCGACAAACCCGCCGCAAGCGGCATCTACTTCTATCGCCCTGTCTGGCGTCAGGCCCAGGCGCTCGGCCCCTTGAGTGAAGCAGAACTGGCCGGCGCGCGGGTGCTGCTTTGGGGGCGCGGCGACAAGTGGGATGACGCACTTGAGGCGCGGCTTGCCGCCTCGGGCGCAAGGGTGGCGCGCATCCAGGAAGACAAAGCGCCGACACGCGGCGACCCCGCCGGCTATGCGGCCGCGTTGGCCACCGCCATTCAGACCTTGGGACCGATCACCCACATCTTCCACACCACGTCCGTGGGCGCTGCCGACGATGAGGCGCTGGAAGCGGGTTATTTCAGTCTCGTCGAGCTGGCCCAGGCCGTGACGCGCGATAGCGCATATATAGCCGACGGCGGCGCGACGGTCATCGCCGTGACCCGGCATGCCGTGGATGTGTCCGGCGCCGAAACGATGGAGCCCGCGCGCGCCACCCTGGCTGGCGCCTGCGCCGTCATTCCGCTCGAAATCCCGTCGCTGGATGTACGCGTCGTCGATATCGGCGCGGCGGCCAGCGCGCCTGCCGCGGCGCTGGGAGAACGGCTCGTCGCGGAAGTCAGCCAGCCGGCCGGAACGCGTGCGGTCGCCTTGCGGGGAAACCAACGGTGGCTGCTCGACTATGAGCCGGTGACGACCGAAACAGCGTCGCCCACCAGCCGGTTACGCGTCGGCGGCGTCTACGTGATTACCGGCGGCCTAGGGGGAATCGGCGCCGCGCTGGCGCGGCATCTACTGGTCAAGTGGCAAGCGCGGGTCGTGCTGGTGTCGCGCCGGCCAGTCGAGCAGGCTAACGCGCAGGTCGCCGCGTTGGGAGGCGTCGATGCGGATACCGCGGCCCGCCTGATGTTCTTGCAGGCCGATGTCACGGACCCGGTGGCGTTGGAGGCAGCGGTGGCGGCCGTACTTGCGCGCTTCGGCGCAATCAACGGCGTCATTCACGCCGCCGGCTTGGCGGGTGGCGGCATGTTGCAGGGACGTACCCGCGCCGCGATGGACGCGGTCATTGCGCCCAAGGTCGCCGGAACGCGGGCCCTGCTCGCCGCAGTGATGCCGCATGCCCCGGACTTCATACTCCTTTGCTCGGCGCTCGCCGGGGTGACCGGCGCCTATGGCCAGGCAGACTATTGCGCCGCGAACCGTTTCCTGGATGCGACGGCGCGCGGCGCCGCGGCGGATGTGCCGATATTGGCCATCGCCTGGGATGCCTGGCCGGGTGTCGGCATGGCTGCCGGCCAGCGTCTGGCGCCAGGGGTCGGGCTGACGCTGGAGCAGGGCCTGAATGCCTTCGAGCAATGCCTCGCCGGGATGGAAGACACGGTCATCGTGTCGAGCTTGCCCCTATCCACGCAATTCGCCCGGGCCCGAGGCATGGATCTCGCGGCTGCCTTGCCCGCGCACGTGGCGCAAGCGCGGTCCGCACAGGGGCGGCCGCCGCTGGAGACCCCATACATCGCGCCCTCGACCGAGCTGGAGACGGAATTGGCCGCTTTGTGGACGGAACTGCTGGGGACATCCGGCATCGGCACACACGACAGCCTGTTCGATCTGGGCGGCGATTCCCTGTTGGCCGTGCAGCTGCTGGTGCGCGCGCGCGACCGCTTCGGCGTTGCCTTGCACCCCGCCGAATTCTTCAAGTCGCCCTGCATAGCCGGGCTGGCGGAGCTGGTGGAGACCCGTCTGATCGATGCCCTGGAAGCCGAGGCGATCTCCGAGGAGACTCGGTGATGTGGCAATCCGCTGACGCAGCCTTGACCTGGTGACCTGGACCATCCCCTTAGCACGAGCCGCCTATGTCTGAATCGTCAAACCTGGATAGCCGCAGAGCCGCGCTGACGCCCGCGCAGAAAGAGGCCTTGCGCGCGCGGATACGGGGCGGCGGGCCCGCTGGACGAGCGGCGCCAGCGCTTATCTCGCCTTTGCCGGAAGGCGTCGACGCGGTGCTCTCGCATGCTCAGCAACGCCTGTGGTTTCTCTGGCGGCTTGCGCCGGCGGACACGGCCTACCATCTTGGCGCAGGCTTGCGCCTGCACGGCGATCTCGACGTCAAGGCACTGGAGCGTACACTGCACACGCTGACGCGGCGTCATGCATCGTTGCACACGGCATTCCCGGCTGGCGCGGATGGCCAGCCGGTGCCGGTGCGATGCGAAGAAGGGGCGCCGCCCTTGCCGCTGACGGACCTGACCGCGCAGCCCGAGCCGCGTCGCGAAGAGACCCTGCAAGCGCTGAAAACCCGTTTGTTCGAACAAGCTTTCGATCTGGAGCGTGGACCGCTTATCCGCTACGCACTGATCCGCATGGCCAGCAATGAACATTGCCTGCTGGTGGTCATTCATCACATCGTCGCGGATGCCTGGTCGACCCAACTGATACTGGATCAACTGGGGCCCGCCTATGCCAGCGAGATTGGCGCGCGTGATGAGACGGCGCGCGGCGCAATCGCCCAGCGTGAGTCCGGGATACCCGGCGTGGCTCGGGTCGATGCGGATCCGCCTCCCGTGGGCTATGCCGATTTTGCGCATTATCAGCGGCTTTGGCTGGAAGGGCCGGAAGGCGCGCGCCAGCTCGCCTACTGGGTACAACGCCTGCAAGGCGATGCGCCGGAACCGCTGGTTCAACCCGACCACGTTCACGCGGGCCAGCGTAGCGGCCGCGCGACGACTATGGCCTACGCCTTGCGCCCGGAAGTCGTGGGTGGACTGCGTCGCCGGGCTGCGCGCTTGCAGGCATCGATGTTTGCTGTCCTGCTTGCCGGACTACAGGCGACGCTTTTTCGCCGTACTCGCGGCGGCGATGTCCGGATAGGTGTTCCTTATGCCAACCGCACGATGGCGCAGACGCGCGATATCGTGGGTCTGTTCGCGAATACCCTGGTGCTGCGCGTGCCGGTCGAGGGAAGCCTGCCGGTCGACGACTTGATTCTAAGAACGCGAGATGCCGCCGCCGAAGCGCAAGGGGCTCAGGATCTGCCTTTTGACCGCCTGGTCGAAGCGTTGAGGCCAACTCGCCGCCTGGGCGAAACACCGCTGTTTCAGGTGATGTACAACCATTTGCGCCAGCGCCATGCGCCGCTGGCGCAATGGACGGGCCTGCGGGTCGAGTACTTCGATCTGCCCAATACGGGCGCGCAGGCCGACTTCCAGATCGAGACCGTGGAATACGACGACGACCGCGTCACGGTGAATCTGCGCTTTGCCGCCGATCTGTTTGACGAAGCGACGATCCGCGCGCTGGCCGATCAATACCTTGCGGTCCTGCAAGACATCGCTGTCGGCAGCCGGGTCAATATCGACGATCTGGCTATGCAGGACGCCACGGCCTTGCGCCGCGTCCACGCGAACGGCGCCGGCCCGGTCGTGGCCTGGCCCCGTCGTCCCGTCCACAAGGCATTCGAGGCGCAAGCGCTCTTGCGACCTGACGCGACCGCGCTGGCCTGCGCCGACGGCGCCGTACTGACTTATCGCGAACTCAACGCACGCGCCAATGCGCTGGCCGCCATCCTGGTCGCGCAGGACGTGGCGCCGGACCATGCCGTGGGCATCCTGCTACACCGTTCGGTGGATATGGTCGTGGCGATCCTGGGGGTAATGAAAGCGGGGGGCGCCTATGTTCCCCTGGACCCCGAATATCCCGCGGACCGGCTCGTCTACATGCTGCAGGACAGCCGCATGGATATCCTGTTGACGGTCACCGAGCTGGCCGCGATCGTTCCGGAACAGGCGCCAGCGCGGGCAACGCTGCGCGTCATCAATATGGACAGCCTGGATGCGCCTGCCGTGCCTTGCGGCGACCCGGACGTTCCTCTGCATCCTGACAATCTCGCGTACATCATCTATACATCCGGATCCACGGGACGCCCAAAGGGTACGTGCAACACCCACGGTGCGCTCGCCAATCGCATCGCCTGGATGCAAGATGCTTACCGCCTGGATGACGCGGATGTAGTGCTGCAGAAAACCTCCTTCAGCTTCGACGTTTCGGTCTGGGAGTTCTTCTGGCCCCTGATGCAGGGCGCGAGCATCGCCTTGCTCGCGGCGGGCGCGCAACGTGACAGCGCTCTGGTTTGCGCGGCGATCAAGCGCTACCGCGTCACCACGCTGCACTTCGTCCCATCCATGCTGGATGCCTTTCTGCTGAACGGCGACGCCCCTGCCTGCACCAGCTTGCGGCGCCTCGTGTGCAGCGGCGAATCCTTGCCTGTGGATCTGAAGAACCGCGCCCTGTCGCTGTTGCCAGACGCCGCGTTGTACAACTTGTATGGGCCCACCGAAGCGGCCATCGATGTCACCCACTGGACCTGCCGGCCCGAGGACGCGATCGTCCCCATCGGCAGACCGATCGCCAATCTGCGCACGTATGTGATTGACGACGCCTTGGCGTTGATGCCGGCGGGCCAGGCAGCGGAACTGTATCTTGGCGGTGCGGGACTGGCACGGGGCTATCTGGGGAAGGCCGCATTGACCGCCGAGCGCTTCGTGCCCGATTTCATCAATGGCGGCGGTGGCAGGCTGTATCGCACCGGCGACCTGGCGCGTTGGTCGGACGGCGGTGTCCTGGAATACCTGGGCCGGCGCGACGATCAGGTCAAGCTGCGCGGCTTCCGCGTGGAGCTGGGCGAGATCGAGTCCATCCTGGCCGAGCGCCGGGATGTGCGCCAGGCGGTCGTGGTGGCGCGCAAGGACGATGCCGGCACGCGGCTGCATGCCTATGTCACGGCCATGCATGCCGCAGCACTGGACACGGACGCGCTGAAAGCGGACCTGGCGGCGCGCCTCCCGGCGTACATGGTGCCGACGCAGGTGCAGGTTCTTGAGCAGCTGCCCGTCAACGCGAATGGCAAGGCCGATCGCAAGGCCCTGGCGGCCCTGCCGGAGCGCACGGCCGTGGCTACCGTTGCCACGGATACGGATCAAGGCGTCCGGACGCCTACCGAAAGCAAGCTCGTCGAGGTCTGGCGCACGGTGCTCGGCGTCGCGGATATCGGGACGGAACAGAACTTCTTCGAACTGGGCGGTGATTCGATACTCGTGTTGAAAATGGTCGCCCTGGCGGCCCGCGCCGGAATCGAGGTGGTCCCCGCCGATCTGTTTGCTCATCAGACGGTGCGCGCACTGGCCGCGGCCATCGAGGGCAGGGCGCCGCGGCAAGGAGAGCCTCTGCCGCGGGCGCCCGAATTGCGCCACCGCGCCCCGGCGTCGGCCGCCCAGCGCCGGCTCTGCCTGCTGTGGAATCTGGCGCCAGCCAGCAGCGCTTATCACATCGTGGGCGCACTGACCCTCAAGGGCGGTCTTGCGCCGGATACACTACGGGCCGCTTTCGAGCGCATGGTGGCCGCCAATGAAGCGCTGCGCACGACGTTCGACATGGAAGACGAGGGCCTGTTCCAGGTCATCCACGACACGTTGCCATGCGGCTGGGAAACCCGGGATCTGACCGACGATCCTGCCGGCCTGCAGGCAAGCATCCAGGCATACGCCGAAAGACCTTTCGACTTGCGGCGCGGACCGCTTCTGCGGGCGGCGGTGTATCGCCTGGGTCCCGATCATCACGTGTTGGCCGTGGTGCTGCATCACGTCGTGGCGGACGGCTGGGCCATGCAGCTGCTGCTGCGCGACGTCCTGGCGGCGTTGGCCGGGACTCGGCCTATCCAGGCGCTGACCGCTGCAGGCGGCGCGATGCCCGTGGCGTCGGGCTCTCCGCCCTTGCAATATGCGGACTATGCCGTGTGGGAAGCGCAGTGGCTGTCCGGCGCGGCAGCACGCGCGCAGCTGTCTTATTGGACCCGGCGTCTGGCCGGCCCCGTGGCGCCCCTGGAACTGAGCGCGGATCACCCTCGACGGGCCGAACCGCGCTACACCGTGGCCAGGCAGTCGATGTGCATCGATGCGCTCGTGGCGCAACAATTGCGGCTGGCCGCGCGTACCCGCGGCGATACCGTTTTCGTGTTGCTGCACGCGGCCTGGCATATTCTGCTGCACCGTTATACCGGGCAGACTTCGCTGCGGGTGGGAGTGACCGAGGCCAATCGGTCCCAGGCAGCCTTTGCCGAAACCATAGGGTTGTTCGTCAACACGCAGATCATTGCGACGGCGTTGACGCCCGGCATGACGGCAGCGCAGGCGGTCGCCCAGGTCGGCACCGCACTTGCCGAGGCACGTGACAACCAGGGCTTGCCGTTCGATGCCGTCGTGGATGCCCTCCAGCCTGAGCGCGGGGCGCGCCATGGTCCCCTGGTCCAGGTTCTGCATAATCACCAGCGCCAGTTGGCGATGCCGCCGGCCCCCGTTGGCATGGATGTGTCCCTGTGCCCGCTTGCCTTGGCGCTCGACGCGCAGTTCGAAATTGCGCTCGAAAGCGAAGAGCGCGACGACGGCGGAATCGTCATCACGCTCGCCTATGCGAGGGAGCTGTTCGATCAATCCACTGCCTCCCGGCTCGTGCAGCACTACATCAAGGTACTGTTGACTTGCCTGCGGAAGCCAGGTGCAAGACTGGGCGAGCTGGCGATGCTGGACGAGGGTGAGCAGGGCGTCCTGCGCACCCTGGCGCAGCCGGCGCTCGCCGCCGACAGCGGCCCGGACTTTCTCGTTGCCATCGCGGACTGGGCGCGCGTCGAGCCCGGCGCCCCGGCGTTACGCTGCGGCGCCACGCGCTGGACGCGCGGCGTCCTGGGCGAGCGGATCCAGGCGCTGACTCGACGGCTCGTGGCCATGGGCATCGGCCCTGGCAGTCTCGTCGGGGTCGCGATGGCGCGCACGCCCGACCTGCCCGCGACCCTGCTGGCGGTGCTGACGACAGGCGCCGCCTACGTTCCCTTGAGCCCGGCCCTGCCGTCCGACCGCCTGTCCTACATGATCGAGGATAGCGGCATAACCATTCTTCTCAGCCAGGCCGCCGTACTGCCTACGCTGCCCGACAGGCCGGGCTTGCAACGGGTCGCCATCGATCTGCCATGGCCCGCTGAGGCTGAGCGGGCCGAGCAGACGGCCATGGGAGCGGACGGCTATGAGCGGCAACCCGGCTCGCTCGCCTACGTCATCTATACATCGGGGTCGACAGGGCGGCCCAAAGGCGTCATGGTGCCATATGGGGCACTGCAAAACTTCTTGAGCAGCATGCGGCGTCAACCTGGTCTGCGCGCGGGGGAGACCTTGCTCGCCGTTACGTCCTTGTCTTTCGATATCGCCGCGTTGGAGCTTTTCCTGCCACTGATGGCGGGCGGCGAACTGATCCTTGCCACGGATGGGGAAACGCGGGATGCTGGCGCCCTGTCATCCATGCTCGAGGCGGGGAGGGTCGACGTTCTACAGGCGACGCCAGCCATGTTGCAGCTTCTACTGGATAGCGGCTGGTCGCCGGTAGGGATGCGCGTGCTGTGCGGGGGGGAGGCCATGCCCGGGTCGCTCGCCGACCGCTTGCTGGCCGAGGGCGTGGCGCTTTGGAATATGTACGGCCCGACGGAAACGACCATCTGGTCCCTGACGGGCCGCATGCGGGCAGGCCGTGCCGACCTTGGCGCGCCGGTGGCGGGCACGACCGCGTATGTGCTGGATGGCGAGGCGGAAATGCTGCCGCTCGGTGCGTCGGGCGAGCTTTGCCTGGGCGGCATGGGGCTGGCGCGTGGTTACCTTGGCAAACCCGGGCTGACCGCCGAGCGTTTCGTACCCGATCCCTTCGGCGACCAGGGCGAGCGGCTGTATCGGACCGGCGATGTGGTGCGGCGCGCCGGCGATGGCAGCGTCAACTATCTCGGCCGGCGTGATCATCAGATCAAGATACGAGGCTTTCGGGTCGAACTGGGCGAGATCGAGAGCCAGCTGTCGAGCTACGCAGGCGTGCGCCAGGCTGTAGTGGTGACCTGGAATATGGCGGCGGGCGTGGTGCTGGTTGGCTACGTCACCGTCGATCCCGACGTCGATGTGGATCCGGCCGCGCTACGCAGCGCGCTTGCCACCGCGCTGCCGGATTACATGGTGCCCGCGCAGATCGTGCGCCTGGACCAGCTGCCCTTGAATAGCAACGGCAAGGTAGACCGCAAGGCCTTGCCCATGCCCGTCGCGTCGTCGGCGCCGCGCTCTTTGCCGGCTGACGACGTCGAGCGTGCAGTCGCCGCGCAATGGCAGGCGGCTCTGGCCGTCGATGACATAGGCCGCGAGGACGATTTCTTCGATCTGGGCGGCAACTCCCTGGCTGCCATGCAATGCCTGGCACGGCTGAATGCCCGCTACGGTGTCGGCGTGCCTTTCAGCGTCTTTTACGGCAGCCCGCGCCTGGGCGCGCTGGCCGACGCGATCCGTCGCGCAGTGGCTGACCGAACAGGCAACGCTACGGGAATCGGCGCGGATGATCAGCACACGGACGCCGGTAGAGCATCGCCGTCCGACCCGGCCGCTGCCTCCGCCGCCAGCGGGCGTGCGGACTCCGCCACGCTGGCGCCCTTGCAGCGCCGCATCTGGTTGGCAGACCGCCTTGCGCGTGATGCTGAGCGCGCCTCCTACAACATGGGCAGCGCATTCGACATCGCGGGAAAGCTGGATCATGGCGCGCTCGGCCGCGCGCTGCACGCCCTGGTCGAACGCCACGCCATCCTTCGATCGGCCTATCCCGAGGATGATGATGGTGAGGCAAGTGTCGTCACCGTGGGCAAGATCGACTTGACTTTAGAGACACGCTCCTACGAGGGTGACGACGCGCGATGGCCGGCTTGGCGCGATGCGCGCCTGCGGGACATGAGCAAGGCGCCGTTCGACTTGGGCGTGGCGCCTTTGCTCCGTATCGAGGTGGTGCGCCGTTCGGCCGACCGGCATGCCTTGTTGCTCGTGGTGCACCACATTATCTTCGACGGCACCTCCGCAAGCATATTCCTGCGCGAATTGGGCGTGCTCTATAACGCCTTCAGGGCGGGCAGGGCGAGCCCGCTGCCCCCCTTGGCCTTGCAGTATGCCGACTATGCCATGGACGCCGAGCAAACCGTGCTCGGCAACCGGAACCGCCTGGAGACGTATTGGCGCGAGGCGCTTGGTGACGTGCCGTCGTTCGCGCTGGATACGCCAGAGCCCGGCGAGGAAGGAGCAGGCGCGGCGAACGCCAGGCCCGGTGCTGCCGGAAGCAGCTACGTACTGCGTCAACATGTTTCCCTCAATGAGACCCTGGCCCCGGGCTCCCTGTTTCCTCGCCTGTTCGCCGCCCTGGGTCTGTCCATGCACGGCAAGCAGGGTCTGGACGATGCGATTCTGGGGGTGGACGTCGCCGGCCGCAATGCGTCCGCGCTTGGGGACCTGATCGGCTTCTTCGTCAATGTGCTGCCCGTGCGCTCGCGCGTGACCTCCGACATGACTGTGGCGAGCTATCTGGATGACCTGCGCCGGCGTTTTGCCGAGGCGGCCGATCATCAGGCCTTGCCCTATGAGGACATTGCCCGCACCGCACAAAAGACCAGAAAGCGGCTCGGCGTTGCCGATCGGCATCCTCTGGTGCGGGTGTTGTTCGTCATGCAAGACAGCGTACCGGTGCCGCAATTCGACGGCCTGACGATAGTCCCCACGCCGGCGCCATATGGCGCGGCGAAATTTGACCTGACGGTGTTCGTGACGCCACAAGGCCATGGTCTGGACGTGGACTGGGTCTTCGATCCTCGCGTCTGCGCCAGCGCCGCGGTCGAAGACCTGGCTGCCGCGTGGGGCGACGTAGCGGGTGCGCTGTTGAGAATGGACCCTGATTTTCTGGCGTGCCGGGCACGGCTTGCGGTACGCCCCGGTGCCGAAAAGACCTTGGACCCACTGGCTTAGGAGGGAGAAACGATATGGATATGACAGCAGCGGGCATGCCCCTGGTCATCGAATATGCGGCGGCACGGGGGCTGGACGCCTGCGCTTGGGCTGACGCGAACCAGGCGGATATCGACGAAGCCTTGTTGCGCCACGGCGCCATCCTGTTTCGTGGATTCCCCTTGCAGACACCTGCCGAATTCGAGGCTTTTGCCAGCCGCATGGTGAGTCGACTGTACGGCGATTATGGCGATCTGCCCAAGAAGGAGGGCGGTCAGGAGATATACCAGTCCACGCCGTATCCGGAAAGGGAAATGATCCTGTACCACAACGAAAGCTCGCACCTCGAGCGTTGGCCTGGGCGCCAGCTCTTTTTCTGCGAGCTGCCGTCGACGCACGGTGGGGCAACGCCCATCGTCGACTGCCAGGCCGTCTATCGCGCGCTGCCCGCGGACATGGCGCGGGATTTCGCGCGCAAACACCTGCTATACGTGCGCAACTTCATACGCGGCCTGGACGTTCGTTGGCAGGATTTCTATGGCACGTCCGATCGCGCGCAGGTCGAGACCCGCTTGCGCGGAGCCGGCGCGCAATGGGAATGGCTGGACGGTGATGCCTTGCGCACGCGCATGGTCTGCCCGGCCGTGATCGTGCATCCACGCACGGGCCTGCCGACTTTCTTCAACCAGGTCCAACTGCACCACATCAGCAGCCTGGACGCCGAATTACGCGAAAGCCTGCTGAGCATGGTGGCCGAGGACCGTTTGCCGCGCAATGTTTACTACGGCGACGGCAGCCCCATCAGCGACGCCACCATGGCGGTGGTGGGAGCGACCTACGAGCGTCTCGCAGTGCGCTTTACGTGGCAGCGCGGCGATGTGCTGCTGCTGGACAACATGCGGGTGGCCCATGCCCGCGATCCCTATGAGGGACCGCGCAAGATCGCGGTTGCCATGGGCGACATGGTGGCGCGCGGCGACGCGCGGCAGCTGCACGCCTGAACGCAAGCACGCAACGAGTGCAATAGCCCCGGCTTGATGAGGATAGCGTCATGACGCAAAGGAAGACGGTTCTGGACCTGATCGCGCACTGGATGCGGCAAACACCTGGGGCGCCGGCAGTGGGCGACAGGCAGCAAATACTGTCTTACGGTGCACTGGATGCGGCGGCCGCCCGGCTTGCACGTGGCTTGAGCAAACAGAGGGTCGGGGCCGGCGCGGTCGTCGCATTGGAATTGCCGCGGTCTGTTGACCTGATCGTCGGCATCCTGGCGCTGTGGAAGCTCGGAGCCGCGTATGTTCCGGTAGAACCCGGCTGGCCAGCGCAGCGGCGCGGGCAAGTCATCCAGGACGCCGGCGCCTGCTTGGTGGTAACGGCGGGCGCCGAGGAGCCTGAGGCAGGAATCGCAAGGGTGAGCTTCGATAGTTTGAACACCGCGCCCGCCGCTGACCAGCGTCCCATCGATGACGCCAACCGACGCGTGGAGGCGGATGAACGGGCGGCTACGGAAGCGGGAGCCATCGCCTACATCATTTACACGTCGGGGTCGACGGGAACGCCGAAAGGGGTCCGCATCGCGCACGCCAGCCTGGCCAATTATGTCGAGGCTGTCAGCAGCGCCTTGAATCTGGACGCTACACACCGCTGGGCCTTGACCAGCTCGGTTGCCGCCGATCTCGGTTATACGGCCTTGTTTGGCGCGCTGTGCAACGGCGCCTATCTCGCTGTCGCGGACGATGCCATTGTCAAGGACGGCGGCCAGTTCGCGGCTTTCCTGCGGGCGCAGGATGTGAATGCGATCAAGATCGTCCCCTCGCATTTGGAAGCGTTATTGGAGGAACCCACGCTGCTGCCGCCCGCCAGGATCGTGCTGGGCGGGGAGTCCCTGACGGCGGCGCTCGTGAGGCGGATACGTTCGCGCAATCCGGCGAGCGTGCTGTTCAATCACTATGGCCCGGCGGAGACCACCGTGGGCGTCATGGTCAGCCGCGTCGATACGCTACCCATATTACCCCCCGTAATCCCGCTGACCGACGTGCTGGCCGGCAACGCCGTTGCCGTCCTGGATGGCAACGGGAGTCAAGTCGCTCAGGGCGAGACGGGCGAACTCTGCATCGCGGGTGCACAACGTTGCCTGGGCTATACCCGATCGGAACCCGTCTGGGTCGAGGCGCCCGACGCGGGTCTGCCAACGCCAGCCTATCGGACGGGCGACCTGGCGCGACGACTGCCGGGAGGCGCCATCGAGTTGATTGGCCGCATCGATCATCAGGTCAAGGTGCGTGGCTTTCGCGTCGATCCGGGCGAGATCGAAGCGGCGCTGGCGCAGCATTCCGCGGTGCGTACGGCCGCGGTATTGGCGTCGCCGGCCGCGGGGGGCGAGGTTGCGCTGACAGCTTTCATCCTGCCCATGGCGGGGGCGGCGCGGGCGGACGTCGGCACGCTGGGCGCGTGGCTGGCCGAGCGGTTGCCGGCGTATATGGTGCCGACGAGCATCGTGCCGGTCGAGCGCTTCGTTCGCCTGGATAACGGCAAGATAGATCGCGCCGCACTGGCCCGATCCATAGCACCTGCCGCAAGCGCACGTGCGGTTCATGAGGAGACGGATGGCGCAATAGAGCACCAGGTCGCCGCCTGCATGGCCGAATTGCTCGGTACGCAGCTGGTGACGCCGACAGACGATTTCTTCGACCTGGGCGGACATTCGGTGATGGTCATCAAATTGGTCGCGCGCTTGCGTAAACGGCTTGGGGTCAATCTGACGCCGGCGGATGTGTTCGAGCATCCCAGCGCGGCCGCGCTGGGCCGCTTGCTCGCTCGCGCCACACCCTCGGCTTGATCCCACGACACAGCAGGCAGGTCTTCTGCGACCTGCCACGGTATTGGAGACGACGATGCACGCGATAGTACCGCCGGCGATATTGCAGCGAGCCTTGGTCGAAGGCGATCCACCGCGTGCGGACGCGGATGACGATGAGGACATCGAGGCTTCCTATCCATTGAGTCAAGCTCAGCGCCAGCTTTGGCTGTTGCAACAACGCCATCCGGCATCGACGGCCTACAACCTGTGCCGCGTCGTCCGCTTGACGGGGCCGCTGGACGCCGAGGCGCTGCAGGCCGCCTTCGATGCCGTGCTGCGCCGTCACGCCATCCTCCGCTCGCGTTTCGTGGAGACGGCGGATGGCGTGCGGCAACAGCCCGTGGCGGGTGCGCGCGTCCTGGTCGCGTGGGAGGACTTGACCGGTTTGACCGCTTTCGCTCAGGACGAAACGGTGCAGGCGCGTGTCGACCTGATGGCGGGTCATGTTTTCGATCTGACCAAGCCCGCTCCGTTGGTCGCGCGCCTGCTGCAGCTGGATGATGAAACCTCGATATTGATGCTGTGCCTGCACCACATCGTGTCGGACGGTTGGTCCAATGCGCTGTTTTTCCAGGACCTCGTACGGGCCTACCAGGGGGCACAGGGCAAGGGCGCGTCGGCATGCCTTCCCGGCCTTGCGCTGCAATACGGAGATTTCGCCCTGCGCGAGCTGGAAGAAAGCGCCAGTGAGGCGTATGCGGACAAGCGCCGGTACTGGGCGGCGTATCTGGGGGAAGATCTGCCCTTGCTGGCGCTGGGTGGCGATCACGACCGTCCGGCCAGCGCCGGTACGGTGGTTTCAACGCTCTCCGAGGGGCAGGCCGAGGCCGTCGCCGCGCTGGCTGCACGGCTGCGTTGCACGCCCTTTGTCATCCTGATGGCCGCCTGGCAGCTGTTGTTGGGTAGGCTGGCCGGGCAGACCGACTTTCCCGTTGCCGTGCCGTACGCGGGGCGTGACGACGAGGACGCCCACGCGACCATTGGTCTGTTCGTCACGACCCAGGTCTATGCCGCCCATCTGGCGCCACAACAGACGTTTGCATCGCTGTGCGCGGCGGTGCGTCGTGACGCAATCGCGGCGATGCGTCACGCCGGCGTCGCCGTGGATAGTATTCCAGGGCAGGAAGCGGACGGCGGTAGCGGGCTCTTGCGGGCGATGTTCGACTATACGGTACAGGAAGGATCGCGGGAATTCGCGATCGGAGGGTTGCGCGGGGAGCTTTTGCCCGTAGCAGCCCTGGGGGCAAAAACTGAACTGCTGCTATCGGCCATCAACACGTCCCGGACGCTGCAACTACGTCTTGAGTATGACGCCGGCCGTTTCGACGACGGCCGTATGCAAGCAGTGCTGCGCCGCTATATCCACGTCCTCCACCAAGTGACGGCGAATCCTGAAGTCTGCCTGGGGGAAGTCACGATAACGCCGGAGGCGGACGGCAGGGCGCTTGTGCGGAACGAAATGCCACTACCGCATGTTGCGCCGTCGGTGCTCGCGTCCATTGCCCGCCATGTGGGGTTGCGGCCTGACGCCGTGGCGGTATCAATGCCGGATGCTGCCCAGGCCGGTGCGCGCCAGCAGCTGACCTATGGGCAGCTGGATGCGGCGGCCAATCGGGTGGCGCATGGCTTGATCGCGCGGGGTGTCGGCGTGGAGTCGCGGGTGGGGCTGGCGATGGGGCGCGGCCTGGACCTGATCGTGGGGCTGCTGGGCATCCTCAAGGCCGGCGCGGCCTATGTGGCCCTGGATCCGGCCTATCCGCATGCGCGTTTGACACAGATGGTGGACGATGCCGGGATCGAGGTCGTCGTCTCCGACACGCCGACCTTGGCGGCGCTGCCGCGGGCGTGGCCGGTGCAGTGGCTGTGTGTCGATGCCCTGGACGCCAGGCTGCCGGCGCATGCGCCGGACGTCGCGATAAGGCCGGACAATCTCGCCTACGTCCTGTATACGTCAGGCTCCACGGGTGTGCCCAAGGGCGCGCAGATGACACACGGGAACGTCGCGCGTCTTCTGGCGGCCACGCAGCGGTGGTTCAACTTTGGTCCGGACGATGTCTGGACCCTGTTCCACTCCTATGCCTTCGATTTCTCGGTCTGGGAGATTTTTGGCGCGCTATGCCATGGCGGCCGCCTTGTGGTCGTAAGCGCCGAGCAGGCGCGGGCGCCGGCGAGTTTCCTGTCGCTGCTGCGCGCGGAAGGCGTGACGGTACTGAACCAGACTCCCTCGGCGTTCGGGCAATTGATCCAGGTGCCTGGACTGCATGACGGTGCGGTGAAGCAGGAACGCACCGAACTATTCGAAGGCATAGCCCAGGACGAGGGCGTAGCGCGGGACGAGGGCGGGCAATTGCCCGCGCTGCGCCTGCGCTGGGTGATCTTTGGCGGCGAGGCGCTGGACCCTCGGATGCTGGCCGATTGGGTAGCAGGGCAGGGACCGCATGGGCCGCGTCTGGTCAATATGTACGGCATCACGGAAACGACGGTGCACGTGACGTACCGGGAGATCGTGGGAGAGGATCTTCGTGTGGCCGGCAGCCCCGTCGGCGAGGCGATCGACGACCTGGGACTGTACGTATTGGACGCGACCGGCCAGCCGGTGTCCTACGGTGAGTCGGGCGAGCTGCATGTCAGCGGGGCGGGGCTCACGCGCGGCTACCTGGGGCGCGCGACGCTGACGGCCGAACGATTTATCCCCAATCCCTTTGCCGACGACGGCGGGCGGTTGTATCGCACGGGCGACCTGGCGCGCTGGTCGGAGGATGGCGAGTTGCACTACCTTGGCCGCATCGACCAGCAGGTGAAGATACGCGGCCACCGGGTGGAAGTCGGGGAAGTGCGCGCCCGGCTGCTGGAGCAGCCCGGCGTCGGCCAGGCAGTCGTCGTTGCCCGTGGCGTGGGCGCGGATGCGCGCCTGCTGGCCTATGTGACGCCTGCGATAACGCCTTCTTCCGCGCTGTCTGCGACGACGCGCTCCTCGCCGCCGCTCGCGGCGTTGCCTCTGGACGCGGCCGCGCTGCGCCAGGCCCTGGCCCAGTGCCTACCTGCTTACATGCTGCCATCGGCCATCGAGGTGCTCGACCAGCTCCCGTTGACCCGCAACGGCAAGGCCGACATCGCCGCTCTGCCGGAACCGTCCCATGCCGGCCGTGCCTACGACCCGCCGATCGGCGAACGTGAAATCGCGCTGGCCGGCGTGTGGCAGCACGTTCTGGGCGTCACGCCGATCGGTCGGCAGGACAATTTCTTCGAACTCGGCGGCCATTCGCTCATGGCCATCACGCTGATGTCGGCGCTGCGGCGCGCGGGCTGGAAAGCCGATGTTCGTATGCTGTTCCAACATCCCGAGCTGGCGGATTTCGCGGCGGCCGTAGGCGCTGAGGCAAACCGCGCCGCCGAGCCGGATGCGCGGCCCGACGCGGCCATACCCGCGGATAACGCCGGCCTGACAAAAGCCCAAATCGATCAGCTGGCCAGCGGCCTGCCGGGCGGCATGGAAGGTCTCCAGGCCATCCATCCATTGACGCCTTTGCAGGAAGGCATCCTGTTTCATCACCTGATGCAGGAGGAGGGCGATGTCTATGTCACTGCCTTCCTGCTGGCCTTCGACACTGTCGGGCGTCTGCACCGTTTCCTTGCTGCCTTCGAGCAGGTCATCGCCAGGCACGATATCCTGCGGACGTCCGTACACTGGGAAGGCTTGTCCCAGCCCGTGCAGCGGGTGCAGCGCGCCGCAAGCCTGCCGGTGACCTGGCTCCCTGCCTTGCCCGATGAAACGCCAGACGGCGCCGCGGCGCGCATCGAGCAGCGTACCGATCCGAGCCACTATCGCATGGACGTGCGCGAGGCTCCGTTACTGCGTGGGCACGCGGTACACGACATCGCCAACCATCGTTGGTTATTGAAACTCGCTCATCATCACCTGGCCTTGGACCATACGTCCGAGGATCTGCTGGTGCGCGAACTGACACTCTTGCTCGCGGACCGCCCGCAAGACCTGGCGCCTCCCGTATCCTTCACCCGTTTCGTGGGCGCCATGCGCGGCGCCGAGCGCGCCGGCGCGGAATTCTTCCGCGCCCAATTGGGTGACCTGACGGAATCCACCTTGCCATTCAATCTGGCCGACGTGCAAGGCAACGGCCTCTCGGTCGCGGAACACCGGACCGTACTGGACGAGGAGCTGACGCGTGACCTGCGCGCGATGGCGCGGGAACACCGCAGCAGCGCCGCCGCGCTGTTTCACTTGGCCTGGGCGCTGGTCCTTGCGCGCATCAGCAACCGCGAGGACGTCGTCTTCGGCACGGTGCTATTTGGCCGCATGGCGGGTGCGGAAGACGCCCATCAAGCCGTGGGGATGTTCATCAACACCTTGCCCCTGCGCGTACGCATGCAAGGCCGGGATGCCACGGCGGCCTTGCGCGAGACCCAGACCGCGCTCGCTGGCCTGATCCGCCATGAACATTGCAGTCTGGCGCTGGCTCAGCGTAGCAGCGGCCTGCCCGGTGGGGCGCCTTTGTTCTCGGCCATCTTGAACTACCGCCATGTGACCGCGGTCGCTGGCGTGGATGCCGCGGCCTGGGAGGGCATCGAAGCCTTGGGCTCGCGCGAGCGCTCGAACTATCCTTTCGCGATGTCGGTGAACGACAGCGGCACCCGGTTCGAGCTTGTCGGCCACATCGAGGAATCCGTCGGGGCGGCACGTATTGTCGGCCACATGACAGCGGCGCTGACGGCCCTGGTCAAGGCGCTTCGCACAGGCGACAGCAGGCTCGTGCGCGCGCTGGACCTGCCCTTGGAAGATGAACGCAGCAACGTCCTGACGTGGGGGCGCGGTGCGGCGAGTCAGGCGCCGGGCCTGCCGGTGCACGTGCAATTCGAGCAGGTCTGCCGGGCGGCACCCCATCGCGTGGCCCTCAGTCAGGGCACGGTGCTGCTGGATTATGCAAGCTTGAACGTGCGCGCCAACACCTTGGCGCATCAGCTGCTGGGCGCCGGGGCCGGTCGAGGCGCATTGATAGGCCTGGCGCTGGACCGCGGCATCGACATGCTGGTCGCCATGCTGGCCGTTCTCAAGTCGGGCGCGGCCTATCTGCCGCTGGATCCCGCCTATCCGGCGGATCGTCTGGCCGCCATGATCGAGGAAAGCGGCATGGCCCTGTTGCTGACAGACGCGTCATCGCAAGCGCAGCTGCCGCGGCCTTTGCCAGAATCCCTGCATTGCATGCGGATAGACACCCCGCCCGGGGTCGGCCGGCCGTCGACAGATCCCGGTATCGCCGTGCATCCACAGCAACTGGCCTATGTCATCTACACCTCCGGCTCCACGGGTAAGCCCAAGGGCGTCATGGTGTCGCATGGTGCATTGACGAACTTCCTGCAGAGCATGGCGATGGCGCCGGGACTGGCATCCTCAGACCATCTGCTGGCGTTGACCTCGCTCTCATTCGACATTTCCGCCCTGGAACTGCTTTTGCCCCTGACCGTTGGCGCGCGCTGCACCATTGCCACGGTTGATGAATGCCACGACGGGGCCGCCATCGCGAATCTGCTGGGACAGAAGTCGATTACCGTCATGCAGGCGACGCCGACGACATGGCGCATGCTGCTGGACAGCGGTTGGCAGGGGGGGCATCTCAAGGCGCTGTGCGGCGGCGAGGGGTTGCCGGCGGACCTTGCCGGGCGCCTGCGGGCAGTGGGCGTGGACCTATGGAATATGTATGGGCCGACCGAAACGACGATCTGGTCCACGACAGGCCTGGTGGGCGCGGAAGACCCCGACCTTGGGCATCCGATTGCCGCGACCCAGGTTTATGTCCTGGATAGTCAGTTGGAGCCGGCCCCCTGGGGCGCGCCAGGCGAGCTTTATATCGGTGGCGCGGGCGTAGCGCGCGGTTACCTCGGCCGCCCTGGCTTGACCGCGGAGCGCTTTCTGCCCGATCCCTATGGCGCGAACGGCGGCCGGCTCTACCGCACGGGCGATCTGGCGGCGTGGACCGCGGCGGGCCGCTTGCAACATCTGGGACGTTGCGATTTTCAGGTCAAACTGCGTGGGCATCGTATCGAACCCGGCGAGATCGAGATGGTCTTGCGCAAGCAGGATGGCGTCCGGGACGCCGTAGTGGTAACCGCGCCCGGGCCGACCGGCCCGAGGCTCGTTGCATATGCGGCCGTCGATCTCGTCCCCGGCTCGGCAGCCGATGGGGCGGACGCGCGCCAGGGTAGCGCTTTGCGCCGCGCCCTGGCGGCCAGCCTGCCGGAATACATGGTGCCCGCGGCAGTGGTGACGCTGACCGCCTTGCCACTGACGCCGAACGGCAAGATCGACCGCAAGGCGCTGCCAGCGCCAACCTTCGCCGTACAGGATCCCGTGGCGCCGTCCACCGTGCGCGAAGCCGAACTGACGGCTATCTGGGCCGAGGTACTGGGTTTGGCCACGCTGGGCATCGATGACGACTTCTTTGACCTTGGCGGTGATTCGATCCTGACCCTGCAGGTCATCGCGAGGTTGCACGGCGCGGGGTGGCACGCCACGCCACGCCAGTTCTTCGAACGTCGGACCATCCGCCGGCTTGCGCCGGTCATCACGGCAGTGGCCGGGAGGAACGAGCAGAAATCATTGCTACCGCGATCGGTGGCCGGCTCGCCTGACATGTATCCACCCACACCGCTTCAGGCGGGGCTGCTGTTCGAGTCACGCGCCCAACCGGACAGTACGGCGTACGTGAACCAGCTTTGCATGGACCTCGACGGTCTGGACGTCGAACGCTTCAGGCGGGCTTGGCAGGACACCGTGAACCACCACGAAGGCCTGCGCGCGAGTTTCTTCATGCAGGGTGATGAGGTCGTCCAAAGAATCGAAACCACCGTAAGCGTGCCGATCGACGAAATGCGAGTGGGCGTACAACCGGGGCAGGTCGCCGTTGCCGAGCGGGCCCTGGGCTTCGATCTGGCGCGAGCGCCTCTGATGCGAGTGAAGTTGGTGGCCATGGTAGACGGCAGCCATCACCTGATCTGGACCTTCCATCACCTGCTGATGGACGGCTGGAGCGTATCGCGCTTCCTCGGCGAGGTGCTGTTGCGCTACCAGGGCGCGCATCCCCCGCGCACAACGGACGGCATTTATCGCGATTACCTGGCGTGGATGAACAGCCGGCCCACCGAAGCGGCAGGCGCCTACTGGCGTGAACGGCTGGCGCCCTTGACGGTTGGCACGCGCCTGGGAGAAGCCTGGGCCGCCTCCGCCCCGTCCGGCGCGGTCGATCAGCATACGCTGCTGCTCGACCCGTCTGCCAGCCAGGCGTTGAGAGATTATGCCCGCCGCGAAAAGGTGACGTTGAGCATCGTGATGCAAGGGGCCTGGGCAATGCTCCTCCATCACTATTGTGCCGCTGCCGATGTGGCATTCGGGGCAACGACGTCCGTGCGACCGGCCCAATTGCCCGGCGCGCAGGAGATGCTGGGTCTCGCCATCAATACCTTGCCCGTGACGAGCACGCTGGATCCCGCGCAGCCCGTGGGCGCCTGGCTGCGGGCATTGCAGGCGCAAGGCGTTGCCTCCCGCGAGCACGACACCCTGCCGCTGCACGAAATCCAGCGTCTGGCGCCAGCCTCGGTGGGCTCGCTATTCGATACCTTGGTGGTATTCGAAAACTATCCTGTCGACCAGGCCTTGCGCGAGCAGGCATCGGCGGGCCTGTCGTGGCGTAACATCGCCAGCCACGAGGAAACCCATTACACCGTCACGTTGGTCGCGTCTGACTCGGGGCAGCTGCGCGTGCGGCTGCTTTACTCGCCGACCCGTATCGCGGCTGACGCGGTGGACGGGTTGCTGCGCCGCTTGCGTGCCTTGCTGGTGGCCCTGCCCATGGAGGGCGTGCGCACGCTGGATGACCTGGATCTTCGCGATACGCAGGATGCCTTGCAGCTGGCCGCCTGGTCCTCGGGCGGTGCCGCCGTTGCCGCGGGGCCGGCGCTGGCCGAACGCTGCCGCGCGCAGGCAGCGCGGAGCGCATCCCGCGTGGCGCTGGCCGTGGGCGGGCTATCGATGGGCTATGGTGAGCTACACGCCCGCGCGCAACGATTGCTTGGCAACCTCCTCGCTTTGGGCGTGACTTCCGAGTCGCGCGTCGCCGTGGCCATGGATCGGCGCGCGGAGCTGTACATCGGCCTGCTGGCCATCCACGAAGCGGGTGCGGTCTGCGTGCCTTTGGACGTGAACCATCCGGCAGGAAGATTGCGCGAAATGCTCAGTGACTGCGGCGCGGCGGTCCTGCTGACTTGCTCCTCCGTGCGCGGATCCCACCCTGAATTGTTCTCCAGCGAAGAAGCGGGCGGCGCTAGGGTCATCGACGTGGACGATCCGGCGCTCCCGGCGCTTCCACCAGCAGACGTGGAACGGGTGGCACAACGCGTCGTGCGCGCCGAGGAGCTCAACCTGATGTATGTACTCTATACGTCAGGCTCCACGGGCAAGCCGAAAGGCGTCGCCATGCCTCGCGGTGCTTTTGACGACCTGCTGCGTTGGCAGGATGCCGTGCTGCCACCGGTCTCGTCGGTGCTCCAGTTTGCGTCACCGGGATTCGACGTCGCTTATCAGGAGATTTTTGGTGCCTGGACGGCCGGTGCATGCCTGGTGGTAGCGAGCGAGGCCGAGCGACGGGACATGGAACTGCTCGCCGCTCGTATCGACACCGCGGGGGTCGAACGCATGCACCTGCCATTCGCGGTGCTGCAAGCCCTGATGGAGACGCAGGCGTTTCACCGAGTCCCTTGCGTGGCATTGCGCCAGATCGTGACGGCGGGTGAGTCCTTGATCATGACGCCCGCATTGCGGCAATGGCTGGCAAGGCATCCGGATTGCCGCCTCTACAACCAGTACGGACCCACGGAAACACATGTGGTCAGTCATTACGAAGTTCCCTCTTCGGCGCTTGAGGCCCTGCCACCCATAGGAGCGCCTATCAACGGCGCCGGCTTGCATGTGCTCGATCCCTGGTTGCGCCCCATGCCGCCAGGGGTGCGGGGCGAACTGTATCTGAGCGGACCTCTGGCGCGGGGCTATCTGGGCCGGGCGGGACAGACCGCGGACCGGTTCGTGCCGCATGCCGCGGGAAGACCGGGGGCTCGCCTTTACAGGACAGGGGATCTGGCGCGCTGGCGAGGGGATGGCGCTCTGGAGTATCTGGGCCGCAGCGATCATCAGTTGAAGATACGCGGCATGCGTGTCGAACCGGCGGAGATCGAAGCCAGCTTGCTGGCGCTGCCCGACGTGCGGGTCGCCGCGGTCAAGGCGGTGGCCGATGGTGCGGGCAAGCAGCGCCTGGCGGCCTATGTAGCTCCCATACCCGGCGCGCGGCTGGGGGACGGGCGCGCACTACGTATCGCATTGCGCAGCCGTCTGCCCGAGCATATGGTGCCTGCGACGATCACGGTGCTGGACGTCTTGCCGCTGAATGCCAACGGCAAGGTGGACCGTGCAGCCCTGCCAGTCCCCGTGCTCAGCGCCGATCAGGCCGGCGGTGAGCCGCGCGGTGCCATGGAGTCGGCTCTGGCCGGCATCTGGTGCGAGGTATTGGGGATCGCCGCCGTAGGCCGCGAAGACAACTTTCTGGACCTGGGCGGGCATTCGTTGATGGCGGTGCGGGTACAGCATCGCATGCGCCAACGCCTGGGGCTGGACTGCCCCTTGAGCGCGATTCTGACATCGGCCTCGTTGTCGGCGCTCGCCGGCCGTCTGGAAGCGGGCGAGGGCACTTCGCAAGGGTCGTTGGATGCCGTGAGCGTTCTGGAAGGGCTGCTCGATGACGTCATGGCGGATCAGCTCCGCTGATCCGCTCGCCTGCCATGCCGCGCCGGGCGGCATGGCAGCTTGCGCCAGATGGCCCTAGAACTCGATTTTCGCGTTCAGGCTGACAGTGCGCGGTGTGCCGATGAGCAGGCCATCCTCGCCCTGCGCGTACCAGTAGCGCTTGTTGGCGATATTGTCCACGGCCAGCCGCAGCGTGACGGGATAGGACGAGACGCGCGTGTGGTAGCTCGCGCCTGCATTGAACACCCAGAAGCTGGGCATCGGCAGGGTGCCGTTCGATTTGAGGTTGGAGCGGCCGATGTACTTGCCGTCCATGCCCACGCTCAGCCCCGGCACCGCGCCGATGTCATAGGACGTTTGCAGCGCCACCACGTAGCGCGGTGCCGCCGCCACCCGGTTGCCTTCCTGAAGCGACGCCGTGCGGCGGTACTCCGAGTCCAGCAGCATCAGATTGGCACCTGCCGTCCACGCGCGCGTCAACTTGCCGATGGACCCCAGTTCGAGCCCTTGGAAGCGCACCCGGCCGTCCTGCACGTAGGTGTTGTCGGGCGTCACGTAAGCCGCGCCGCGCTCGATACGGAACAGCGCGGCCGTCGCGCTCCAGTCGTCCTGCTCGGTCTTGACGCCGAATTCATACTGTTTGCTCTTGAGCGGACTGAGTACGGAATTCGCGTTCGTGTATATGGGGCTGACGATGGTGCCGGCTTCCAGTGACTCGACGTAGCTGCCGTAGATCGTGGTGGTGGCCAGGGGTTTGTACATCAGGGCCAGTGTCGGTGTGAACACCTGGTTCTTGGTGTACGTCGACGTCACATCGCCAGCCTTGTTGCGGCCTTTTTGCTGGTAGTCCGTGTAGCGGCCGCCGGCGATCAGCGACCACTGGTCGTTGAATTTCACCGTATCGCTGGCGAACAGCACGTTCTGACGGATATCGATGGCGCGATAGGTCTGGGGGATGCGCGTCACGTTATAGACGTTCGTATTGTCGTCGTAGAGATTGCCGGTGCCTATGCTGCCGAAGGAGCCGTTGCTGGCCGTGTCGGTATATTGGGAGATGCGTTGCGCGCCGAAGACCAGCTGGTGCTCGATGGGGCCCGTCCTGACCTTGCCGTCCGCCATGACCTGCATTTGGTGGAAGCCGAAGTTGTTGGCCCAGTCGAAGACGGATTCCCGATAATCTCCACCTTCGGTTAGCAGGTAGAGATAGTCCTCCTGATAACGTTTCTTGGTCCGCGTATAGCTGTAGTTGGTGCTGATTTTCCAGTCGGCATTGATGGAATACTGGAGCCCCGTCGACATCATGTAGAACTCTGTCTTGTTCGGCGAATTGTCCGATGAGGTCAGGTTCGTTCGGCCATTGAGCGCCGAAGGCAGCGAGGCGCCGGTGAAGGAGCTGGTATTCACATAGACTGTGCCTTCCGCGCGACGCTTCTGGTACAGGCCGTCAAAGGTCCAGAGCAGGTCCGGGGTCAGACGGGCATCCAGCCCCAGCGAAACCGAGTCACGATTGATCTTGCCGTTGTTGTAGGTGGTGCCTTCTTCGTGGGTCGCATTCAACCGGTAACCGAAGCGGCCGTCATTGCCGAAGCGGTCACCCAGATCGATGTGCCGGCTCCACACATGGTCCGACGTGTAACCGATGTCGATGCTGCGCACGGGCTTGTCGCCGACGGGAGGCTTCTTGGTGACGAAATTGACGATCCCGCCGGGACTGCCGAAACCGTACATGAAGCCCGAGAGGCCCTTTAGCAGTTCGACGCGTTCGAATTGCTCGTAAGGCATTTCGACCCCGTAGTTGACCACCGGCAAACCGTTGATCTTGGCACCGTTGGAATCATCCAGGCGCAAACCGCGCACTTGCAGATAGTTGGGACGACCGCTGTACGTGGCGCCGGCGGGTACGGCGGACGCATCACCCGCGAACAGGGATCCAAGCGTCGTGACCTGGCGGTTCTCGATCTCCTGGCTGCTGACGATGGTGGTGGAGAAGGGCGTGTCCAACTGCGAGCGGTTGCCTAGGGTTCCGCTGGCCACCGGCTGCTGCAGATTCATGGAATTGGCGACGGCGCCTTCCGCGGTCACCAATACAGTGGGCAACGTGGTGGCACCCTGCGCGCTGGATGGCCGCTGGATGATGACGGCCGAACCGCTGGAAACCGCCACTAGGCCGCTGCCCGCCAATACTCGCGACAGGGCTTGCGACAGCGTCATCGACCCCTGGACGGCCGGCGCCGACTTGCCGTTGGATAACGACGCATCGATGGAGATGGCTACGTCCCATTCGCGTGCCAGCGCGTTGATCGCCTGCCCCAGGGGTTGCGCCGGCAGCGCGACCTGGCGCACGGACGCGAGGGCGGGGCTGGTGGCCTGCTGCGCATGCGCCGTCCGGCTGGTGCCCGCAGCGGCGAACGCCATGGCGCAAGCGAACGTCAGCAAGGACAAACGGTAGAAACGAGGGGAGAGGCGGGCAGGGGCGGCGAGCGCCGCGCGGTGGCTGGCGCGAGGGGAGAGAGTCGGCATGTCTTACGGTTTCCGAGGGTTGAGTCTTGGTGTTTTCTAACGTGAAGACGCACGAAAACCGGAAACCCGGACAATTATTTTTACCGGCCCTGGCCTGGCCCTGGACAACGGAGTCAGCGGCGACCCGATATGAGGGCAACCCCGGTCGCGGACCGCTGTACCCGCACCGGCAGGATGCCAGGCAGGCTGGACAGAAAAGCCTCTGGATCGCGGATCGGAAAACTGCCCGTCAGCCGTAACTGATCGCTCAGGGCGGAGGGATCCAGCTTGAAGGGGGGATCGAGGTAATCATTCCAGGTCGCGACCACGCGGGATAAAAGCTCATTGTCGAAGATGAGCCAGCCACGGCGCCAGGCGCCCACGTCGGCGGGGGAAACCACGCCTGGAACGCCCAAACCGCCCGCATCCGCTCGTACCCGCTGCCCCGCGATCAGCAGGACCGGCGGCTCGGTCTCCGCGCTTATCATCCGCGCGTCCGGGCCGCCGGCCCAGACGCCAACGCGTCCCTCGGCGACCTCGACGACCATGGCGCCGTGGGCCGACACCGTGAAGATCGTGCCCAGAACCCTGACGTGTCCCCAATTCGTTTGAACGAAAAAAGGACGGTCGGGATCATGCCGCACCTGAAAACGCGCGGCGCCCGTTTCAAGGCGCACTTCGCGGCGGTCGGGGTAATAGGAAACGACTGCCCGCGTCCGGGCGGCCAGATCCACTACCGTGCCGTCGGGTAGCGTTTCGGTCGCCATTTCGCTGCGGGCGGTTTCGAGGACCCGCGGAATCGCCAGCGACCAATACGAGCGCGTCGATCCGGCCGTGAAGAAAGAAATCCCCGTCAAACCCAACAGGGTGAGCGCCCGGCGCCGGTTCTGGCGAGCCTGGGCCCGCCGCTCCGCCTGGCCCACTGGCAAGCCGACCTGGCTTTGGAGTTCATCAGCGGACGTGGCGGACCATAGCGCCGTCGCGCGGCGATAGGCTTCTTCGTGGGCTGGCGCGGCCGCGCGCCAGCGCTCCAGTTCGAGGGATGCGGCGCGCGCGACGTCGGTGGAACCACCCTGTGTACGAGCCAGCAGCAACACGGCCCGTTCCAGCAGTTTGCGTGCGCTAGCGGATCCCGCCGCTGGCGCGGCGGTACAGTCCGGGGAGGATGGCGCGGGCTTCGAGCCCGCCGCGGAAGACAGGTCGCCAAGGGCGGCCGGGACTATCGGGGAAGTCATAATCAAGTCAATAAAGCGCCAGATCCCCGCAGTCGATCACCGCTCGGACGACGTGTTTTTCTACCGCGGCCACTGTGCAGTCCAGATGCGCCGCCGCTTCAGCATGACTGTAGCCGTAAATCCGCACCAGGATGAATACATCGCGTCGTTTGGGCGGCATGCGCTGCAAGCGGGCGAGCAAGCCACTCAGGCGCTGGCGCCACATGACGTGTTGCTCGGCCGAAGGGCTGTCGACGCCCGTGACCACGCCCAGGGATGTGAGGAAGCGGTCTTCCGCGGCTTGCCGCCGCGAGCGATCGATGATGATGTTCTTGCCGATGCGGTAAAGCAGCGCACGCGGATTTTCGATCGCCATCCCGCCTGTGTCCATGGCGAGGGCGCGTACATAACACTCCTGCACCACGTCGGCGGCAGCCTCGCGGTCCTTGAGGGAGCGGGAAAAGAACCCGCTCAATTCTTTGTAGTAGCGCTCGAACACGATAACCAGACACCCTTAAGGGCAGGAGCGGCGTGTCTCCCGGTTCCGGAACGGGGATCCCTGTCGGCAGCCCAGCCTGCGGCCATGAGGCGTCCGGGGATAAAGACGAAGTAATCAAAATAGGAATCGTTAGTATTTAAATTGTATAACACTCTTTGAAACTCTTTCCATCCTTGTTCGCGCAGGCTCAGGGAAAGCCACTAGGCGCGGATTTGACCCGGTTCATTTCGGCTGGCGGCTTGCTTCGTCAAATAATGGAAGTAGAATCATTCCACTTTCAAGAGGTTGGCTGGGAGAAGCAGGTGGGCGTACGTAATGGCGGGGCGGGAAGCGTTGTCACCAGGCGGTACGCGGCGGCTGCCACCGTCTTCATTGCGGGGATGGTCGGCGCCGGACAAACCGCCGCCGCGAGCGCGACGCAGCCGATTGATGCGCAAGCCGTCGAAATCGCCCGCACCAGCGATGGCATTCCGCATATCAAGGCGGCAGATTGGCGCGGGCTGGGCTACGGCTATGGGTATGTGCAAGCCGAAGACAATCTCTGCACGCTGGCCGAGGCTTTCGTCACTTACCGGGGTGAACGATCACGCTATTTCGGTGCCGACGGCAAGGCCGCATGGCATTCGACCATGGGTGAACCGAACAACCTGGACTCGGATTTCTTCTTCCGTTTGCTGCAGACGCCCGCGCGCTTGCAGGCCTACGCAGCGGCCCAGCCCGCCGACCTTCGTGACCTGATAGATGGTTATGCGAGGGGCTACGACGCCTACCTGGCGGAGCGTTCAACGGATCGGACGCACGCGGCATGTGCCAATCAGGCGTGGGTGCGGCCGATCGACGCGACTGATGTCTATCGCCGCCTGTACGCAGCCAATCTTGCCGGTGGGTACATGGCGTTCATCAAAGGCATCGCGGCCGGTGTGCCGGTGACCGGGTCTTCATCCGATAACGCCAGGGGAGCTCGAACGGACGCGCGGGCCGCGCGCGGACTGGCGCGCGCCGACGGCATCGATGATGCGTGGTTCCAAGCCGGCCGCCACGCGGGCATAGGCAGCAACGGCATCGCGCTGGGCAGCGAGGCGACAGGCGTGGCGCATGGGCTGTTGCTCGGCAACCCGCATTGGTTCTGGACCGGCCCGGACCGTTTCTACCAGGCGCAGTTGACCATTCCGGGGCAGATCGACGTAGGCGGAGTCTCGTTCCTTGGCGTGCCAGTGATCATGATCGGTTTCAACAACGCCGTCGCCTGGACACATACGGTCTCCGCGGCGCGCCGTTTCGGCCTGTATGAGCTGCGGCGCCCGGCGGGAGATCCAGGTCATTATCTGGTCGATGGCCAGCGTATCGCGCTGGACGAGATCACGCTGACCGTCCCGGTGCGCCAGCCGGACGGTAGCATGGGCCAGGTGGCGCGCACGTTTCAGCAGACCCGCTTAGGGCCAGTCGTCGACCTGAGCACGTTGTCACCGGCGCTTGCGTCGACGCCAGAGCGGGTATTCGTCATCAGGGACGTGAACGCCGATAACTATCGCATCTTCCAGAATTTCCTCGCGTGGGGGCGGGCCGGCTCCCTGGACGAATTCGTCGATTTGCAAAAAAAGTATGCGGCGATGCCCTGGGTCAACACCCTGGCCGTCGGACGCAAGGATGGCCGTGCCTGGTATGCGGATATTGGCGCGGTGCCCAATGTCCCGGACACGCTCGCGGCAGGCTGCACGACGCCCTTGGGGCAAGCCGTCACCCGGAAAATGCCCGGCGTGCCTGTCCTCGACGGCTCGCGCTCGGCCTGCGACTGGGCGAACGACCCGCATGCCGCGCAGGCTGGCGCTCTGCCCGCGGAGAAGATGCCCGGTCTGTGGCGGCGTGACTACGTCGCGAATATGAATAACAGCCATTGGCTGCCCAATCCGCAAGCGCTGCTTGAGGGTTATCCCTCGGTACTGGGCACCGAACGCAAGGCACTGACGCTGAGGCAACGCCAGGGATTCCGGCTGATCGATCAAGCCATGCGGGCGCCGCATGGCGAGGGCATGCGCAACGTCAGCCCGGCCGCGCTACGCGATCTCGCCTTGAGCTCGGATGCGATGTCCGCGCTGCTTTTTCGCGCGCAAGCCGTGCAAGGCATCTGCCAGCGGTCGAGCGTGCGGGTGGCCGGCGATCCCTACACCGGCAAGGTCTATGATCCGCCCATCGAGGTCGCGTTGGGGCCGGCGTGCGAGGTCTTGCGCCACTGGAGGGGCCGCGCTCGCGCTGGCGACCGGGGCCCTCCGCTGTGGGATGCCTTCTGGAATCGACTGAGCAGGCAGGATGGCGCCACGCTGTATCGACGTGGTTTTGATCCCGCCCATCCCCTGGACACGCCGGCGGACCTGAACGCCGACAGCGACGTCGCGGCAGAGGCCTTGGGGGCGGCCGTCCTCGCCCTGCGCGACGCCGGCATGCCCGTGGACGCCACGCGTGGAGACGCCTTATTCATCGATATTGCCCAGACGCGTATCCCGCTATACGGTGGCTGCGACGGACCTGGCTACTTCACATCGGCCTGCGCGGTCTGGAGCAAGGACGCGCAGGGGCCGGGTGAGGCTTCCGAGTTGCAGGGCAACAGCTATCTGCAGGTTGTGACCTTCGGCAGCGCCGGCCCCCGAGCGTGGACGATGCTGGCGTCCGGAGAGTCCGATGACCCAGCCAATCCCGCATTCGGCGTCGGCACGCTGCGGTACGCGCAACAGCAATGGACCGCGTGGCGATTCGTTCCCAAGGAAATCAAGGTGGATCCCGGGCTGCGCGTACGGATCCTTCATCCTGGCGCGATGCTCAGCCATTAGGCAGCAGCATGAGCCATCAGGCAGCAGTACGCCTGATCGACTTCCCTTTCCGGAGACTATCTTGTTCCTACGCCTCGTTCCGCCCCATGGTGCAATAAAGCTTGCAGGCCATTTGCTCACATGCACGCTTGCCGCCGCGCTGCCAGCGCTCGCCATCGGCCAGGATATCGCCAGTGTGGATCGCTGGACGGACATTCAGCAGCGCATCCGTACAGCATGCGATGACGCATGCCGGCAACAACCGTTGAAGGCGCAATGGGAAACCCTGCGCGCCCTCAAGCCGGCGCTCAATGCCCGCGATGCGGCGCGGGTATTGCATGTATCGGAGGTCGAGTTGCTCGCCACGGAGATAGGCCCGGACGTCGTTCCCTTACGTACGGATCCCGCGGCGCTGAAACAGATATGGGCACGCCTGGACACGCTCGGACCCGTGATCGCCGTGACCCGGAATGAGAACGGCATCAGCGAGCGCACGTCACCCGGTGCGCAAGCGCCGGTGGCATTGGCTCCTCATTGGGCGGGCTGGGGCTACGTGTTTGCCGTGACCCATTACAGCGGCAAGGACCACAAACCCGTGCGCAGCCTGCAAGCCTACGACCTGCATGGAGATTCGATCACCAAGATTATCCTCAACGCGCCGGATGGCGACGCGGCCTTTGATCGCATGGCTCGGGAATATCGAGACGTGCATGCTTTCCAGCCGCCTGCGCAACTGCCCCGGACACGCAGCGATGCTATCCGGCCGCCGGCAGCGCAGGGGGCGCTTGCGTGGAAGAATATCCACGATCATGCGACCTTGGAGAGAGCCTTCGAGGTGGGGGACGCTTCGACGGATGTCGACGATCACGCGGGATTTATCGTGCGAGACCTCGACATTTCGGTCTTCGATGCCTTTGTAACGGCTCTGGTGGAACGTCACGTCCGAGTGACCGCGGTCGTTGGCAATCGAGGATTAAGCCAGCTATATACGGGGAACATCGAGCGTGCGCACGAACTGGGGCAAGGCTTTTTCAGCCTGGCCGGGCCCGGCGTCGAATTGCATATCTATCGTCCCGCGCTTGCGCGGGCGCGCCTGTTCCGTAGCGCCGATCACCGTTATGAGGTCGTGGAGTTCATGGACGGGGCAGGGGTTGCCATCCGTTTCCTGGACGGGACCGACGATACCAGCCATGACAGCGGAGCATGGCAAGCGGCTTTGAAAAATGCGTTCAAAACCGCGAATGTCACATCGATGTGACATTCAGGACGCTCTTATTCCCCGATGGTGGTACGCTTATGTCAGTTGCTCCTGGGTCGGCGCGGGGCGGGCATAGGCGTCGGGAAATAAGTAATTATCACTTCACTACGATGAGAACAAAGCAAGATGTGCGTGAAGAGCTGTTAAGCCTGGGTATGCGGGCCACGGTGCCACGCGTCGCCATTCTGGAAATTTTCCAGGCTGAGCAGGAGAAGCGGGCGCACGCGGCGGCCACTTCCGGCCAGCGCCAGGAGTCCGTACACTTCAGCGCCGACGAGATGTTCAAGCGACTGATCGATGGCAGGATCGACGTGGGATTGGCGACCGTCTATCGGGTCATGCAGCAATTCGAGGAAGCTGGCGTGCTGCGCAGCAGCCGTTTTGACGCGGAACGGGTGACCTACGAACTCAATGAAGGTCGGCCGCACGACCACATCGTCTGTATCAATTGCGGCCGCGTCGACGAGTTCTACGACAAGATCATGGTTTCGCGGCAGAAGTCGGTCGCCGAGGAGCTGGGATATCTTCTGCACGACCATCAGCTTGCGCTGTACGGCATCTGTCCGGAGTGCCGCAATCGCATGGGCGGGGCGGTCAGTGACAAACCCACGAAAAACCTGGGTACTGTCAAGACCGAGGGCTCCGCGACGGGCGGGACTGCCAGCCGCCGCAAGCGCGACAGAACATAAGCGGCGCACGCCGGGGCTGAGGTAGGGAAGCGCCTGCTCAAACGCATGCGCCGCGGTATCCGACTATTTCCCCACGATTCATTCAAGGGGTGTGCGCATGCACCCTTGACATGATCTGTAATGTTCTCGTCCTTTTAATCCTGTTGAATAGACTTGTGGCCGGGTCTTGACCGCAATATCATGAATAATAATTATTCCTATTCTTGATTCGGCGTATTTTGCTCGCCCAGCGCGCGGCCTTGTCCGCGCTTGACTTCTGCACTCACGATACGAACGGTGGGGGAAGGGAAATGGCAGGGACCGATAGGCCTGTAGTGCCCACGATGGCGAAACAGGAGAATGGCGCGTACGTTCAAGTCACAATAGAAAACCGCGTCCCGATGGTCTTGTGCGAACCCTTGGTGGGTGATTTACGTGAGATCGGCATGAGGCTGCGCTGTACGATGCCGGATCTTCTTGCCGCTGTTTTGGGGGCGCTCTGCCACGGAAGAAATGCGACAGATCTAAGACGGGACACCATCGAATGGAAGCACGCAGCGGTGGCGTCGCACTTCGTGTCTGCTTATCTGTTCCGCCGGTCATCCGACAGCGCGCAGCCGGTCACGGGTATGGACGCCGTCGCATATCTGTACGCCGATCACCGCCGCCCGGTCGCGGGGGAAGTCCCGTCGGTCGATGCGGATCTCTGGGCAGAAGCCTGCCTGGCGATGAGCGACGCGGCGATACGCGTACTTGAACACGAACATCATCTTGTCATCGAGTGCTGGCACGGCCGGGAGAGGCTTCAGCACATCAAAGCGGCGCAGTTGCTGCTCCAATATCGGTCAAGCCTGGAAAGGGTCGTATCCTGGAAGAAATCCAGCAGCGCACGGCTCGATGCGGAAATCGATGTCGAATATAAATTTCCCTATTGATCTTGCTCTTGGCTGACAATCTGGCGCGAAATGAAGTAGAGGCCATGCGGGCTTTTGGCGGAGAAGCGCTCCCGCCGTCAGATCCAATAGGCTGGCTCGTCCGTATTCTTGGGCTATATTTAACTTTACATAATATACATTATGCGGCTTATCTCGGTTCCAGCGCCAGGGGGCTCGGTCTCCTATCAACCACGATGCTGGGCAACCTGCTCCCTGAGCAAGGCCTCGAACTTCAGCGTGACGGGCGACGGCGTGCGGTCGCGGCGGCGGCAGATGCCGATGGGACGGAATGGCGCCGGCGGCGCCATGGGCAGCCAAGCCAGTCCTTTCATGTCCACCTCGCACAGCGCGCGCACCGGCAGGAACGTGACGCCGAAGCCCGCCCGCGCCATGCTCAGCGCCGTGAACATGTTGGCGACGTCGTAGCCATGCGGCGTGCGCACGCGATTGCGCGCCAGCGCGGCCGAAACCTGCTCCCGGGTGCTGGAGGTGTTCAAGGTCATGATGAGCGGCCTGTCGTGCATCGCCGACCACGGCAGCACGCCAGGCAGGCCGCGCGCCTGGGATTTCGCCATCACCGCCACCAACTCGTCGTCGAACAGCCATTCGAAATCCAGGTCGGCGGCCATGGCGCTGTGGGCGCAGACGGCGAAATCCGCGTCCCCGGCGGTCACGCGCTGCAACAGCGCCCCGTTGAAGTCTTCGCGGATGTCGAAGGTGACTTGCGGATGGGCGCGGTGCAAGGCCTGCAGCGTGCGCATGACGATGCCGATGGCCAGCGACGGCAAGGCGGCCACGGAAAGATGGCCGTGTTCGGCGCGGGCGATGGCGCGGGCCTCCTCGCACGCGTCGTCGATTTCCGCCACGCCGCGCTTCATCTTGCGCAGCAGCACCTGGCCCGGCTCGGTCAGGCGCACCCGCCGCGTGGTGCGATCGAACAGCCGCACGTCGAGCTTGGATTCGAGTTCGCGTATCAACTGCGAGAACGCCGACTGCGTCACGCTCATGGCTTCCGCCGCGCGGCTGAAGGACAGCTTTTCGGCCGCCACGAGAAATGCCTCGATCTGTCTCAGCGAAACGTTGCGCATGGCGTTCGTCGCCCGGGAAAGTAAACGGTCAAGATAATACGACTCCAGCTAATGAATCAATAAGAATTCAGCGATTGTTCCTAATGGATGGCGATGATTAAATTTTCGCCAGGCTGGATCGACAGGACACACGATATGCCCGAAATGCTCAAGGAACCGGTGCCGTCCCGCATGACGTGGACCGGCGCGACATTGGCGCAGAGCGATGACTGGATCACGCGCCTGACACCCGACGAATGCGAGGAAATCGACGCCGCCCTGCGCGGCGTCCAGCGCGCCGGCCTGGCGTGGGGCCATTTCGGCGCGGCCGGGTTCCCCCTGCCCGCCCTCGGCCCGCGGCTCGCGCGGTGCGAGGAAGAAATCAAGAACGGCCGCGGCTTCGCGCTGCTGCGCGGCCTGGACGTCGGCCGCTACTCGCTGGATGAACTGAAGACCATCTATTGGGGCCTGTCCGTGCATCTGGGCACGGTGGTCTCGCAGAACGCCCTGGGCACCCTGATCGAGGAGATCGCCGACAAGGCGCCGAAGAACCTGGGCGATTCGAACCTGCGCAGCTATGTGACCGCGCAGGCGCAACCGCCGCACGCGGACCTGGCGGACGTGGTCGGCCTGCTGTGCGTGGACCGCGCCAAGGAAGGCGGCACCAGCGTGATCGTCAGCATGATGGAAATCTACAACCGCATGCTGCGCGACAAGCCGGAGTACCTGCAAGCCCTGTACGAGGGCTACTACCACGACCTGCGCGGCGAAGGCCCCACCGGCGATCCCGACGAGGTCTCGGATGCGCCTGTCCCGGTATTCAGCTATCGGGACGGCCGTCTGCGGTCCTGGTTCCACGGCAAGAAGATCCGGCAAGGCGCCGCCAAGCGCGGCATCGCCCTCACCCCGCTGCAACGCGAGGCGCTGGATTACGTGGAGCGCCTGGGCACAGACCCGGAGGTGCGGATGGACATGCAACTGGAGCGCGGCGATATCCAGCTATTGAACAACTACATGGCGCTGCACTATCGCACCGCCTTCGTCGACGGCGACGGCCACAAACGCCTGATGCTGCGGATCTGGATCGAGCTGCGCGACATGGGGGATTTCGATCCGGCGCTGGACCGCTGGGTGCGCCAAGGCGTGCCGCGCCAGGACTGGGTCAAGGACGGCATACTACCGGCGGTCGGGCGCGTGTGACGGCGCGGCGCATACCCGCGACAACGACTAGAGGAGACAATACGATGGAAAAATTGAAGCACGCCCTGCCGCGCCTGTTATGCCTGTTGGCCGCCCTCGCCTTGGCCCCGGCCTGCGTCGTGCCTGCCTGTAGCCAGGCCGCCGAGGCGGACCCGGCATTTCCCTCGCGGCCCCTCCACTTCATCGTGCCCTACCCGCCCGGCGGCGGCAATGACCTGTTCGCGCGCGTGGTGGGACAGAAGATCGCGGAGAACACCGGACAGGCGGTCATCGTGGAGAACCGCCCCGGCGCGGCGGGCCTGATCGCCGGCGACTACGTGGCCCGGTCGGCGCCGGACGGGTACACCTTCATGGTCGACCAGTCTTCCATCGCCACCAACCCGCTGATCTACAAGAAAACCGCCTTCGACGTGCGGCATGACCTGGCGCCCGTGATCCGCGCCGCCACGCTGGACAACGTCATCCTGGTCAGCACCGCTTCCTCCATCCATTCCGTGAAGGACCTCATCGAGCAGGCCAGGCGCCAACCCGGCAAGCTCGCCTACGGCAGCGTGGGAATCGGCTCCTCCCAGCATCTGGCCATGGAGCTCCTGAGCCACCAGGCCGGAATCAAGCTGCTGCACGTTCCCTACAAGGGCACCGCCGCGGCCGTCACGGCGGTGTCGAGCGGGGAAATCCAGGTCTTCCTGATCAGCGCGGCCACCGGGCAGTCATACGTCAAGTCCGGCAAGGTGCGCGCCATCGCCACCACCGGCAGCAAGCGATCGTCCATCATGCCGGACGTGCCCACCGTGAAGGAATCCGGCCTGCCGGATTACGTCAACTACAACTGGCTCGGCATCTTCGCGCCCGCGGCCACGCCCCAACCTGTCGTCGACAGGCTGAACGCGCTCTTCTCCAAGGCCATGGCTGATCGAAAGGTGAAGAACACGCTGGACGTGCAAGGCTGGCAGTTGGTGGGCGGCACGCCGCAGGCCTTGCGCGACACGGTCGATGGCGAGATGCGGCGCTACGAGCAGATCGTACGCGAGCAGAACATACGGATCGACCAGTAAGCGCCGCGCCCGGGCCTGGACTCAGAACGCAACCTTCAGGTACAGCGACCCTGCCCTATCGATGTTGCCGCCGCCGAACTGGCCGTTGTAGCTCAAACCCATGGCGGCATTCCTGCTTAGCTGCATCTCGGCGCCGACGTTCAGCGCCACGGCGTCCTGGGCGATCGGCGCGCCGGTGACGCCGAAGGAGGCGCCGTTGCCCTGGATGAACGACAGCCGCCGCTTCGGATCGACGTCGCCGGCGGCGTGCCGCCACCCTATTCCGCCGAGCAGCGTCGCCGTCCGCGCGCCCAGGTCGAACGTGGCCTTGCCGCGCACGCCCAGCGTGGACGTCGTGACGTTGTCGGTCTGTCCCCTGCCCTTCAGCGCGGCCGGGCCGCCCGATTCGCTGAAACCGTCCGCGTGCTGGTTGATCCAGGCCAGGCCGGCATAGGGCCCGACCGAGGCGGACTGTCCCAGCGCGAAGGCGTATCCCAGATCCGTGAACAACTGGGTGCCATCGGCGTGATAGCTGGCTTTCAGGGATTGGTCGCCGCCTTGCGTGACCGAGCGCCTCGTATCGATGTCATGCCGCGTGTAGGCCGCGCCCACCGTGAGGTCCAGGCTGCCGTTGCCGGTCGCCCAGCGATTGCCGCCATAGATGACGGCCGTATAGCTCTTGACGTCGGATTTCGACGACCGATCATCGACCTTGATGTCGCCGTCGGTGTAGCCCAAGGCGCCGCCGACGCGCCAGCCGGCGCCGACGTGGGTGTCGCCGCCCAGGAAGATGCCGCCCAGCGAGTTCCTCACCCGCGCGGTATTGCCGTCGCCGCCCATCCGCCGCCAATCGCCCACCACTTGCGCCCACAAGGGCGAGTTCGGCGAGGACAGCCCGGCGCCCGCGCCTCCGCGCAGGCGGTCCGAGACCGTGTCCCGCACGATATTGCTCGCATCGAGAAGCGCCGATTGGGTGCTGGCGTGCACCTCGCCCGACAAGGCGTTCAACGCGCTCCGGGTGCCCGTGGAAGCCAGCGCGGCGTCCGCGGCGGCATTCCGTCCCGCCACGGAGATCACGCCATCGAGCGTGTGGTTCTGGTTGGAGGAAAGGCCCGCGCGCACCGCCGCGACCTTCGCCGGATCGACGGACAAGCTGACCGTCACGTCCTTGGCGGCATACTTGACCGGGTCCAGGGCCACCAGCGTATTGGCGAAGCTGTCGTCCAGTTGCGCGCTGGCGAACTGGTTCCTGACGAGGCCATCGACGGTCTGCACGATGGTGTAGTCGTGATTCAACACGTACCCGCCATTGCCGTTTTCCTGGGCGACCGTCAGATGGGTGGCGGACAGGTCGATGTCGCCCGTCCTGGCGATGACCAGGTCGGAATTGCCGGCGGCATTGACCTCGGCCTTGTAGGTGCTGCCGAAGCTGGCGATCGAGGCGTAGCTCTGGGTGCCGACGGAGTTGCCGGGGCTCACGATGCCGCCCGCGCCGTTCAAGGTCCCCTGGACGAACAGGTTGCCGCCCAGGGTGGCGCCGCCGGCGACCGTCACGTCGCCGGCGATGGCGATAGGCACGGCGGTCGTGCCGCCCTTCAGGCTGGCGTTGTCGTC